>PMXB01000079.1 GCA_003165935.1 Acidobacteriaceae bacterium | reverse complement strand
GTGGTGGTGCGGCAGTCGATGTAGTAGTCGCTGGTGGCGCCGGAGGCGAGGGTGAAGGTGCCGAGGCGGAAGCTGAGGCGGGCGAGGTGGGCGAGGAGTTGTTCTCTATTTGTAGGAGCGGCCATCGATTTCGATTGTAAAGTGCGAGTCACGCTAGGGCTAAGGCAAAGTGCATTTTCAGGCGGATTCTTACCTATACTTCAAAGAACTCCTCGTCAATCCTCTTGATGTGCAAGGTTTCCTCAATTCTGCATCCGACGTTGTGGAGAACCATCAACGAGGCGAGTTGGTCGCCGCCGATTAGAACTATTCGCTTGCTTAGGAATTCCGCGGTCTCTCTGGCCGCCCCCGAAAAGGCCGAGGTGGTTACAAAGAGCCCCTTTGTCGCCTTGTGGCGGTCGAGGCTGCCGAAAAAATCCCGGATCGCGCCAGGTCCAATGTTATTTCCGTCGGCGTATCTCTTTGCCTGAACGTAGACGCGGTCAAGTCCGAGGGCATCTTGATCGATGACTCCGTCCACTCCGCCGTCGCCTGACCTACCCAGAGTACGACCTGACCGATCAGCTCTTGTTCCGCCGTATCCCATGCTGAGAAGCAGATTCACAATCAATCGCTCAAAGAAGTCGGGTGGGGCGCTTCTGACCCGGTCCAAGAGTTCCAGTGCCAGTGCAGTTTCGATCTGTTTGTGTGCGGACCGCATTACCTCGTCCGGTGTATGGCGCTGGTGCGTCAACGGATGGGAACTTGGTTCTGTGCCTTCTTCTGCAGGCGCGTTCGATTTCTCTCTGAACTGGCGAAACTCATCGAACCGCATGAGGAATTTTGTGTCAATTTGTGCGGGTTCGGATTCCAAAACGGAGCGGCCGCGATCTGTGATCTTGAAATGTCCTCTGCGTGTCAGTTCGACGAGTCCGGCTTTGCTTAGGTAGGACTTCGCCCAATGAACCCGATTGCTGAATACCGTTTGCTTGCCGGACGGCAGAAGTTCGTTTCGCTCCTCTGCTCCAAGATTCATCTGGTCGGCAAGATCCTCGACAACTGAGCCAATTCGGACCTCTCCGTTTGAGGACGCAACAAGAACGGGGAGCATAAGGGATTGATAGTCAGGTATATCCATTTGCCACCCATTATCCTCTCTTTCTCCAGTGTTCGAGCGGCAAAAACTTCTACATCTTGTCGAGGTGTTTGAAGCCGCCGGTGCCTACGAGCATCATGAAGAAGAGGAGGAAGTTGTAGGTGGCGTGGAGGAGGGTGCTGGCGGCTAGGGAGCGAGTGGCGAGGCGAGCGAAGCAGAGGACGAGGCTGACGCAGTAGAGGAGGATGAGCGGGCCGATGGAGTGGGCGATCTGGTCGGCGTGCATGGCGGCGAAGGGAAGGCTGGTAAGCAACGAGCCGACGATCATGGCGGGAAGGGACCACTGGGGGTAGCCGTTGGGACCGAGGGGCGGCGGAGGCTGATGGTTACGTTTGCTCACGCCCCAATCGATAGCGGTGCAGAGGGCGGGGAGAAGGAAGCCGCGGAAGGTCATCTCTTCAAAGAAGGGCGCGACGGTGACGCCGAAGGCGAAGAGGAGCCAGGCGGCGGAGGTGTTGGAGAACATCTTGTCGATGGGGGCGTTGGTGGGGCCGGGAATGATGAGCTCGTCGACCATGGCGAGGACGAAGCAGAAGGCGGCGCCGCTGAAGAGCAGCCAGAAGTGACGTCGAGCGGAGGGAGCGTTCCATTGCAGAGCGGCGAAGAAGGGCCTTTCCCAGAGGCGCGGGAAGAAGAAGAATGCTATGGCGAAGGAAGAGACGTAGAGAACGGCCATGCTTAAGAGCGTGTAGTGGATGTTGTCGGTGGCTTGGGCAATCGTCGTGACGCCCCAAAGATGGAAGTGGAAGACGAGGCGAACGACCAGGCCGGCGATGACGAAGCCGATGGACGCGATAGCAAGGAGGATGCCGAGGTGGCCGAAGTTTGGGATGCGGGTTACGGGCTCGGGCTGGAGGCGGAAGTTGGGGGCGTCAATTCCCACCCATTCCACATTTTCTCTTAGAGGAGCCCGCGGAAAAGATGGGGCACCCGGCGGTGTCGATTGATCCTGGACTCCTTCCGCATGGAGAGGTGCGTTGAATGGCGCGAACGGCGTGATGGGGAAGTCGGGCGCGGGGTATTGTTCGAATGGGGAGTCTGCCTCGGACGGCTCGGGGCGAAGGGATTCGGTGAGGCGATCGGCGCGTGTGATAGCTGAAAGAGGTGGAGAGACGGGGCGATTCGGCGCGGGTGGCAGTGGCTTTATGAAAAGCTCAGGGTCGAGGTCATCGGGGAGCGCAATGCGATGGGCGGGTTTCGGTGATGGCTGGCGGGGGGGGTCGCGGACATAGTCGAGGAGATCGTCGCCGGATGCAAGCGCGCGGCTCGCTGGGGCGCTGATGGCTCTGGCGGGTGCGATGGGGATGGCGGGGAAGTAAAAGGCAGGGTCGGCGTGGAGTTCTTCAACGGGCGATGCGGGGAGCGGACCCGCATTGGCAACTTCAGCGCTGGGGGCAGCGCTGGTGGGCAGGGGCAGGCCAGTTCGGTCATCGTTGTGCTGGTCTAATTTGTCGATGGGGTCGTGCTCGTCGCGACCGGTCATGCGATTCCTGTCTTCTTCTTGCGGGGGCCGCGAGGGGCAGCGTTGGGGTCTTTTGCGGGCTTGGCTTTTGCGGACTTGGACGTTGGTCTGGTCGGGTTGGCGGGGATGTTTTCTGAGTTGGAGACGAACTCTTCTTCCGGATCGACGGCGGCTGCATCGACGACCTCAAGGCGGCCGTTGGTGCTGGTGTAGTAGCGGCGGAGGAACTGGCCGGTGTATGAGCCGGGGGTGGCGGCAACTTTTGCGGGGCGGCCATGGGCGACGACGCGTCCGCCGTCTTCGCCACCTTCGGGGCCAAGATCGAGGATCCAGTCGGCGTTACGGATGACATCGAGGTTGTGCTCAATGATGATGACGGAGTTGCCTAGGTCGGCGAGGCGGTGGAGGACTTCGAGGAGCTTGCGGACGTCGTCGAAGTGGAGGCCTGTTGTGGGCTCGTCGAGAAGATAGAGTGTGCGGCCGGTTTGGCGCTTGCTGAGTTCGCGGGCCAGCTTCATGCGCTGGGCTTCGCCGCCTGAAAGCGTGGTGGCGGACTGGCCGAGGTGCACGTAGCCGAGGCCGACATCGACGAGGGTTTGTAGCTTCTGGCGGACGGTGGGTACATCTTCAAGCAGGGTGAGCGCGTCTTCGATGGTGAGGTCGAGGACGTCGGCGATTGAGTGGCCCTTGAATTTGACGGCGAGAGTTTCCTGGTTGTAGCGGCGGCCGTTGCACACTTCGCACTGTACGTAGACATCGGGCATGAAGTTCATTTCGATACGGCGCTGGCCGTCGCCCTGGCAGGTTTCACATCTTCCACCTGTCACGTTGAAGCTGAAGCGGCCGGGCTTGTATCCGCGCTCGCGGGCTTCGGGAAGCATGGCGAAGAGGTCGCGGAGTGGCGAGAAGACCTGAGTGTAGGTGGCGGGGTTGGANNCGCGGGGTGCGGCCGATGGGGGACTGGTCGATGCGGATAACCTTGTCGATTTGCTCTGCGCCGGTTAGCTCGTCGTGGGAGCCGGGCTCTTCGCGCGAGCCATAGATGGATTTGGCGAGCGAGCGGTAGAGGATGTCGTTGATGAGGGTGCTTTTTCCGCTGCCGGAGACGCCGGTGACGACGGTCATGACACCGAGCGGAATGCGGATGGTGAGGTCCTGGAGATTGTGCTCGCGCGCGCCGGTGACGGTGAGCCACTTGCCGGTGAGCTTGCGCGGATGGACGCGTTGGAGCATGGGGGCCATTCCGGAAAGGTAGCGGCCGGTGAGCGATTCGGGGCAGGCCATGATTTCAGCGGGTGTGCCCTGGGCGACGACATATCCGCCAAGGCGGCCCGCGCCGGGGCCGAGGTCGAGAACATAATCGGCGTGGCGGATGGTGTCTTCGTCGTGTTCGACGACGAGGACAGTGTTGCCGAGGTCGCGGAGGCGGATGAGGGCTTCGATGAGGCGNNCGGAGGCGTGAGCCGATTTGGGTGGCGAGGCGGATGCGCTGGCCTTCGCCGCCGGAGAGCGTGGCGGCGTTGCGATCGAGCGAGAGATAGGTGAGGCCGACGGCGCAGAGGAATTCGAGGCGTTCGACGATTTCGCGCTGGATGCGATCGGCAACGAGGGCCTCGCGGGCGTTGAATTTGAGATTGATGGCGGCGGAGAGCGCACGGTTGAGCGGGAGTGCGGTGAAGTCGGTGATGGATAGGCCGCCGATTTTGACAGCGAGGGACTCAGGGCGCAGGCGCTTGCCGCGGCAGACGGGGCAGGGCGTTGCGGACATGAAGTTCATCATGTATTCGCGGTAGCCGTCGCTGCGGGCTTCGTCAGTGGAGTCGCGCAAGTAAGCGAGGATGCCGTGGAAGCCGGTGCGCGGGCCCTCGCCCTTGGGCGGGCCGTAGACGAGGATGTGCTGGTGTTTGGGCGGCAGATCTTCGAAGGGGAGCTTGAGATTGATCTGGTAGCGCTCTGCGGCGAGGTGGATGAGCTTGAGGAGGTATTGGGAGGCGGAGCCGGGGCCGAGGCCGCCGTCGAGGAGGGGCTTTGACCAGTCGGTAATGACCTTGGCGGGGTCGAAGTCGTAGAGCGAGCCGAGGCCGTGGCATTCGGGACATGCGCCGAATGTGGAGTTGAAGGAGAAGCTGCGCGGCTCGAGCTTGGGGACGTCGAGGCCGCAGTCGGGACAGGCCATGGATGAGGAGAAGAGCTGCTCGGCACCTCCGGCACTGGCGACGAGGACGAGGCCGTTAGCGAGTTGGAGAGCTTTCTGGACAGCAGCTTCGAGTCGTTTTTCGACGGAGGGTTTGCCGGAGGCGGATGGGGGTTCCTTGATTCCCATCCTATCCGCTGAGGTGCGCGGATAGGATGGGGCACCCGCATTTGTTAAGGATGGGGCAGCCGGAGTTGCAATCGAGGCGGATTCGGAGGGTTTGAGTAGGATGCGGTCGACGATGGCTTCGATGGCGTGGTTCTTGCGGCGATCGAGGGCGGGCGGCTCGGCGAGGTCGTGGACTTCGCCATCGATGCGGGCGCGGAAGCCCTGCTGATCGAGCTGGTCGAGGAGGTCTTTGAATTCGCCCTTACGACCGCGGACGATGGGAGCCATTACGGTTACGCGTTCACCATTGCCGAGCTCGATGATGCGCTGAACGATCTGGTCGGCGGTCTGGCGGGCGATGGGGCGGCCGCAGTTGGGGCAGTGGGGCGTACCGATGGAGGCGTAGAGCAGGCGCAGGTAGTCGTAGATCTCGGTGATGGTGCCGACGGTTGAACGGGGGCTGCGGCTGGTGGTCTTCTGCTCGATGGAGATGGCGGGCGAGAGGCCTTCGATGGAGTCGACATCGGGGCGTTCTATCTGGTCGAGGAACTGTCGGGCGTAGGCGGATAGGGTTTCGACATAGCGGCGCTGGCCCTCGGCGTATATGGTGTCGAAGGCGAGCGAGCTCTTGCCGGAGCCTGAGAGACCGGTGACCACGGTGAGGGTGTTGCGGGGAATGCGCACGTTGATGTCGCGCAGATTGTGCTGGCGCGCTCCCCGCACCGAGATGTGCGTAATGGCCATGGTGAGAATCAGTGGAGCCGATGAGATCGCGGGCGACTCGCGCGACGCGATCGTGGCATGAGGAAGAGACCACCTTCCTCACCATGATATACGGCGAGGTGGCGGAAGCGAACGAGGGGGTTTTGTTAGCGCCGGCCCTAAGGGACTCCGAGTTCAATCGTGGTTGCGTCAACCCCACGCTGAAGCGCGGGGCTAACTAACACGGCGCCTACTGCGCGAGATTCGTGATGGCCCGGCGAGCTTTCTCCGGGTAAGGGCAAGAGACCGGCGAGCTAGAGGGACTTGTGGGTTCCGTCACAGAAGGGCGGGTTTTTGGTGTGCTTGCAGCCGCACAAGTAGACGGTCTTGGTCTCGGTGGCTTCGAATTTGAGGGGGGTGAAGTCAGAGCCGGCGTGAGAGCCGTCGCAGAAGGGTTGATTGGCACTCTTGCCACAGGCACACCAGTAATAGCTCTTGCCGGCCTCGACGGGGGTGGGGATAGGGGATTTCTGCGCGATGACGGGTTCAGACATGAATGATCTCCTTGAAACCTTCTGGAAACAAACTATCAGAGACGATTATCGCTGACGGGGCCGAGCGCGCAATGTGAAATGCGAGATGGGTTCGATGAGGTCGAAGGGGCACGAGTGACAGGCTGCCGGGCCAAAGCGGGCGGGGTACTCTGTTTGTAAACACAAATTGAGATTCATTTGCGAGTTCTTCTGCGACAATCGTCGGAAGGCCGCTGCGGACCAGTGCGTAGGCTGCAAAGCGCAAATTGAGAAACGGCAGGATGGACAGGGAATGGCAGATTGGATGAACTTGGCAGCGCTGATTTGCGCGGGTGTTGCGTCAACGGGTTTTGGCCTGCTCACGGCGTATGGAGTTTTGCGTTTGGGATTCCGGATGATGAGGCCGCAGCAGAAGCGCACGGCGATGAAACCTGAGCTCCAGGTGGCGCGCACACAATAGTGGGAGTGGGGGGCGAAGTGAGCTGCGAGTGGGCGTGCTCGCGGGCAGTGGAACCCTCGAAGGTTCCAAGAGAAGCATTGCCGTGAGCAAGTAGAGATTTGCAGGGGCTGAACAGGCTGCGGAAGAGGTCGTTTTCTCGCGAAGTTTTCGTGAATGCGAAGGTAGCAGGGGCTGAAGCCCGATGAATTGAATGGGCTTCTATGGCCCGGCTAAAGTCGTGCCGTTGTTACAAAGCCTCGTAACGGAGTTTTTCCGCAACCTGTGAAGCCCGCAGATTGTGTTTGGTATTTTTTGCGACACGATTGAAGCGGCGCCCTGAGATAAGACCTCTATTGCTGATTCGGCTGCTGGGGCTGTTGGCCGGGATTCGGCTGCTGGCCTGGGTAGGGCTGCTGACCCGGTGGGAACTGTTGCGGGTTGCGGATGGTGGCGGGGTTGAATGGGGCGCGCAAGGGCTGCTGCAAGGGGAATGGCTGAGGCTGGACCGGTTCGTCCACATCGGCATCGTCGTCGTTTGCCGTGGTGGTGTGTGCGGCAGGAATAGCGCTGGCGGCTGAGCGGGTGCTGAGGATGATTTGGCGTGGAGCGCCGTCCCCGATATCGCCGATCATCATGACGTTGTAGCCGGTGCCATCGAGGAGCTGTGAGAGGACGTCGCGGGCGGGTGCGGGACCGTATTGACCGTAGACGCGCGCATCTGTGGCGAATCCGTCGACGTGTGCGCCGGTGAGGGTAGAGACTTCTGAGAGGATTTCAGCGAGGCTTGAGTTGGCGGCCTCGATGCGGAGGCCGTGGCTGTCCCATACGATGCGTGCAGTCTCGGGTTTGTCGTTTGCCGGCCAGTGGGGCATTTCGGGTGCGGCGACGACCTGGGGTGCGGGCGCGGCGTCCGCAGGAGTCTGGGGCTGTTTGGGAATCGGGTGAAGATGGTGTCGGGCCTGGTGGAAGGTTGGCGCGGGATGCGTAGTTGGCACGGTTGTTGAAGAGTCCCGCGGCGAGGCTTGAGAAGCGGAGATCGACGCAGGTCCGAGGAAGAGGGCAATGCAAGGCAAGGCAGCGAAGAACGCAAGGGAGGCGCGGTGCGGTGATGAAGGTGAGCGTTGCGGAACGGCTCTCGACATGCGAAACGACTCCCGGCGATGCGGCTGCTGCGACGCGGCTGCAAGCACAAAGGCGAACAGTGGTTGGACGCATGAAGCGAGGCAGCGGCTCCCAGCCTACTGTACTAGACTAGCAGTGGCCCAGAAACGCTCAAGACGGGCAGTGGCCGGCAGACGCACGAAATGGGAATCTGCGCGGCAGAGAGGAATCCTGGGACAATGCGGGATGTTCCACTTTTTCCGAAGAGATTTGCAGGTCTGGGCTGGCTGCGGAAAGCGTTTCAGTTGTGCGCGATAGCGCTGGCGCTGGGGGCTGGTGGAGTGCAGGCCAGGGCGGCGAGTTGCATAACGCAGGCGGCGATGCTGCCGGACGATCGCAATGTGCTGATTGGCACGGGCGGACGGCTGACGATGGCGATTCTCACAGAGGATTACAGCGCGCTGCAGTCTTCGCTGCTGCCTGCGGAAGCCGGTGAGTGGGCTGGGATGCGCGATGCAGTGGAGGCTGCCGCACCGCTGGTGAAGGGTGGGCAAGTTCAGTTGCGCGACTTGTATGTGCTGGACGCGAGCATGCAGAAGGCGCCAGCCGATACTCAGTTCTTCTGCTCCAATTCATCTGGCTCGCTTACGGTGACGATCACCATGCGCGAGCTGCCGCCGGGCAAGTATGCAGTGGTGCTTGCCGATGCGGTGGGAGCGCCGATGGCGGGGCAGATAGCGATTGTTCTGGCGTGGGACTCGGCGGCCAGCCCTCCGGGGTGGAAGCTGGCGGGCCTCACGGTGCGGCAGGGCGCGATCGATGGGCATGACGGGGTCTGGTACTGGTCGCGGGCGCGCGAACTGGCCAAGGCGGGGCAGGCGTGGAGTGCGTGGTATTGCTACGAGATGGCGCGGACGCTTTTGATTCCGGTGGATTTTCTTTCGTCGCCGAATCTGGACAAGCTGAACCAGGAGCAGGGATTGGTGAAGTTGTCGTCGACGGGCGCGTCGGCGCAGGACGTGTTCCCTTACACGATTCAAGATACTGAACGGACGTGGAAGATTGACGCGGCGCAGGTGGACCTTTCGCTGGGCAAGGCGGATCTTGGGTTGACCTACGATTCGGTGGGGATCACGGACCCGGCTGCACAGCGAACCGAGGCGATCGCGGCGATGAGCGCGTTCCTGAAGGCGCAGCCGGCGCTGCGGAGCAGCTTTCACGGGCTGTGGGCGTATGCACTGCATGACGGCAAGCGGACCCCGGTGATGGAATTGCCGATGGACAAGATACCGTAAAGACAGGGTTCAGGGTACAGGGAATAGGGACTGGGCGACCGAGGGACCAGGGGACGATCTCGGGGCGAGGAGGAGAACGCGAGAATGCCAATTTCCTACGCACTCCTGCTTTGCGTCCCGATTGGTTTTCTCTTCTTTTGGATTGGCCGGCTTTGCAGCCTTTATCTGTTGGGTCGTTATGCGGGTCCGGAGCGCAGGGCGTCGATGGCTTTTGGTGTCTTTGGAGCGTTGCTTATTCCTGATATTTGGATCATCGGTAATCTCCAAGAGGAATTTTCAGGGATGATCGGAATGGTAATTGGGTATTCGTTTTTTTTGGCTGAGGGGCTCATTCTCGTGGCGCTATTCCGGCCGTATTCAAGACGCGGCACGAAAGGGTAGAGGGGATGTCGTTTTTGATCGTGCCGATATTCTGCGCGTCGGTGGGTTTTGTGGTGTACCTGGGGGCGGCCGGGATTCTGAGCTATGTGCGCAGCCGAAGCTCAGGTGGGAGCCACGGGTCGCGGCGCGAGCGGAAGGCTTCGAAGGTTATTGGCGTGGCTGTCGGGCTGGGGCTTGCGATGAACATGTTGGGGGGATCGGTGTTTAACGCCGGCGTCTGGATGATCGTGGATTTTCTGATTCTTCTGGTAACAGCGGGGTGGGTGTGGCGGATTCTGACGGCATAGACGCCAAGAGGGTGAGGGGAATGGCATCGCCAATCGATCTTCGATCGGATACAGTGACTCGGCCGTCGGCAGAGATGCGCGCGGCGATGGCGGCAGCGGAGGTGGGGGATGACGTTTATGGCGAAGACCCCACGGTGAACCTGCTGGAGAAGCGGGCGGCGGAGAGGTTTGGGCGCGAGGCCGCGCTGTTTGTGCCGAGCGGGACGATGGGCAATCAGATTGCGATTCGGCTGCACACGCAACCTGGGCAGGAAGTGATTGCCGAATCGCGGGCGCACATTCTGGATTGGGAGATGGCGACGACGGCGGTGTTTTCGGGTTGCCTGATCCGCGCAGTGGCGGCGGAGCGCGGCATCCTGACATGGAAGCATATTGAGCCGGTGATTCAAAAGCGGGGAGCGTTTCGCGCGGCGACGGGGCTGATCGAGATTGAGAACACGGCGAACCTTGCTGGTGGCGGTTGCACGCCGGTTGCGGTGGTTGAGGAGATTTGGGCTGGGGCGAGGGAGCACAAGCTGCCGACGCATTTGGATGGAGCGCGCATATTCAACGCGGCTGTTGCGCTGGGTGTGGATGTGCAGGCACTGACACGGGGATTCGACACGGTAATGTTCTGCCTTTCGAAGGGGCTAGGCGCGCCGGTTGGGTCCATGCTGGTGGGATCGGCTGAGTTGATGGAGCGGGCGCGGCTGTATCGCAAGGCACTGGGCGGTGGCATGCGGCAGGCGGGCGTGCTGGCAGCAGCAGGGCTGATGGCACTGGAACTAGGGCCGAAGCGGCTGCATGAGGACCATGCTCATGCTCGACTCATTGCTGAGGCTCTGTCGCACACGGATGGTGTTGAAATCGAACTTGATGCGGTGGAGACGAACATTGTGATCTTCAAGCTGACGGGCGGACGCAACGCGCACAAGCTGGTAGAGCGGCTGAAGGCGCGAGGAATATTGATGATTGCGGTGGGGCCGGATGCAGTGCGGCTGGTTACGCATCTCGATGTGAACCGAGGAGATTGTGTGACGGCGGCCGAAGCGCTGGCTGAAGAGATTGAACGGGCTTGAATTCCGGTGAGGGGCGATTGAGCAATTGGGCACATTCTTCAAGGAATCCCGGGTGGTAGAAGAAGAATGTGTTCGGCCTGAGAAGGACGAACAACGAACTGTACGCGAGGCGTTGATACCTTCAACGAAGAACCGTCAGGCAAATAAGATCCCGGATTGGTTCAAACCCCTGGAGGATTCCAACCATGTTGAAGAAGATTGCACTGGCGGTTCTGTTTGCAGTCACGTTTTGTCCTGTGGCGTCGCTTGCGCAGGTCAGGATTCGTATTGGGCCGCCGGCTCCAGTGATTGAAGTCCGCGGCAATCCGCCAGAGCGAGGCTATGTATGGATTGATGGCTACCATCGCTATGAAGGCGGCCGATATGTTTGGACGCAGGGCCACTGGGAGCGTCCGCCACACGAGCATGCTCGCTGGGAGAAGCACCGTTGGGTTCACCGGCATGGGGAGTGGATCCTGATCGAAGGGCGCTGGCGCTAGGCAGAACGGCAATTGATGGACAAAGCAAAGGGGGGCCTGATGGTCCCCCTTTGCATTGCGTGTTGAGAGCAAGCCTGAAGCGGGTTAGAAGCTGACGGTGAGTGCGAGGCGGACGCCGGGATAGTTGCGGTTGTAAAGGTAGTAGCCGTCGCCGTCGTAGTCAACGTAGACATCGTCGGAGTCGTACCAGTCGCCGGCCCAATCTTCGGGCCACGGGTCCATAAGTGTGAACCAGAAGCCGTCGTATTGAAAGCGGGGCATGCCGCCGACGAAGACCATTGGGAGTCCGCCGATGCGGAAGAAGTGGTCGTGGCCGAAGTAGAGGCGGAAGCGCGCATCGGGGATGCGATAGCCGTTGTAGCCTCCGCGCTGTGTCCAGGTCTGATGTTCGGACTTCCAGTTGCCGGCGCGGGACTGAACGAAGCCGGCGCGGACCTGGCCTTCCTGTTGCGGAACACCACTGTGATGGACGCCGCCATTGGTGGGGCCGTCGGGGCGGACACCGCCATGGTAAGCACTGCCATAGGCCTGCTTTTGGACGGTGGTGGTGCGGGTGGTGGTTGTTTTGGTTTGTGCCTTGCCGTGATCTTTTTGCTCGTCATGCTGCGAAAGAGCAAAGGTGGAAGTTGCGAGGAATGCGCAGAGTACTACTGCGCCAAGGATCATCTTTCTGTTCATCAGGGAAGTCTCCTTCTTTCTGGAGGGTTACATTCATGTTTGGTAGCGGAATCCGCGGACGATTCCTTCCGATCAAAATCCCGGATAAGTCTACACCGAGCAGGGGATGGAAGGCACTTTTACAGGGGAAGGTTCTTTCGGTAGACGAGGAAGCCGGAGTTTTCGGCGACTTTGTCGTAGAGGGCGCGAGCGGTGGTGTTGGACTCATGGGTGAGCCAGTAAACACGAGCGCAATGCGCGGCATCGGCACGGCGATAGACCTCTTCGATGAGGGCACGACCGATGCCCCGGCCGCGAGCGGACTCAAGAGTGAAGAGATCCTGGAGGTAGCAGTTGGAGGTGGGCACGTTGGTGGAGCGGTGGAAGATGTAGTGGACGAGGCCGAGGAGTTGGCCATCGCGCTCAGCGACCAGGGCGTGCATCGGCTCGTAGTCGTCGAAGAAGCGGGCCCAGGTGAGACGGGTGGTTTCGTCGGGAAGGGCTGTTGGACCGGAGCGGCCGTAGAAGGCGTTGTATCCGTCCCAGAGGAGCTTCCATTGGGGGAAGTCGGCGGGTTGGGCGGGGCGGATTGTGATGGGAGTGGTCATGGTTTTAGCTTCTCGCACCTTGCGAGTAGGCAATACTCCAGGAAGTACGCTAGCTCTGCCAGACAAGCAAAAAGACGCCTACGATGCCGAGAGCCATCACCACGACAGCGGAGATTTTCCCAACCGCGTGCACGTGGAGCATTAGCAATTTTCTTATTGTTCCGATCGCCGTCGCGACTGCAATCCCAACCGCAATAGCCTCGGCAAACATGAACAAAATAGCTCCGAGCGGTCGCGGTCCAAGTTGCGACCCCCGGATTCCTGGCCAGTGATTCTCTAGTAGTCCGTGTGCCAATTCGAGAATCAAAGCTACAACCGCAACGCGCCAAAATCCCAAATCAGCGAATGAGAACGCCATTGGCAGACCTCTTTGCGATTGGGCTTTCTGCCCACAAATCTGATTCCGCAGGGGCTAAAGCCCGCTCGCGTTTTTGCAGCATTTGCGGCAGGACTAAAGTCGTGCCCTGTTACAAGGCAAGCGCCAATCTCAATTGCTGTGAAGCTCGCCCGACATTACGGAAACGTGCGGATCTTCGCAAGGACTCCTCTAACTGATTTCGATTACGTTGGAGGCGGCGGCGGCGGCGGCTTCTGCCTGGATCATCAGTTTTTCTGCGATGTCGTAGAAGGCTGCGGCTTGTGGGCTCTTGGGTCCGGCTAGTGTGACGGGAAGGCCGCGGTCGCCGCCTTCGCGGATGGAGGGGATTAGCTCGACGGAGCCGAGGAAGGGAAGGTTGTATTGCCTGGCGGTGTGTTCCGCGCCGCCACGAGAGAAGATGTCGATCTCTTTCTGGCAATGCGGGCAGGTAAAGTGGCTCATGTTTTCGACGATNNGGCTTGTCGCCGGGCGAGATGTAGCCGATGGAGATGGTCTTGATTCCGTGGGTGAGGTTGGGGATGATGATGTTGCCGGGGCCGACGGTGGGCTGCTGGGCGGAGCCCATCATGAGCGGGACGTTGGGGCCGTAGATGTCCGCGTCGATGAGGCCGACGCGCTGACCGAGGCGCGAGAGGGCGATGGCGAGGTTGACGGCGACGGTGGTCTTTCCGACTCCGCCCTTGCCGGAACCTATGGCAACGATCTTGGAGACGCCGGGGATGGCGAGGGGGGTGGGCATATTGGGGGCGTGGGCCATTGTCTGTGTAGCTCCTTGTTCAGTTGGCGGAGATCAGTGATTAGTGATTAGTGATTAGTGAACAGTGACATCAGGGCTGGTGTTGGGCGCGGGATTCGATTTTGGCCTGCTTGCGCTGGGCGGCCTCGGCCTCGCGATTCTGGCGGCGGCGGAGCGCGCCCTCAAAGCGGCGAATCTCGTCGGCGGTCTCGGGACGGACTTCAGGAACGCGCTGGCGGTTGCCTTCCGAGTCGATTGCGACAAAGACCAGGTAGGCGCTGGCGACGTGGACGCGCTCGCCGGTGCGGGTATTCTCAGCCCAGGCTTTGACGCC
>PMXB01000377.1 GCA_003165935.1 Acidobacteriaceae bacterium | reverse complement strand
AGCGTAACGTCATAGCCGCTCAAAAACAGCGTCGAATAGAGCAGCGCGGATGCGTGCCCATTCGACAGCACAAACCGGTCCCGATCCGCCCAGTGCGAATTCGCAGGATTGTGCTTCATCAGCTTGTGAAACAGCAGATACGCAATCGGCGCGCAGCCCAGAGGCGCTCCGGGGTGGCCGCTGTTGGCTTTCTGTACCGCATCCACGGCCAGCAGCCGCAGCGTATCAATCGACAGTTGATCAAGCGTTACATCGGCAGCACTGGTCGTCATCACATCTCTCCCATATCAATCAAAAAAAAGTCTGAATCTCTTCCCTCACCAAAATGGCGGGTGCCCCATCCTAGGCGCGTCTCTGTTTTTTGCGCCTAGGGTGGGATTCGACGAACTCCATCGCAAACCACCAGCTCAAAGGGTCAGAAACCAACCCGATCTCTAACCTTGCTCCGGGGCCTCTATCTGCACTTCCACGTTGCGCCCAAGCCAGCTCTCCGGCTCAAGCCAATGGAAAGTCCATTGTAATGTCCCGCTCTCCACCCCCGGATGCACATCCGCGCTGAATCCTGCACTCCCCATGTTCCGGCTCTGCTCGGTGTGGAACGTCGCCCAACCGTCCACTGTCCACCGCACCTCGAACCACTTCTCATCCAGAATCCGCAGNNGTGCAATACCGCTCATACACCGTGTCGATCCGGTCGAAGACCTTCCCGTCCAACGCCGACCGCAGCAGCTTCAGATATTCCGCATGTGCCCACACCAGTGGCACCGCCGACCCCGTCGGCCGACCCAGTCGTCGGTCTGCTTCAGGCACACTCGTCTCATCCCACACTTGCTCCGGCAACATCTGCCCGCATGTGGCGAACCGCTCATAAGTCTTGATCAGATCCGAGATATCCCGCCCCGCCGCCAGCTCATAGTGCGCCCGCTCGCCCGTCAGCAGAGGCCACACCCTCCCCTTGCCCCACCCTTGGAACGGCCCGCCATCCGGCCGCTCCCCGTAGCCGTCCCAGTTATATCGATGCCACCCGGGCCCCTGAGGTAGTCCGCACTTCAGCTCGTGATCCACCACCCGCAACGAGTCTTCCATCAGTGGATCCCCCGCTTCTCTGATTCCATACCGCACCAGTTCCAGGAATCCCGCATCCACAATCTCCCGCGCCTCAAACTCATCCCGCGTCCCCGCTGGACGGTTGTTTATGTGGATCGTCTCCTTGCCGCAGCCCTCATGCGCGTACGTCTCTCCGCACTCCGGCGGCCGGATCCGCATGTAATGCCGCTTCACCTCGGGAAGTAGCACCCCGTCGTTCGTAACTGTCCAGTCTTCGAGGTGCCCCTCGATCCAGTCGGCATACTCCTCCAGGAATGTCGCCAGCTCCGCCGAATCGTGTGCCCGCGCAATCTCCGCCGCACAAATCAACCCGCTGATCACCGCCGCAAGCGTCGACGGCGAATATCCCGCATTTTCTTCCCAGCGCTCCTGGTGCGTGATCGGCGCATTCCGCACCAGGTAGCCCGCCGCCCTCTCCACAAACTCAAAAATCCTCAACTCGCTGAGCGCTTCCGCTTTCCACAGCCGCCAACCCAACATCAAGGGAAAACCAACCTCGTCCAGTTGCTGCCCGCTCCAATACGGCGTCCCATCGATCCAGAAGTTTTGCGCAAATCCCCCGTCGGGCAATTGTGTGCAAACCAGGTAGACCATCGCCCTGCGCGCCGTTTCCGCCCGCCCGCACGCCAGCATCGCCGTCGCCGTTTGCACCATATCCCGCGTCCACACCAGGTGATATCCNNCCCGAATAGGTCTTGTCCTCATGCGCCAACAGAACGTTATGGCTCGCCCTCATCAGCTTCCCGCCGTCCCCGGCCTTCGCCGCCAGCCACTCAGGGTTCGCTGCCCGCGCCCACTGCGCAATAAACCGTGTCTTTAACTCCGCAAATGGAATCGCAAGCGACACCATCGTCTTCTGAGCCGCAGTGTGGTGCCCCTCCCCGATCCCGAACGCCACCGTAAACTCGTACGCCGTGCCATCTGCTGCCTTTGCACCTGCGCAGCGCAGGTCGACCTCGCCCATCACCGCGATATTCCCGTTCGTCGCCGATCCAAACTCCCACTCCATCCGCGAATGGTCTATCAGGTCGTGCCAGCCGTCGCTTGCGCCCACAAACCCGCAACTCACCCGTGAAAATTCGCAGCTTGCCGCCATCGCCAGTGACCACTCGCCCTTCCACGCCAGCAAAACCTTGTGCCCGGCAATATCCACCGCCCGCGCCGAGTTCCCCGCCCCGCCACCGTCCAGGTGCGGAGCCAGCAGCGCATATACCTTCAACCGAGGCAGCAACTCCGCATGGCCCTCCAGCCGAACATGCGTCACCACCACAGAGTGGTGCGGATCGCACACAATCTCCTTCGTCAGCGAATAACGGCCCTCCGGATCGCGGTTCACATACCGCACCCCCAGCGCCTCCGGGTGAATGTACTCAAACGTAGACACCAGGTCCCGCTTCTCCTCGTGCACAAACGTCTCCCCGTCCGTTATCAGGAACTCCATGTCCCGTACCTGCGCCCGATCGATCGTCGGGTGATAAACCTCGTTCAGCACCCCGTGCGAACACGTGAACCAGATCCGGCTTGACGCCGAATACGCTGTGCACACCGCATCTTTGTCGCTCGATGTCCACCTGGGCTCCGACCCAGGCCCGCCAAATGCCTCGCCCTGCTGGTCAAGCCAGCGATACAAGTTGTCATCACTCATAGTTGTTTGCCATTGTCCCGTAGTAGTTGGTTGCAATCTCGAACTGCGATCTTTGGGAGGAAGCCGCGTGTCAGTCCTACTTAACGATGTTCGCAGACGCCAGAAGGTTTCCTGACTCGTCCCTTTTCCTCCGGCCGTTCACCCCTGCACTTTTTCATCCTTTTCACGCCTCACGCTCCAATTCACGCATCCTGCCACCGTCCACAAGCATCCATCCAAACACAGCTCGTAACCGTCCGGGTGTGAACTTTTCATTGCATCCCCTGGGCCCGCACCCCACTGTCCTCTTAAGCTCAACTGCCTCCCCGGCCCCCGCAGTACAATCCAAATCGAAGGAGATTCCCCAATATGGCTTACGAACTCGCACCCCTGCCCTACGACTACTTCGCGCTTGAGCCTTTCATCGACGCTGAGACCATGCACCTGCACCACGACAAGCACCACCAGGCCTACGTCAACAACGTAAACGCCGCCCTGGCCAGCTACCCTGACCTCGCCGCCAAGTCCATTGACGACCTCGTCGCCGGCCTCGCCGATGTCCCCGAAGAGATTCGCGGCGCTGTCCGCAACAACGGTGGCGGCCACTCCAACCACACCGCCTTCTGGAAGCTGATGGGCCCCGTAGGCTCCGATGGCGTAGGTGGCGCGCCCACCGGCCCCATTGCCGAGCAGATCACCGCCGACTTCGGTGACTTTGAAACCTTCAAGAAAACCTTCAACGAAACCACCGCCAAGCAGTTCGGCTCCGGCTGGGGTTGGCTTGTCTTCGCCGCGGGTAAGCTCAAGATCATCACCACCGCCAACCAGGACTCGCCCCTCACCCACGGCCTCTACCCCATCCTCGGCAACGACGTCTGGGAGCACGCCTACTACCTCAAGTACAACAACCGCCGCCCCGACTACCTCGCCGCATGGTGGAGTGTCGTCAACTGGCACGAAGTCAACGCCCGCTTCGCCAAAGCCAAAGCCTAAATCCGGCTCCGAAGCAAAGCGCTAAAACCGGCTCCGTGTAGCGCCGGCTTCCCAGCCCGGCTCTCACGTAGCGCCAGCTTCCCAGCCCGGCTGTCACGT
>PMXB01000087.1 GCA_003165935.1 Acidobacteriaceae bacterium | reverse complement strand
GGTTGTGCTTTAGAGAATGCCCAACACCCGCAGCCGCACAAGTCCGCCCGCGAGGATGCCCACCGGCGTGAGACCAACCAGCGCCAGCGCATACCACACCGGCTGCTTACCCTTCTGCTGCAATGCGCTCAAGGCCGAAAGGGCGAGGACGACAATAGCCAGCGCCAACACGTGGTAGAGCGGATTGTTCTCCGCCACCCAGGCGGTGACATATCCGCCCGCAGCAGCCGCAACAAACGAGTAACCGAGGTTGACAAGGACATATCCGGGACGCGGCGAGCCTGTTGCGCCAACCCAGTCTGGCGTGAAACGTGCAAGCGCGGCCGTGACCAGTACCACGAGCATAGCCATCACCGCAAAACCGGCCAGCAGCGCGAGAAACGCGTGCAGAACTACCATGGCTTGAACTCCGGTTCGGTGGGGGTTCCCACTTCTCCACGCTCAATACGAGCAAGAAACTCGCGCGCCAGTTTGCGCTCGCCGGGGTGGTACTCCCCGTGCATGGAGCACAGATCGAGAAACTCATCGCACAGTGCATTCCGTTCACCCTGCTGCGCAAAGACGTCCGGCAGGGCCAGGGCGAGCTCGCGCAGACGCTCCGCCTCCGGCCACACAGCTTCATCGTCAAGCGCTGTGCTGGAGAACAGCCCTTTGCGGCCGCGCGCGCATTCGTCCAGGCACGCCAGTAACTGATCGCTGAAAGCGCGGGACAACGCTTCCAACGGGTCAGATTGAGTCGGTTCGCCTTCAGTTGATTCGCGTGAGTCCATAGCCATCCTTAGTGCGCATGCATCGCCTTTTCGACGTCTTCTGCCGTGTGCGGGAGCCCGGCCACGAGGTCGATGAGCTTCCCGTCGGGACCAACGAGGAAGACACACTCGATGCGAATGCCGATCTTCTCTTCCGGGATATACACGCCCGGCTCGATGGTAAATACCATGCCAGGTTTGAGTACTGCCGGATATTGTGCCGGATCATGCACATCGATACCGACCATGTGGCCAAGGCCGTGGAGCCAATACTGGCCCAACGGATTGCCGTGCAAATCCTTGCCGTGCGTGTTGATGTAGTTGTAAGCAGCCTGATCGAGCGAGTCGGGGTCCTTGCGATCGCGATCGTTGATCTTCGATTTGCCTGCAACAAAGGCGTCGATGGCCGCCTGCTGCGCACCGAGCACTACGTTGTAGATCTCGCGCTGGCGGTCGGTGAAGTGGCCATTGACGGGCATCGTCCGCGTGATGTCCGATGCATACATCGAGTACTCACAGGCAGCGTCAACCAGCACCAGGTCGCCGGATTCGAGCGTCGCCGAATTGTCAGAGTAGTGGAGAATAGTGGAGTTGATACCCGAGCCGACAATCGGCGCGTAGGATGCGCGCTCACACCCCGCGCCCAGCCAGCCGTTCCACAAAACTCCGGCAAGTGCCCGCTCCGTAACTCCAGGCTTGATCGCCTTCATCATCGCGAGCTGCGCCTGAATTGAGGCGTCGGACGCTTTGCGGAGCAAAGCGATCTCGCCCTCATCCTTCACAACTCGCAGTTGCTGTGTCAGGCCTGTGACATCGCGCGCAGATTCGTCTGCGTCCTGGCCAAGCGACGTCCGAACAAAGCCGATAAGAGCCCGCGCCTGTGGCGATGCAGGTTGTGTCCAAATCGACTGATCGAGCCGCCGGTCGGCTGCGACCAATGCATTCAATTCCCCCGGCAGAGCGGTCATCGGCAGAACCTGGTCCACGCCCGCCTTCATCGCAGCATCGGCCGTTTCCGCACCAAGTTTCTCGCCCGTGTACTTTTCCATGCGCAGGTTTCGCGTGGGCAGGAACAGTATCTCCTTGTACGTTCGAGGGGAAGCCGCCTGCTGGGCAGGTGCCACGATGAGCAACGCCGCGCCCGGCTCATTCCATCCAGTGAGGTAGTAGAAGTCCTCATCCTGGCGGTAAGGCATCAGGTCGAGAACAGGTTCCTCCGCGGCGAACAACACAGCGACGCCGCCGTGGAGCTTTTCTGCCAGGGCCACGCGCCTCGCGCGATAGACCGATGCCGGCTGCTTTGTGAGGGAGTTAGCTCGAGGACCAGCTGAAATTAGGGATGCTGCGACCAGGGTGATCACCAGGACCAGGCGGGAAGTTCTTCTCATGCAATCAGCCTCATGCCCGCTGCCGCCCGTGTCAAGCGGTTCGGTTAGCCGAGACAATGCCTGAAGCTTTTGCGCAAGCCCGCTCCGGAGCTGCACGGCTACTCCCGCGCTACGCGAATAATCGCGGCCAGGCTCCTCTCCACATCGTCCGCAGTGGTGGCCCAGGAAGAGACGCTGATGCGCATTGCGGTGTGGCCCTGCCAGATTGTTGACCCGCACCAGCAGGTCCCTTCCTGCTGGATGCGTTCAATAACACGCAGGTTTTTCTCCGCGTCTCCGAAAGAGACCAGAACCTGGTTGATGACCACGTCGTTCAGAATCTCGAATCCTGCTGCCTTTAACGCCTCGGCAAACCTGCGAGCATGGTCGCATGTGCGTTCGACGAGTTCAGCCATGCCAGAGCGCCCCAGCGACCGAAGCCCGGCCCAGAGTTCCACGCCGCGCGCACGGCGCGAAAGCTCGGGCGTCGAGTCCATCGGCTCGCGTTTTCCTGTCCGCGCCAGGTAGGGAGCGCGCATGCTCATGGCTCCCAGCAGCGCATCCCGGTCGCGGACCAGGGCGATACCGCAGTCATATCCGACATTGGGCCATTTGTGCCCGTCGGTAGCCCATGAGTCGGCGAGTTCGAAGCCGCTCGTTAACTTCCGGTACCTCGGCGAAGCTCCCGCCCACAGCCCGAATGCCCCGTCCACATGGACCCAGGCGCCTGCGGCCCGGGCAACCGGACAGATGGCTCCGGCCGGATCGAAGGAGCCGGTATTCACGTTGCCGGCCTGGATACAGACGATAGTCCGATCGTCCAGATGGGGCAGCGCGTCGGCACGCATGCGGCCCTGGCCATCCACCGGAATTCGAACCACTCGCTTTTTGCCCAGTCCAAGCAGCGCAAGTGACTTGAGCAGTGAAGCATGTGCCTCTTCGCCGATGACAACTGTAATCTCTGGAGCACCGAAAAGTCCGTCCTCTTCAACATTCCAGCCCGCTTTGGCGAGGAGAGCGTGGCGCGCGGCGGCAAGGCAGGTGAAGTTGGCCATCGTCGCGCCTGTGACGACTGCACCGCAGCTCCCTTCGGGCAGGCCGAAGAGTTCACGGACCCATTCAACGGCAATTTCCTCGAGTTCGGCGCCTGTTGGGGAGGCGATCCAGAGTCCGGCGTTCTGGTCCCACGCACTTACCAGCCAACTCGCGGCCATGGCCGCAGGCAGTGAGCCACCGATCACGAATCCGAAGAAGCGTCCTCCGGCGCTGGCGACTGTTGCGGGAGAGCCTAATTCGTGAAGCAGATGAAGAACGGCCTCCGGGCTGGTGGGGCCCGGCGGCAAAGGACCGTGCAGGGCGCCCAGCTTCGCTGTAGCCTCTGGCAAAGGCGCTACCGCCCTTGCGCTCACCTCTTCGAGATAGTCCATTGCATCCCGTGCAGCCCGCTTAAGGAGCGCCGTACGCGACTCCGTGACTGAATTGCGGTCATTGGATCGATGATCCGAACGAGAAGTCGAAGAAGGGGCAGAATGGGGGGACTGCGATGCACTCATAGATAGTGGTGAGTCTAGCACCGAGGATCGTGCTTGATCAGGGAGCGGCTCGGAAGCGCATTAGTGGATGCCAGTTGCGTCATTTTGACGTTTTTGCTTCTCGCAGGCATCGGCGTTTCCGCCCTCGCATGCTCGGCGATAAAAAAGGGCTCCCTGGCTTGCATCCATCTTTACGCCCGAGCCGCTAAAGTACATCATCCCGGCATACTGGCAGCCCACCATGTCGCCTCCTTCGCATGCCTTGCGATAGAAGAACACGGCCTGGGATGGATCCTTTTCCACCCCTGCGCCGGTTTCGTACAGAACGCCGAGGTTGTTGCAGCCGCGCATGTCACTGCCGTCACACGCGGTTCGAAACAAGCTCGCAGCCTGGGCGCCATCCTGCGCCACCCCCTGGCCGCTCGTATATTTGACTCCAAGACTGAAGCAGCCCGTTGCCTCTCCTCCTGAGCAGGCGCGGCGATACATGGCCACAGCGTTGGCCTCGTCCTTCTCAAGCCCTGCGCCACTTTCGTACATGAGCCCGAGTTTGTTGCAGGCCCGCATCTCGCCACCGTCACACGCCTTTCGAAAGAAAGCCACAGCCTGAGCACCATCCTTGGCAACGCTGTCGCCCTCCTCGTAGAGGACGCCAAGGTTGTAGCAGCCCGCCATCTCTGCGCCGCTGCAAGCTTTGCGATAAAAACCGAGGGCTGCGACAAGATCCTTCGCCCCCCCGAGGCCTTCGGCATCGAGGATTCCAAGATTGCTGCAACCAACCATCTCGCCGCCATCGCAAGCCTTTTGGAAAAAACTTTGAGCTTGGCCGTAGTCCTGCTTCACTCCTTGGCCAAGCTGGTAGAGATTGCCGAGATCGGCGCAGCCACGCAGATTGCCTTGGCCGCAGGCGTCGCGATAAAGGCGGGCTGCAGACTGCTCGTCGGGTTGAATGGCCTGACCTTTCTCGTAGAGGATTCCAAGAACCACGCAAGACTCGATAACGCTTGCCTGGCAACCTTCCCTGGCCAGTGCAACCGCCTGCGTGTAGTCCATACCGCCGCCGAGACCCTTGCGAAAACTATCGGCCGCCTGCGCACATCCCCAACCGTCACCGCTCTCGCAAAGCTTCACGGTTGCGCTTCGGGCTGCCGGAAAGTTCTTGAGGGGATCGTCGTCCTGCCAATAGCGGCGGTCATCCTTTTTTATCTTCGCAATCTCGCTGCTCTCGAGCGGCGTGAGCGCGGCGGCCTGCTTGCCTGATGAACTTTTCGCAACTGTCCCCGCTCCCAGCGGAATGATGAGTTCGCCTCCGCCATCCAGATCGAAGCCGCCGAAGAGCGGAGTCTGCTTTGACCCTTCCTGAACCCCAACTTCATGCTGAGTGAAAGCGCCAAGTTGTGTGGAGGTGATAAAGCCCTGGCCATAGCTGTCGGCTTTTCCCGTCATCAGGCCTTGCATCATCAGCCCGGTGAAAAGAGAGTGCGCCGGCAGCGGCCCATTGTCCGCGGCAAGCTGATCGCCCTGAGCACTTGTAATCACCTTGCGGCTCACCTTGCGCAGCATGTCGGCCTGAAAGCGAGTGCCAGCGCGGCTAGTGGTGAACTTGCTCCCCAGCGCCATCCCGCTGTGACAGCTATCAAGAACGACCAGGATATGTTCTGACGGCAGCGAGCTGACCTTGCGCAAAAACTCCTCAATGTTGAGGTAGTCGCTCCAGTGCTCATTTGTGCCTGGCCCTCTCGCTTCAAACGGAACCAGAAATCCCACGGATTGCGTTTCTTCGCCCACCTTGTCGTCGCGCGTCGTCCCGTGACCTGCGAAAAAGATGATCAGATCGTCCTCCGGCTTTAGCCGGCCACGTAGATCGTCGTCAATAAGTGAGTTGATGTTGTCTCGCGTTGCACTTTTTTCCGTCAACGGCTCGGCAGCGTATTCAAACCCAAATTGGCTCGTAAGCAGCTTTGCAAATCCCGTCGCATCGCTCACAGCCGTCCTGAGTACCGGCCAGCTTTCATAGTGGTCAATCCCGATTGCCACCACATAGTGATGCCCATGCCGGCTCGGTTCACTCACGGGCTGGGCCTGAAAACCGCGGGAAACAGCCGCGGACGGAGCAGCGCCCTGCTGCCCGAAAACCGCGCTGATGATCAGCAGAGGAAGAATCGCGCATGCTTTCAGCAAGACGACCAGCTTTCCGATAGCGGTGGAGAAGAGATACTACGCACAATCGACAAGTGTGGATTTAGACAATCGGCGTGCTCCAGTGCCACGACGCTATCACACACCTCTCATAACTTGCGATGAATGAATTCTCCGGTTTTCGTTGGGGTGCGTCGACCCTCTGTTGAGCGAAGGCTACCGAGGCATGCGTCAAAAGGACGTCCTGCAGCCGCTTTGGCGACAGCGGCGACTCGCAGAATGGGCGCAGGTGGTTGAAATTCGCGGCAAATCGCCGTATCATGAGAATGCAGACGAGTTTATCCGCTGGGACTACCGTGACCGCACCGGCTGGCGGAGAGATGAGTGGGCTCATAGCCCACTTTTTATTTGCGGCAATTTTGAAGCGGATTCACCCGAGAATCCAAGCGGAACTCCTTGAAAACAAATGGAATCCGCAAGGGAAGCACCTCCGCTTCCTCGACAGGGAACGATGGCAGTCAGGCTGGATGAAATTCGAAACGCGGCGCAGAGGGTGGCCGCCTCACATGGGCTGGACGTGGTGGAGATTGAGTTTGTGGGGCCCGCGAAAGAACGGACGCTCCGGATTTACCTCGAAAAGAATGCCGAGGAACGGGCCAAGCTGAAAGCGGCGATTCTGGCAGGGGAAAATCAGGACCTGCCCGAGCGGTTAGCCGAAGGAACGCTGAGTGTTGACCAGCTTTCCGGAGTCACCCACGAAGATTGCGCGGCATTCAGCCGCGATTTTGGAGTTTTGCTGGACGTTGAAGACCTGGTCCCCGGCGCGGAGTACTTTCTCGAAGCCAGTTCGCCCGGCCTGGACCGCAAGCTGAGCAAGCCGGATGATTTTGCACGGTTCTCTGGAAGCCTTGTGAAGATTCAAACCTTTGAGCCGGTCCGGAACAATCGCCATTGGCAAGGCCGGCTGGCAGCCGGCAATGCGCCGGAGGCGATCACGCTGGATCTGGCCGCAGTGAAGCAGAACAGCAAGAGCCGCAAAGCAGGAGTGAGTACGGTGGAGATTGCGTTCTCAAACATCGAGAAGGCGCACCTCGTACCTGAGATTTAAGACTTGGCCCTGTAGCAGGGACCACACAGCAAACACCGGGACAAGGAGTCAACACTCCGCATCCCGCTAGCCAGTACCCGCCAGCAAGTTTCCGCTGAACGGGCAAAACCGGCGCGGCGCCCTTGAAGGCCGCGGCCGCAAGCGAAACAAGAAGAGAGCACGCAGAGTATGGGCAGCAGCGCTTTGTATCAAAGTATCGAACTCCTCAGCCGCGAGAAGGGCATTGAGCCCGAGATCGTCGTGGGTGCAGTTGAAGAGGCCATCGCCCTGGCCACGCGCAAGTTTTACAAGACCCAGGAGAACATGCGCGGGGAGTTGAATAAGGAAACCGGCGAGATCACCGCCTACATCTACAAGACAGTCGTCGCCAGTGCAGACGAGGTCGAGGACCCTCTGAACCAGATTACGCTCGAGGAGGCCAACGAGCTTGCGCCCGGCGTGGAAGTGGGCAGCGAGATCCGGATGTATCGCGATACTAGCCCTCTGGGCCGTATCGCCGCGCAGTTGGCCAAGCAGGTAATCTTCCAGAAGGTCCGTGAAGCCGAGCGCGACACAGTCTTCAACGAGTACGCGCACCGCGAAAAAGAAGTGCTGACCGCAACGGTGAAGCGCATTGAAGGCCAGGACATTATCTACGACCTGGGCAAGGCAGAAGCCCGCTGCCCCAAGCGCGAGCAGTCGCGGCTGGAGCAGTTCTCAGTTGGCGAACGCGTACGCGTAGTGCTGCTCAAGGTGGATCGTGCCGCCAAAGGACCCCAGGTAATCGTCTCGCGCGCTGTTCCGGAGCTTGTTCAGAATCTCTTCCAATCGGAAGTTCCAGAGATCTACGACAACACCGTGGTGATTCGCGCGATTGCGCGCGAAGCCGGAGAGCGTACCAAGATTGCCGTGCAAAGTCGCGACAAGGACGTTGATCCCGTGGGCGCGTGCGTTGGCATGAAGGGCATGCGCGTGCAGTCGATCATTCGCGAATTGCGCGGCGAGAAGATCGATATCATCGAGTTCAGCGAAGAGATTACGACCTTTGCGGAAAAAGCTCTGCAGCCGGCCAAGGTTAGTCGCGTTTCAATCACCGACCTCACTGACAAGCAACTGGAAGTGATCGTTGACGATACGCAGCTTTCCCTGGCCATTGGCAAAAAGGGTCAGAACGTCCGGCTCGCCGCCAAGCTGCTGGGCTGGAAGATCGACATCAAGAGCGAAGAGGAGAAGCGCCAGGAGGTAGAGCAGCAGATGCAGGCGCTCTCTGGTGGACCCTCAACCCCAATTGAGCAGGTGACCGAGCTGGGGGATGGCATTATCCAGAAACTGGTAACCGCGGGTATCACGACCGTGGAAGCGCTGGCCGATATGACGCCGGAACAACTCGAGGAGATTCCGGGCATCGGCGAGAAGACACTCGAGAAGATCAGCGTCGCGGTTCGCCACTACTTCGGTCACTTTGAAGAAGGCGAAGAGGGCCACGAGCCTGCACCGGTTGAAGGTGCGGAATCCGCGATCAGCGAAGAATCGCGCGAAGCAGTCCGGGAAACAGACCAGGCGGAAGCGGAAAACAGCGCCGACGTTATCAGGGAAGCGGAACAGGTGGAAGCTGCCGAAGAAGAAACCGAACCCAGATCGGAAGCTGAATCCGCCATCGAAGATGTTCCTCCGGCTGACGAAGCTGAAGTAAGCACCCTTGAAGATGCACCAGCAGAAGCGATGGCGCAAGACTCTCAGAGCGACGAGGAACCGTTGCTCGAACGGATTGAAACCGAACACGCAACAGCGGATGGAGATGGGCCAAGAGAGGGCGGCGCGTAGCATGCGTCGCGTTTCTTCAGGCAAATCGGGCAATAATGGAAGCAGCAACAGCGGCCAATGCCACGAGGCACTATGAGCAACTAACGGCTTTGAGAAGCACAAATCGAAAAGAGGCGGATGAGTAAGGTTCGTATCAACGATCTTGCACGCGAGATGGAAGTCAAGAGTCGGCAGATTCTTGACATATTGGCGGAACTAGGTCTGGCCCAGGGCAAGACCCACTCCAGTTCGCTGGAGGAAGATGAGGCCGAAAAGGTCCGCACCCATCTCGGTCGCGGCTCCAAGCCCGCAAGCCATAGCAGCGGCGGTTCCTCGCGTGCCTCGCAGACGATTACTCCCAAAATTGACCTCTCCCACGTCTCCAAGCCCGGCGACGCGCTGAAGGCGGTTCTTGCCGCCAAGCAGAAGGAAGAGCAGGAAGCAAGGCAAACCCATGCCCCTGTGCGTACTTCATTGGCGGCAACGCCTGCCAAGCCTGCGCCCGCAACTCCTCCCGCTGCTGCAGCAACACCAGTGGCTACAGCGCCGGCTCGTCCTGAGCCGCGCAAGATCTTTCCGCCAACGCGACAGGCGCCTCCGATTGTTGTGACGCCACCGTCGACTCCGGCTATCGCTTCGCGTCCGCCCGCCGGAACCGTGGTGGCCAAGCCGCCGGTTGGCGCGGTTGCAGTGAGCCGTCCAGTCGTGGTTGTTGCTCCGCCCGCCGGCTCTGTGGTCGTCAAGCCTGCGGTGATGCCCGCAACCAAACCGGATTTGCCTGTAATTGAGCCGCACCGCGCGGTCGAAAAACCGGCAGCCGTAAAGACGCCGGCAACCGCAACCCCTGCCGCCCCTGCTCCTCAAGAGACTGCAGTTCCTGTGGTTGCGGAGGTTGCTGCACCCCAGCGCCCTGCGGTGCCGACGGAAGCGCCCGTGGAATCCGCGCCCGATGCAATCGTATCCAAGGCAGAACTCTCGCCAACCGTGCATCAGCCCGAGAATGCTGCCGCCTCAGAGCCCCCTGCAACAGNNCAACCGGCAACCAGGTTCCGGGCGCTGGAATCCAGCGCGGCAAGCCAATCTTTGATCGCCGTCCCTCGACGGGCCCTGGCAGCTATCAGCCACGACCGCAAGGAGGTGCGCCCTCAGCGCCTGGCCAGTTCCCAGGCGGCCCGCGACCCAAGCATCCGACACGTACCCCCATGGGCGGATTTGCCGGCGGCCCAGCCGGCGCACCGGGCGCCCGCCCTGGTTTCAGCGCACGGCCTGGATTTGGCGCGCGCCCCGGATTTGGCGGTCCGCCGCGTCCCGGCGCAGGCGGAGCACCGCCTACCACCGAGAGTGCGCGTCCGCCCCGTTCGCCCAATAAGCGTCCAGGCGGCAGCAGGCAGCAGTATCCGAAGACCAAGGAAGGCCCGATGAAGGGCTTTGTGCCACCGCCGAAGTATGGCGGCGGCCATCTCAGCACTGAGCCGCTCCCGATCACGCGTGAGATCACCGTGACTGAGGGCATCAGTGTGAAGGACCTGGCGGAGAAGCTCGAAGTGCGCGCCAAGGACCTGATTGCCACCCTCTTGATGAACGGCATCTTCGTAACCGTCAACCAGTCTCTTGACGCCGAGATGGTTAAGGATGTCTCCGCCAAGTTTGGCGCTGCCGCCACCGTCATCAGCTACGAAGAAGAGCTTGCAAATCAGTCAATCGAAGAAGTCCTCGAAGCCGAAAACACAGGTGAGCTCGAGATTCCGCGCGCACCAGTCGTCACCATCATGGGCCATGTCGATCACGGCAAGACTTCGCTGCTCGATGCGATTCGCGAGACTGATGTCGCTGCCGGCGAGGCAGGCGGCATTACGCAGCACATCGGCGCCTACAAGGTGAAGTTCGCCAAGGAAGGATCTCCGGCATCGGGCCGCGAGATCGTCTTCCTCGACACCCCGGGCCACGAAGCTTTCACCCGCATGCGCGCCCGCGGCGCCAAGGTTACCGACATTGTGGTAATCGTTGTCGCTGCAGACGACGGAGTCATGCCGCAGACACTCGAAGCCATCGACCACGCCAAAGCTGCAAATGTGCCGATCATCGTGGCCGTCAACAAAATCGACAAGCCGGAAGCCAATCCCGACCGCGTCAAGAAGCAGCTCGCCGATCGGGGGCTCATTCCAGAAGAGTGGGCTGGTGCCGGCGATCAGGGTACGGTCTTCGTCGAAGTCTCGGCCAAGAAGCGCAAGAACCTTGATCTGCTACTGGAAATGATCTGCCTCGTCAGCGACATTCGTGCTCCCAAGGCAACGCCTGGCCGCAAGGCTGTGGGCTCGGTCATCGAGGCTAAGCTGGATCGCGGACGCGGATCTGTTGCAACGGTTCTCGTACAGGACGGGACTCTGCGTCTCAATGACAGCTACATCGTCGGCAATACATTCGGCAAGGTTCGCGCGATGTTTGATGATCGTGGCCGCGCGCTGGTTGAAGCCGGCCCCTCGACCCCCGTCGAAGTACTCGGTCTCGAAGCCATGCCCGATTCCGGCGACACGTTCCTAGTGGTAGCCGATCGCGACAAGGCTAAGGGCATTGCGCAGTACCGCAAGATGAAGGAGCGCGAATCGCAGCTCGCCAAGAGTTCGCGCGTCTCGCTCGAAGGGCTGGCGGAGCAAATTCGCACCGCAGGCGTAAAGGACCTGGCGCTGATCATCAAGGGCGACGTGACGGGCTCAGTGGAAGTGCTGGCCGACTCGCTGGTCCGAATGTCCACGGAAAAGGTGCGCGTCAAGGTGATCCACTCCGGCGTCGGCTCGATCACTGAGAGCGATGTGCTGCTCGCGACTGCATCCAACGCAATTATCATCGGCTTCAACGTTCGTCCAGAGCGCAAAGCCGCCGAACTGGCACAGCAGGAAGAAGTAGAGATCCGGTTGCACTCCATCATCTATGAGTTGCAGGACGAGATGCGTCTCGCAATGCTTGGCTTGCTGGAGCCTACCTTCAAGGAGAACTACGTTGGCCGCGCCGAGGTGCTCAACGTCTTCAGAATTCCAAAGGTTGGCACCATTGCCGGCTGCCGAGTGCAGGACGGAGTGATCCGCCGCGATGCCGAGGTGAAGGTTCTTCGTGGGACTGAGCAGGTTTTCAAAGGCAAGATCGGCTCGCTGAAGCGGTTCAAGGACGATGCCCGCGAAGTATCCAACGGCATGGAGTGCGGTATAGGCCTGGGCAACTTCACTGACATCAAAGAAGGCGACATCATTGAAGCCTTCTCAACAGAAAAGCTGGCTGCGGATCTGGGGGCTCTGACTTCCGTCAAAGCATAAGGATCGCACTGTGTTCCATTTTGCGTCCGCAAGAACGTGCCTCCCCGGAGACCCTCTGTTATGAATTCGATACGGAGCCTTCGCCTTCTGTTAGTTGCTAACCCAGGCGAGGTACATGTTGGTGCTCATTTTTATGCCGCGGCACAGAGCCTCAATATCCCGGTGAGGCTTGTGGACTCATCGATGGCATTATCGACCAATCGGTGGGTCAACGGTTTCTGCTACCACTTTCGGGGACATCGTCCCTTTCATCTGCATCGCTTCAGCCGGCAGGTGCGAGCCGAGGCGGAGCGCTTTCATCCCACTGTGCTGCTGGCCACTGGGATGGCGGCCATTGAAGCGAAAGACTTGTCTGCTATCCGGGCCATGGGAGTGAAAACTTGCAACTTCCTGACCGACGATCCCTTCAATCCCGTTCACGCTTCGCGCTGGTTCACTAAGGCACTGCCCGAATACGATGTCATTTTCAATCCGCGGCGAGCCAATATGAACGAACTGCGCGCTGCCGGGTGCAGCGAAAGCAGCTATCTTCCGTTTGCGTATGCACCTGAAATTCATTTTCCAGAGAAGCTAGCCAATCAGGCAGAATGTGCAACGTTCGACTCAGAGGTATTCTTTGCCGGCGCTGCGGACAGAGATCGTATCGGCTACATGGCCATGCTAATCCGCGAGGGCATCCGCTTGGGGCTCTACGGTTCATTCTGGAATCGCTATTCGCCGACACGTTCAGCGGCACGGGGCGTAGCCGACGCTTTCACCTTGCGCAAGGCTGCTGCGGGAGCAAAAGTCGCCCTGTGCCTGGTGCGACGTTCAAATCGGGACGGCCATTGCATGCGCACGTTTGAGCTGCCTGCAATGCGCACTTGCATGGTGGTGGAGGATACGGAGGAGCATCGGGAGATATTTGGCCCCGACGGCGAATGTGTGACCTATTTTCAATCTCCTGAAGAGTTGCTTGCCGCAGTGCGAAGGCTGTTGGCCGACGATGAAGCCAGAACGCGCCTGGCCGATGCCTGCCACAAGCGAATTTGCGGCGGCAGGAACACCTATCGGGACCGGCTAGTTCAGATGTTGCGCTACCTGAAGGAAGATCATCCTGCACTTACGGAAACTGACGCGCTTAAAGCCCTCTGATCGGATCCACAAATACTTCTATGCGGGTCCTCTTGAAGGAGTGAAACTCATCACAAGGCCATTCAGATCACCACTTGTGGCGGATTCCCCTCAGATGCGCCATAAAAGAGATGGGGGCTTTGGTTGGTTCGGAGGCACCTTGCCTGACCTTAGCCTTCCCGTGCTATGCTTTTGACTCGACCTCCGGAATGGGCGTCGGACCACAGATTCATGACTTGAAAAGGAGAATATTATGGGAATTCTGGAAGAAGCAGCTGGCGCGTTTGCCGCCGTTGAAGGCGTGAAGAAACTGGACCCGAATGCCGGGATCCTTACCGAGGGCGTGGCCGCAGTCGCTGGCTTTGAGGGCACAAAGGAAGTCACCGAGCTGATTGAAAAGCACGAAGAGAATTCGGAACAGCAGGGATAACGCGGAACCTACATTCTTTGCGGGCGTCGCTCGCAAAGTCATTCAGCAGCAGCCCTGGGATCGCAATGCGACCCAGGGCTTTTCATTTCTGTTCTCCCGGCATCTGAGGTCGAAACTCTCCCTTACGCCGAGACATGGGATCTCGCTCGACCGCCCTTCGCAGCATTCCAAATGATTGCGGCGCAAACAGTGCGCACACCGCTCATTATTCCCTCAATTCAGCCTGCTCCGCGAATCCGCTGCCTCAGCGGGAACAAGGGGATGCGCTCTTTCCTGAGTGGAATGCATCGCGGGAGGAGCTCCTCATTCGCACCGCGACTCGGAAGCCCTGTCCCGCATTTTGGACATCCAGCAAGTTACTTGACGATAGCTCGGACAATAGTTTTGAAAACAAATGAGTTATATTAAACAGTTGACAACTGTTCTTTAGTGCGCCTATATTGGTGATGGGTACTATTGGACCCTTGGAGGTACTTCATGCGTCGTATGCTAATTGCAAGCGTTCTGCTCTCCCCCCTGTTTTTCACCGCAGCCGCAGTCGCAAGCCAGCCTGTTGCCGATGATGCTGCCTCAACCCCGGTCTCGACCGGCGTAACTCCTGCTCATGTCCTTTCGTCCGTCCCGGTTGAACTGCCGACCGTGACCCCTGACATCGCAGCCTTTCACCAGGCGGAAGTCGTCCTGAGCCTGAAGGTCGACGAAACCGGCAAGCCCACCAATGTTCGGATAACGAAGTCCCCAACCGTCGATCTGGATCAGCCTGTACTCGCGGCGGTTCGCAAGTTCCGCTTCGAGCCTGCCACCCTCGACAACAAGCCGGTCACGGTCCCCATGACCTTGACACTCGAGGTAACCCGCTAACTTTCGGCCCTCCCACCGACATGTACGAAACCCAAGCGCCACTCCGCCCTCCGACAAACTTATCGGAGGGCGGAGGGCGTTTTCGTTTGCACAGTGTGAACGGCAATAAGAAGACGGGCACCCGCCGAAGCGAATGCCCGTCTGTTGCGATGAGGCAGATTGCGGTGATTGCTGAGAAGCTTAGGCGGCCTTCTCGTCTCCGCCGTCTTCCTTCTTTGACTCTTCCAGATGCTTTTCGAGCTCGGCCCTCTTCTTGGCCTTGATCTCGCCCCGCTTCTGGCGCTTGGCGTCGAGTTGCTTTTCGGAACCAAGCAGTTCGATGAAAGCCTTCTCGGCGCCGTCGCCCTTTTGGAACCCAGTGCGAACGATGCGAAGGTAGCCGCCCTGGCGATCGCCGTAGCGCGGGGCCACGGTCTCGAACAGGCGCTCGACAGCCTTGTCGGTCATGAGAAAGCTAAGCGCCTGGCGGCGCGAGTGGAGATCGCCCTTCTTGCCGAGGGTGATCATTTTTTCAACGTGCGGGCGAACGGCCTTGGCCTTGGCCACGGTCGTTTCCACACGATCCTCAATAATGATGGACGTGACCAGGTTACGCAGCAGAGCGCGACGGTGGCTGGTGTTGCGTCCGAGCTTGAATCCTGCATTGCGATGGCGCATGGTGAAACTCTCTTTCGATTTGAGCTTCTAGCCCTCTAGCTCCTACCTGCTAGCTCGATCACCGCGGAACCAGCGTTTTGGCTCTCACAGAGAAAAAGCTAGAAGCTAGAGGCTAGAAGCGAGTAGCTGGCTCTAGAAATTCTCGGTCTCAGTGGGCAGTTGCAGGTCCACGGAGTCCAGCGGCTCGTCCTCATCGTCATAGCGGCCATAGCTGGCAGCCAGTGCGGCGGCGGGAGGAATGCTGGTGGGTCCGGGAACGGCATTGCCGTTTTCGTCGATCTTCATACCCAGCGAAAGGCCCATCTGAGCAAGGATTTCCTTGATTTCATTCAGGCTCTTGCGGCCGAAGTTCTTGGTCTTCAGCATTTCTGCTTCGGTCTTCTGCACGAGTTCGCCAATGGACTGAATGTTGGCGTTCTTCAGGCAGTTGTAGCTGCGGACCGAAAGCTCGAGCTCTTCAACGCTGCGATTCAGATTGTCGTTGCGTATCAGGGAGCGGCCTTCTTCACCGCGCGCCTCGGCTTCGATTTCCTCTTCGAAGTTGATGAAGAT
>PMXB01000308.1 GCA_003165935.1 Acidobacteriaceae bacterium | reverse complement strand
TGCGGGCGATGTTCGATGGGCCGGGCGCGTGGAGCGGGATTCTGGAGTGCTTCGCGAAGAGGGTGGAAGGAGAGCAGGGATGAACAAGCCTGTTTTGTTTCTGCGGGTGGCGTCTGTGCTGACGCTGATTCATGCGGTGCTGCATACGATTGGCGGGGTGTTTGGCAAGACCGCGCCGGGCCCCGCCGCCGTGGCTGTTGCGGCGATGAAGGCTAATCAGTTCCCGCTGATGGGGAACATGCGCAGCTTCTGGGACTTTTACTTTGGCCTCGGTCTCGCCCTCAGCATCTCGATGACGGCAGAGGCGATTCTGATGTGGCAGTTGGCATCCCTGGCGAAGACGGAAGCTCGCCGGCTTCGTCCGATGATGGCGACGTTTTTAGTGGCCTACCTGCTGATCGCTGTGAACTCGTATGCGCATTTCTTTCCGGCGCCGGTAGTCTTCGAGATCATCATCGCCGGGTGCTTCGGGGCTGCTATTGCGACGGCGAAGGAGAGGGCAGCCTGAGAGGGATTCGATCTGTCGGCTTTGGTATCCCCCACCGAGCGAGGCAAGCTCGTTGTCTCCATCAAGCCAGGTAACTCGTCGGCAGGAACCATAGCCACATCCCGCGCCCCACGCCTGCGGACGATCACCAATTCCCGGTCATCCGTCACCTGGTCCAGATACCCGGTAAGCCTCTTGCGCAGAGCGGCGTAGTTAATCAAGACGGCCATGCCGAGAACCCTCCAGGCGTAAATGTTCGGTTCTTGATATAGATATCCTCAAAAGTACGAAGTTGCTCATCCCTCGGCAGCTTCGCGGCTCCTGCCTCCGGGTCGCATGGATCTGCTCCGGCCAGAAAGACCTTTGGCTTGAACTGCCTTGTCTCGGCGGCTGTCAGGCGTTCGAGGTGGGGTCCGCGGGCAGCCCCCACCCGGGAGCAGAGTTGACGATTCAAGCTTGGCGGAATCAGGTAAGGAATGAGCAACGGGCGGGTTGACTTTTGCTAAGGACGGGCCGTCAAAGGAGCAAGCAACCGAAGAAATGATGACGGTCTCGGTTCAAAGGCATGGAACCTTGGAACCGTGGGCTAAGAAAAGTTCGCAGGCACGCAATATGCGGAGGGAATTGGCCTGAAAAGGCCTGTCTTCCGTGGAAACTAGGCACAACGGACCCTTGGCTTTTACAATGCAACAGGGACCCGTCCCAACCCAGCCCTGCTGCGGAACGATCAAACCTGGCGGCACACGCCTGACCGGGATGAAGGAATGGCATGAAGTTTACGAAATTCGGCAAGGCACTTCTGATGAGTGCGCTCTCGGTCGCGGTCATCTTTGGCGTGTCCTCTTGCATTCAGAGCTATACAGTCGGCTATTTGTATGTGACAGGAACACTGACCGCGGGGACCGCTGGTCAAGGCATCATCAGCGGGTTCAAGATCGACCACAACACCGGCAAGCTGAGACCAATCAATACGCTTCCAGTCTCCTCGGGGGGATCGTATCCGATCCGTGCGGTCCTGGTGCAGGGGAGCCGATTCCTCTATGTGCTGAACCGGGGAACGAATGCGGAGGGCGGCGAGACGTGCACGCCTGCAGATCCCTGCCAGTCAAATATCACCGAGTTTGCGGTTGGCGGCAACGGCGTGCTGACGGTGCAGGAGACCTTCTACACGCAGGGCCTGAACCCGTTCCGCATGGTTGCGGATGCTCCTGGAAATTTCCTTTACGTTCTGGACCATGACTCCCCTTCGGCGGCGGCCTGCTCGCTGGCACTGGGCGCGGGCGTGACAACCTGCGCCGACGTCACGGCGTTCCAGATCAACTCGACGACCGGGCGGCTGCAACTGGTAGTGAACGCGCAGGTGACGGCGGCGAATGGGGCGGCATTGCCCTACTTCCCGGTTCCGGCCAACCCGATCGACTTCTCGCTCTCGCAGGGATACATCCTGACTGTGAGCGGAACGCCGGCCACGGGCGACTCGGTATTCCCGTACACCTATAACCAGGGCAACGGCCAACTGACCATCAATCAGAACTCCGCTCAGGCACTCGGGATCGGGGAAGCAACCGCAATCGTGAACGCAGGGAATTACGTCTACGTTCTCGACGATGAGGGAACCCTGGTGCCCGGAACTGGAGCATCGAGCCAGATTCTTCCCTTCAGTGTGGGAAGCAACGGCTCACTGCAGGCCCAGACCGGCGGTGTTGTAGCGGACGACACATCGCTGAACAACCCGATCTACATGATTCTGGAGTCGAAGACGAAGTTTGCCTACGTCATCAACCAGGGAAACAATACGCAAGGGACAAACGCGCAGAGCGGCATCTCAGGATATGTTCTGGACCCAACCACTCACGCCCTGAGCTTCATTGCGGGCGAACCATTTGGATCAGGAGCCGGACCGCAATGCCTGGTGGAAGATCCATCGAACCAGTTTGTTTACTCGGCTGACTTCAATGACTCGTCCGTGACTGGCCGAGTGGTAGACCCGAACTCAGGAGTACTGAACCAGATGCGCGTCGCAAGCACGTTCTCCCTGGGGGGACCGGCGACATGGTGCCTGGTGGATGGCCGCACGAGCTAAGCAGTAGAGCGCGGGTGAAGGGTTGACGTTCTCGCCGTTAGGCGATCGTCAAAACCCTTCGCCGGCGGCGACCTTTTAAATAAACAGCCGAATGCGGGGACCGGAACGGCGGCCACCCCGCATCTCGATTCCAAACCGGAATTTGCGGGCGTGCTGGCAAGGGCGCCTGGATGAAAGATGCGCATGAAGTTCAACAAACCTAGCCAGCTCGCGCTGGTCGCTGTTGCCAGCCTGCTGGTGGCCACGATGCTGACGGCCTGCGAAACACTGACTGTCGATTTTGTCTTTGTGACGAGCGCGCAGGCGGCGGGTCCGAATAACTACGGAGTAATTGACGTCTTCGAGATCAACTCAGAGTCTGGCCAGATGCGCCAGATTCCCACATCGCCATTCCCCTCGGGCGGCCGGAATCCGGTGGCGGAAGCTCTGACCTCGGACAATACAAACCTCTTTGTGGTGAACAAGGACGACAACACGATCGTGCAGTTCATCATCGGCAACGACGGAAAAGTCTATGCGCAAAACACCACCAATACGCCGGGCATCTTCCCCATGGCCGTGGCAGTGAGCGGATCCAATCTGTTTGTGGTGGACACCTATCAGCCCCTGCCGACCTGCTCTCCCGCGGCTCCTTGCTCAGGGTCGATTGGCGCATTTCCGATCAGCACAGCCACCACGGGCCATCCGCCGAGCCAGTACCTGGACGCCCCGATTGCGAACGGTGACCTGAACTATTGGCCCTTGAATCTGCCCGGCAAGCCGAACGATGTGATCGTTCCTACGTCAATCAATGTGCTGACGTCCGGCAGTTTCCTCTACGTGTCGGCCTATGACGCCTCCGTGACGCCGAACGTGGGATATGTTTTTGGTTTTGCCAACAACTCGGGCGCGCTGACGCCGCTGAATGGCGGCGTGCCGTTTTTTGCGGGGACCCATCCTTCAGGAATCGCGAGCGACGCCTCGAGCACCTACCTGTATGTGACGGACTCAGCGAATTCGAATGTCCTGGGCTACGCTGTTTCGTCAGGCATGCTGACGCCGCTCGCAGGCAGCCCCTATAAGGCAGGTGGATCGCCCTCTTCGGTGGTGGTGGATCCAACCTACCCGTTTGCCTATGTAGCCAACGCGCAGGACTCGTCTGTGACCGAGTACTCCATGAGCAACGGAGTGCTGACGAGCCTTGGAACCATGGCGACTGGGCTCCAGCCTGTAGCGATTGGGATTGACCCTTCAACAAATCACTTTCTGTATACGGTGAATTTTCTGGGCAACAGCGTGGACGGAACGATCTCAGGATTTGAGCTGAACACCACCTCCGGAGCGCTTCTTGTCTCACAGAGCTCACCGTACAAAGCAAACCCACTCCCGACTGCTGTGGTTGCAATTCCACACAAAGGGACTGGCGCGGGAATTACGAAATAGACAGACGGACGGGAGACCGGAACCGGCTGGATCGAAACAGCCCGTAAGCGCTTTTACAATGGTTACGGGACAACTAAACGAGAATGGATGGGGCCGGGAAGCGAAGGTCCTTGACGAAGGAAGCGCATGAAGTTGAGCAAACTGAGCCGGACGATTCTGGTCTCTTCCCTGGGGCTGGTGGTAGCCACCCTATTGACGTCCTGCGAGATCGTAACGATCGACTATGTTTTCGTGGCCAACTCCGCAGGCTCCGGTTCGGGCACCACGGGACAGATTCAAACGTTCGACGCAGACTCACAGACCGGAGCGCTTCGCAATGGCGCCCCGGCGGTGAGCAGCGGCGGCAACAATCCTGTGGCCATTGCCATCACCGCCGACTATGCCAACCTTTATGTGGTGAACCAGGCAAGCAATAACGTAGTGCACTTCACAATTGCGGACAGTGGCGTGTTGACACAGAAGGACACGGTGACCACCAGCCCGAATCCGAGTTTTGTTCAGGTGAACACGGCAGGCACCTACCTTTATGTGGTTTCAGGGCCTAGCCCGGCAGTGCTGACGGCCTACCCTCTAAGCGGAGGAACCATTGGCGCAGTTGCAGCGCAGGTGACCTTGTCGATTCCGAACTTCGGGGGCGACACGGTGGCGCCGACCGGAGTGACGGTGCTGGCAAACAATGACGCAGTGTATGTGAGCGCCTTCGATCAGTCGGCCTACAATCCAGGCGGAACGACGACCAGCATTGCGAATCCGGGCTGGATCTTCGGATATGCGGTCGGATCGAACGGTGCGCTCACAACTGCAGTGGGCAGCCCATACAAGGCGGGCATCAAGCCAGTGGCAGTCGTATCGGACCCAACCAACCGATTTGTCTACACGACAGATTTTGCTTCGAACCAGTTGATTGGTTACACGATTCAGAGCGGGAGTGTGCTGGCCTTCATGATCAACGGTCCGTTCTCAGCGGGCACCGAGCCTGACGCGCTCACTATCGACCCGCGTGGCAAGTACATCTACGTGTCAAACGGGCTGGCCAATACGGTTACCTCTTTCACGATCGATCTGGCCACGGGGACGCCGTCCGCAATCGTTAACACGACGGGCAGCCAGGTGAACTCAACAGATACCGATCCGGTTTCTGTTGCGGTGGATGCGGCGCTCGGGCGATTTGTGTACACGGCAAACTACCTGGGCAACTCGGTCTCCGGCTTCCGCCTGAATGCAGATACCGGGGCGCTCACTCCGACCCAGGCATCTCCCTATCCCTCCGGGTTGAAGTCGGCTGTTGTGGTGACAGTGCCGCACGGCAACCACTCGCTCCAGTCGGTAACGCCGTAACAAAGCAACATAAAAGCAGAGATGAAGAGCCCAGCCAGAGCGGCTGGGCTTTTTGTTGCGCGCGATTCCTTCCCGCGGTGACGCACTTCCTTTCCCAATTCCGCAGTCTGTGTAGAGAGATCGGAACGGCCTGCGCCGTGTTCCCCTTGAACTTACCGGCACAGCGGCAATTCTGATTGCTCAAACCTGGGTTTGGGCGACGGAGGTCCTGGATGAGAGAGCATTTGCTGAGAATTGCGGTAATCGCAGCCGGAGTGCTGGCGCTGGGCGCCACTACAGCGGCCCTTGGGCAGGGACTGACTACGATCAATCCCTCGGGCGGGGGCAAGATTATGTACGGGCTGGTGCCGGGACAGTCCACCGAGGCCGGAGCGATGGGATACATCCTGAAGAACCTTCACCAGTCAATTGGCGACAAGCCGCAGGTGGGCAAGCTCTTCGACGTGAAGGGCACGGACTCGGTGGCGACGTTCTTCAACATCACGCGGCACGACCAGGGGCCGGGCAAGCCGGCGCTGGCGGTGAGCGGGTTGCTGATTGCGACGAAGGTTTCTACAAACAATGTGCAGGCGGCATTGGTGTCAGACGATGCGTCGCGATTCAGCAAGACGCTCCCCGGAATGATGAAGACGCTGATGACCCAGTGGCATCCGTTGGCGGGGGCGGAGGCGGCAGGCCCGAGCGGAGGCGGCGGTGGCGCTGAAGGACCTGCGGCTCAGCTCAGGACCGTGACCACGCAGGACCAGTCGGCGAGCATCGGACTTCCGCAAGGATGGCAGATGGGGCAGGGCGGTCAGGGCACGATTTTTGCAAGCGGGCCAAACGGCGAGAACATCTCGCTAGACTTGACGTTTTCGGCGACGGACCCGAATAATCCGGCTGCGCAGCGAACACGGCAGATTGTGGCGCAAGGTGGGTTGCGGAACACAGTCTACGCAAACGCGTTCTACTACCCGTATGGCGCAGACCCTGGGAAAACGTTGGTCGACATGGTGCATCACCTGGAACAAAAGGCAGGGATGCAGCCGGCGGACTTCAGAATTACGAGCGAGTCGCCGGCGCAATTGATGCCGAACGCTCGGTGCTTCCACATCGAGGGGACAGCGGACTTTCACAACGGCAAAGGGACAAACGAGCTGAACAATATCTACTGCATCGGGCCGGAGGGACGAGCGGGCGGCTGGGGGAGCTACATCTTCGGCTACACGGCGCCGCAGGCTGTGGCGGAAAAGGAGCGGGCGACGCTTGGGGCGATTGTGCAGAGCTTCCACATGAATCAGCGGGTGGTAAATCAGCAGGCAGCGGCAATTGCGGGGCCGTCGATTGCGCAAAGCATGCGTATCGGACAGATAGTGAATGCGCGCGTGCAGGCGGCGCACCAGGCCGAGGCAATTCAGAACTCGAGCGTGTATCAGCACTGGGACTCGATGGACAAGCGCAGCCAGGACTTCGAGAACTACCAGCTTGGCTATGCGGTGGTGGCGGACACGGGCAACAACGCGCACGGAACGCTGTGGGCCGATGATGCTGCAGCGCTTGTGAAGTCGAATCCGAACCAATTTGAGTATGTAAGCGCGCCGAATTATTGGAAGGGGATTGACTACTAGCCATGCATCCTCTCCCCTTGAATTGCGCGGCTCCACAACGGGGCGCGCAATTCAGAATGGGTTCGCCTGCTCTGATTTGGAGGCGCGCGGTGTAACGCCCATCCAGCGGCGGAGTTGGCGCTGGGCCGGCTTCTCGATGAAGTGCAGCGCGAGGAGAGCGAGGGCGATGAGCAACGCATAGCTTAGCCAGGGGTCGAAGCGGATGAGGCCTGTGCGCTGGAGAATGCCTGAGTCGTGGATCATGTTCCACAGGTTGAAGTGGAGCAGGTAGAGGCAGTAGCTGGCCTCGCCGATGAAGACAAGCGGCTGCCATGAGAAGGCATCGGCCAGTAGGTTTTGGCCGGCAAGGCCAAGGATCATGCAGCCGAAGAGCGGCATGAGCAGGCCGTCGTGGATGACTGCGTAGGGGACGCGGGGACCGAGCACAAGGATTCCGAAGGTCCCGGCGAATCCGCCAAATCCAAGGACAAACCGCAGCCAGCCGGCGCGGGGCACAACCTCGTCCACGTTCGCAAGCATAACACCGAAGACGAAGCTGGCAACGTGGGGCAGCGGCGTGTATTTGAGCATCTGGAGCCAGGGCCCATAGCTCCAGCGATCGGTGATGGCGAGATGATCGGGATTGAGCAGGAAGTAGACGGTGCCGGGGATCAGGCCAAGGCACCAGACGCCGGCCATTTTTGCCAGGTGAGTAGATAGCCGCGTGGGTCGCTTCCAGCGGGCGAACCAGGGGAACCCGAGGTAGTATGCGGTTTCGGCGGACATGGTCCAGGCGGGCGTGTTGAGGAAGGTGGCAACCTCCGGGATCCAGCCCTGAAGAAGCAGCGGCGAGAGCACCATGCCGGCGAAGAACATGCCGTGGCTGTGGGCCTGGTACTCGACGGGGATCATGCGCCAGGAAAGGATCAGGCTCAGTATGTAAATAGGATAGAGGCGGGTGAAGCGCGCTTCCCAGAAGCGTGTGCGGTCGAGGGTTCCGGCGCGAGCCTTGGAGGCGTAGTTGTATGCGAGGACGAAGCCGGAGAGCAAAATGAAGAAGCTGACCGAGACATAGCCGGCGTTGACTACAGGGGCAAACCAGCCGAACCAGTCAGGGTTGGAAAAGTGAAAAAAAACAATGTTGATGGCCGCAAAACAGCGCAGGCCGGTAAGCGCGTTGAGCCGGGATGGCTTGGGGATATCCAAAGAAGCTTCTAGCCTCTAGCTTTTAGCTGCCAGCTTTCAGCTCTCAGCTTTCAGTTCCGCTGCCGCGACGCCCTGGCTGCGAATGGTACTCACTTCTCTTAGACGTCAAACTGCAACAGGACAAGAAGAAAGCTGATAGCTGACGGCTGAAAGCTGTCTTTACGCCGTGACCAGCGAGCCTACCTTTTCACCGAGCACGACGCGCTTGATGTTTCCCGGCTGATTCATGTTGAAGATGATCATGGGGAGACTATTGTCTTTGCAGAGGCTTACGGCCGTGAGGTCCATGACCTTGAGGCCCTTCTGCAGGATCTCCATGTAGGTGATCTCGTCGTACTTGACGGCATCTTTGACGAGAACGGGGTCGGCGTCATAGACACCGTCCACCTTGGTTGCCTTGAGGAGCACATCGGCCTTGACCTCCATGGCACGCAGGCTGGCTGCGGTGTCAGTGGAGAAGAACGGGTTGCCAATGCCGGCGGCGAAGATGACAACGCGGCCTTTTTCGAGGTGACGGACGGCGCGGCGGCGGATGTAGGGCTCGGCGACCTGGTTCATGAAGACGGCAGTCATAACGCGGCATTGAACGCCCCGCTGCTCCAGGGCATCCTGCATGGCAATGGCGTTGATGATGGTGGAAAGCATGCCCATGTTGTCAGCGCTGACGCGGTCCATGTTCTTTGCCTGATCCATTACGCCGCGAAAGATGTTTCCGCCCCCAACCACGATTCCAATCTCGACGCCGAGTGCGTGAACATCGACGATTTCCTGCGTGATCTCCGCGATCTTTTCCGCGTCCAGTCCAAAGCCCTTCGGCCCAGCCAGCACTTCCCCGGAAAGCTTGAGAACGATGCGTTTATACATATCTTTTTGAGTATCGCACACGGCAGGTTTGGCTTATCAGGGCAGGGACGGGCGGGTTGCTTCATCGTCCCAAGTTGTGCTGTGGGGTACAATCGCTGCCATACCCACCCATTCATAATCGGGATTGGCGTTCGGGACCGGCGCTCAGGATAGGCATTCGGGGTGTGTTTCGAGACTGACTTGATAAATCAATCGGGAGGCAGCGTTGGGCAAGGTCGATATCTTCATTCCGCCGTCGACGGTGGAGCGCTTTGGACCGGGCGAGACGGTGGTGAAGCCGCTGCCGGGGGACTTTCTGCTGACGCACTCGGAGGGCTTCAGCAGCAACCTGATCCGATGGGGCCAGAGTATTCGCTATCACGGGCCGACCGAAGGTTATGCGCACTGGTGCCATGCGGCCATGTTCGTGGATACGGATGGGGAGATCGTGGAGGCCATCCTGCAAGGGGTGCAGCAGCGCAATGTATCGGTGTATGCGGATACGGAATACCACGTGATTCGGCTGACCGATGCGACGGAAAAGGAGCGGGCCCATGCCGTGGCCTTTGCCGAGCACTGCCTGAACGATCGCTACGGCTACATCACGGACTTGAGCCTGGCGCTGTCGCTGCTGACGAGGAGGAAGTTCTTCTTTGGCGAAGAGGGGCAGATGATCTGTTCGGGGATGGTGGCGCGGGCGCTGGAACGGACGGGAGCGATCTTTCAGTTTGATTCGTGGCACATGCTGCCGGCGGACCTGGCGGATGCTTTCAACGTGCAGCCTACGCCGGGAGCTTCGACGGGCACGGTTCCGGACGCGACGACGGGGGTATCGCGGCGGTCGGCGAAAAAGGGATCGTAGAGCCAAGCCGGAGATTCCGCTCAAGCGCTTGAGCCCGGTCACGGGGCAAGGGCGGGCTCACTTGCGATGAAAAGACGATGGCCCGCGGTTTGAGGCCGCGGGCCGTAGCGTTTTTGCGCGAAGAAGGCGTTACTCCGCTGCGCCTTCGACTTGCTTTGTAGTGGCGACGGTCCAGTCGGGTGCGCCAACCTTGAAGCGGGCGAAGCGGCGAACGGTGATGTTTTCACCGAGCTTGCCGACCTTCTGCGCGATCAGTTCCTTGATGCTGACAGCCTGGTCCTTGATGAAGGGCTGCTCGAGGAGGCAGACTTCTTCGTAGAACTTGGCCATCTTGCCGTCAACGATCTTCTCGATGACGGGAGCCGGCTTGCCGGTGGCAGCGGCCTGGGCACGGTAGACGTCCTTCTCGCGCTCAAGATCTTCGATGGACACGTCCTCGGGACGCACATAGCGCGGGTCGGAGGCGGCGATGTGCATGGCGATGTCCTTGAGAAGGTTCTGGAAGTCGTCGGTGCGTGCCACGAAGTCGGACTCGCAGTTGACTTCGAGGAGCACACCAATCTTGCCGCCGGCGTGGATGTAGGTTCCCACTGCGCCTTCGTTGGTGGTGCGGGCAGCTTTCTTCTGGGCCGATGCCATGCCACGCTTGCGCAGCACGACGAAGGCGCCTTCAATGTCGCCCTTGCTTTCCTGAAGGGCTTTCAAACAGTCGCCCATCGGCGCTCCGGATTTGTCGCGGAGCTCTTTTACCTGCTTGGCATCAATCTTGTCGCTCACAGTACTCATCTCACTTTTCCTTTATTTTACGGCAGCGGTCGATCCCGTATTTGTTTTTGGTTGTCCTTGCTTTTGCTTCATGGCTTGACCGCCTGGTTCGTCAGCCGTCCGATGCTGCGTAGAGCATCCTCGTTTCCCTGTTGACCGGCCTTCTGATACCAAGACATTGCCAGCTTCACGTCCCTGGGGACACCTTGCCCCGTTTCGTACGCCACACCGAGGTTGTACTGGGCATACTGGTTTCCGTGCTCCGCGGCTTTTGCAAACCAGTCGGCTGCCTGGGTAGAATCCTGCGGCACACCGGCTCCCCGCTTGTACATCAGCCCCAGGTTGTATTCGCCAGGCGCATATCCCTTGTCAGCCGACTTGCGGAACCACGCAGTTGCCTGCGCCGGGTCCTCTGCGACGCCAATCCCTTTGTTGTACATCACGCCGAGGTCATACTGGGCGTCGGGGTAGTTCTGCGCCGCCGCCTTGATGAGCAACGCTTTGCCTTGTTCATAGTCCTGCGATACACCGTCCGCGGTAATGTACATCATGCCCAGGTTGGTCTGGGCGCTGGCCTGGCCTTGATCGGCCGCCTTTTTGTACCACACCACCGCCTGTTTTGAATCCTGCGCCTCACCCTGGCCGGTTTGGAACATCATGCCCATTTGCGATTGGGCATCCGCATTTCCGTCCTCCGCGGCCTTCCGAATCCAGGTTGCGGCCTCGGCCAGGTTCTGGCTGCTGCCGTCCTCTGACAGAATCTGGCCCAGTCGGAACTCCGCATCGGCGCTTCCCTGGAGTGCGGCCTTGCGATACCACACGGTCGCCTGCGGCAAATCTTTTGCGACCCCTTCACCATGCGAATACATCACGCCGAGGTTGTATTCGGCATCCGCGAACCCCTTGTCCGCAGCCTTCCGGAACCACGCAATCGCCTGTTGAACATCCTGCGGCACGCCATTTCCGCCTTCGTAGAGGACGCCGAGGTAATACTCAGCATCGACGTCTCCCTGAGCAGCCGCCTTGCGGTACAGCGAGATCGCTTGCGGGAGATCCCTGGCGACGCCCTCTCCGCTTTCGTACTCCACGCCGAGGTAGTACTGGGCTGGCGCGTAGCCCTGGTCTGCCGCCTTGCGGTACCACACGGCCGCCTGCTGAAGATCCTTCGCTTTGCCAATGCCATGGGAGTACATCAGGCCAAGCTTGAATTCGGATAGGGCGTCGCCCCGATCAGCCGCCTTTTGAATCTCGGCGATCTGGGCTTCAGTCAGATTTGAGGATTGTGCCTGCAAGCCCGCCGCGGCAAACGCAAAGAGAATCATGCAGGCTGCCGCCATTGAAGCGAGGCGGACGAACACGTTCCATGGAGTCAGAAATGTCTGCGGGTTTGCGATCTTTTCCTGCACTTCATCCCTCTCTCCATCGAACAGCGCCGTGTTTGCTTGATTGGTTCCGGCCCGCGCCCACTCGCAGTCCGTTTGAGTCCAGCGCCCTTCCGACATAAGAAAAGCGTGGCACCCCTTATTTAGCGGCCACGCTTTCTCATTATTCGCACCGAGTGCGACGACGAGATTAATGAGCGCCTTCGGCGACTTCAGCCTCTTCAAGGGCTTCAACCACGGCCGGGGCCTTGCGGATGCCTCCACCGAGGGCAGCTTCCAGGTCGACTTCCTCAACGGGGGCTGCTTCAGCCGCTTCGGCTTCAAGCGCGACGGGCTCAGGGAGTTCTTCAGAGAAGGCCTTGTCACCGACGAGGTTGACGCCTTCGGCGGCCGAGTCAGCGATCTTCGAGGTGAAGAGGCGGATGGCGCGAAGAGCATCGTCGTTGCCGGGGATGACGTAATCAACAACAGTGGGGTCGCAGTTGGTATCGACAACGGCGACGACCGGAATGCCCAGCTTACGTGCTTCCTTTACGGCAATGGCCTCATTGTTGGAGTCGACGATAAAGAGCGCGTCCGGCAGGCGCTTCATGGACTTGATGCCGGCCAGGTTTGCCTGGAGATGCTTGCGCTCGCGCTCGAGCTTGATGACTTCCTTCTTGGTCAGCAGCTCGTAACGGCCATCGGTGGCCATTTCGTCGAGTTCCTGAAGGCGCTTTACACTCTTCTGCACTGTCACCCAGTTGGTGAGGAGGCCGCCCAGCCAACGATTGTTGATGTAGGGCATTCCTGCACGGGTGGCTTCTTCAGCCACGGCTTCCTGGGCCTGACGCTTGGTGCCGACAAAGAGAATCGTCTTGCCGTCGGCGCACAGCTCGGTGACAAACTTGGACGCATCCTTGAAGAGCTTGAGCGTCTTTTGCAGGTCGATGATGTAAATCCCATTGCGCTCGCCAAAGATGTATTCCTTCATCTTGGGNNTGATCGTGGCCATTGGCCTCCTTTATTGAGTTGCATCCGGGCTGGTCTTATCCTTGCCCGGATTGATCCCGCTTTTGGCGGGGAGTGGTGGAACTGAGTTCGTAGTTCACAGTTCGTAGTTCACAGTTGCCGTCACTTGCGAAAGAAACTGAGAACTGCGAACTAAGAACTGCGAACTGAAAACTAGCGCTTGCTGAACTGGAACCGCTTGCGAGCGCCCTTCTGCCCGTATTTCTTGCGTTCTTTTTGGCGCGCATCGCGGGTCATCAGGCCTTCGGCCTTGAGCAGCTTGCGCAATTCCGGGTTGAACTCCACCAGCGCGCGGGCAATGCCCATCTTCAC
>PMXB01000089.1 GCA_003165935.1 Acidobacteriaceae bacterium | reverse complement strand
TCAAATCCAGCCCCCGCAACCAAGAGAATACAGATTCTAAATGGCTTCCGTGAGTTACTCGGAGGCCGTTTTTGCTTTAGGCGGTAACTTGGGCAAATCTTGGGCAAAGAATCCCTTGTCAAGAAGTGCTCCAAGCTCTCCGGCAACCCGAACATCGCCAGCCGTCACCAGATGCATGTACCCCATGGTTGTCCACGCATCCACGTGTCCGAGGCGTTCTTGTCGAACAGCCATCGGTTCGTGCAGCGAGTCCAGCAATGCGGCATTGCCGTGACGGAATGCGTGTGCCGCCCCATGCAAGCCCAACTCCTTCAAAACTTGCTTCAGAGCCCTTTTGACGAAGTTGTCTGGTTCAAGCCTCACTCCCCATCCAAGCCGCTTGCCGGATTTGGTCAATCTGCCCGGAGTAAGGAACAATGGCTCGTTCGCTCCACGGCCCTCAACGAATGGTAGCAACTGCTTCGTGAGGGACGGTGAAAGACTGAAGACCCGCCTCTTTGCAACACCGTTGTTTCGTCCAGCCTTCGGCGCCTTGAGATTGCTCTTCTTTGTCCGCGACCTCTTGCACCACGATGATGCATTGGTTCACGTCCACATCACCTACATTCAAGCCGCATATCTCTCCATGCCGGATACCCGTCTCAGCGACCAGCCGCCACACCGTGTTGTATGGCTGTGGCGACCGCTCAATAATCCGGGCAATTTCATCAACCGAGAAGCACGGCTGCTCTTCCTTCTCCCACTCTGGAAGCGGGCTCTGGTGGAGACCGACCCGCCGAAGAATAGCCGGCTGCGACTCATCCGGACCGATGCGCACCGGGAGAGGGACCAAGGCCCGTTCCCGGTCGAGAAGACCCCCATCGGGTGGAAAGATCTCCATGCCTGAAAAAACTCAGGGATGTTTCGGCCGCGCGCACACTTGCGCCTTGACAAAACAGACGGTCGCTCAGGACAGCCGGTCTGGAGACCGGCGCTACGGGTTTTCGGATACCTGCGAGAAATGCAGGCTAGCACTGCAAGAAAGTTGTTTAGGCAGAACTCCTTGGCGGGAAGCTCCGGGGTTGGAAAAATCGCTGGCAGGGATTTGATGATCGCGGGGATGCCAATCCATGCAGTCCCGCTTCAAAGCTGGACTGTGACAAGGTAACTTCCCTTATGGCCATAGGTGATGGTGGAGTGGTACGCTAGCGGGATTCGAGGAGGTTATCGAATGACGCGGTTCTATCTTCCCTCATGCCTGGCCTTGAGTTTGGCGACCCTGGCCACGGTGCAGCTGGCTGCGCAGAACCAAAGCCCCAGCCCAGAGAACGCGAACACAGACAACCAACCCACGACAGCAACCTTCAAGATAAGCGGCAACGCGGTACTGCTGGACGTGGTGGTAACGGACAGGAACGGAAACCCGGTGACGGGGTTGAAGCCTGAGGCGTTTTCGGTGCTGGAAAAGGGCACACCGGAGACGATCTCCTATTTTGAAGAGCACAAGGCGCTAGAGCAGGCAAAGCCGGCAGAGCTGCCGACGCTGCCGATGAACGTGTTCACGAACTTTACGCCGATTCAGCCGCCGCAAGTAGTGAACGTTCTGCTGCTGGACTCGCTGAACACGCCGATAGAGGATCAGACATATGTTCACAAGCAGGCGATGAAGTATCTGAAGGCATTGAAGCCGGGTTCGCGGATGGCAATCTTCTCAATGGGGTTGGGGCTGCGGTTTGTGCAGGGGTTTTCAGACGATCCGGCGATTCTGATGGCGGCGCTGGGCAGCAAGAAGAGCAGCGAGATTCAGGCTTCGGTGCTGATCAAGGAGCAGCAGGAGGATCTGGCACAGCAGACGCTGCTTGGGCAGATGCAGGAAGTAATGCCAGCCGGCCCGGGTGGTACGACAACAGCGGCGACGCAGGCGATGATCGACGCGATGAGCGGAACGTTTGACCGGTCAGAGCAGATGCAGACGGACGATCGTGCTTACCGGACGATGGAGAACATCCAGCATTTGGCAAAGTTTCTAGGATCGTTTCCGGGGCGGAAGAACCTGATCTGGTTCTCAGAGAGTTTCCCGCTGACGTTTGTGGGCATGTCGACCTCGCAGTTCGATGGGACAGATACGCGGACGGAGACACGCTTTGAGGGAGATTTGGAGAAGACCATCAACCTGCTGACGGCAGCGCGCGTGGCTGTTTACCCGGTGGACGCACGAGGATCCAGCACGAATGCGTTTTACCAGGCGCAGAACGCGATGAACCCATTGGTTTCCAGTCCGCCTCAGATAGCCGGCGAGACAAGCAGCTCGATAACGACCGCTCCCCAGATAACCGGGGTAACCAGTGCGCAGGCGACCCAGACGCTGAACGAGGACGCGGGGCGGAACAGCGACCAGGAAACGATGAAGATGCTGGCGCGCGACTCGGGCGGGAAGGCGTTTATGAACACCAACGGTCTGGCGGAAGTGATCGACGACGTGGTGAAGACGAGTGGCGACTTCTACACGATCACCTATTCGCCGGAAGACAAGAAGATGGATGGTCAGTTCCGGTCGATCGAAGTGAAGGTGAACGGGGAAAAGTACACGCTGGCGTACCGGCGCGGCTACTTTGCGCTGGACCAGGATCTTCCGGGAGCGGCGAGCACGGCGTTGGCTGGAACGGATCCTGCGAAGATGGCCAACCCGCTGGATCCGGTGATGGACTTCGGGATGCCGCAGGCGGAGCAGATCTTATTCAAGACGCTGATCCAGCCATTGCCACCTCAGCAGGAAGCAGCCGCGAGCCCCGCCGCGAAGCCGCAGGAAAAGCCGGTGGCGAAAGGCCCAACAAGCCGCTACATGGTGAACTTTGCCATCGACCGGGGCGACGTCCGGCTGAAGGAAGAGGCGGAAGGACTGCATACCGGAAGACTGGTTATCTCGATGATTGTGTATGACCGTTATGGCAACATAGTGACGCGCAAGGACCATATAGTAGCGCTGAACATCAAGCCGGACATCGAAAAGGTATACCAGAAGACAGGCATTCAACTGCGGGATTGGGTTGAAGTACCGAGGGGGCAGTACTGGCTGCGGACAGGTGTGTACGACACAGCGACGCGCAGGGTGGGTACGCTGGAAGTTCCACTGAGTGCTGTGAAGACGACCGACACAGCGTCTGTGCGGTAGGGCCGAACGCTCGAAAAGAGACGCAACGGATGGGCTGCGATGCGTAGGCTGATCGCAATCGGACTGCTTGGCGTCATGATCACGGCCGTTTGCGGTGCGGAGCAGTTGAGCGTGGCGCAACTGGAGCAGAGACTGGACGCATCGCTCAAAAAGCCGGCGCCCAGTGCGCCTGACCATGCGAAGACCGATACTTTCAAAGACGTTGACATCGACGTCGGCAACGACCTGCTGCGCGACTTCGCAGAAGACAACGATCTGGCCCGGCAACTCTATCTCATGGAGCTTACCGAGAGGCTGACCCCGAAGACATTTGCGCGGATTCTGGCGAAGGATCGGCCCGGGCCTGAGGTGGCGCGAGCGTTGGCATTTCTGGAAGACCGGTCAGCGTTCCTCGATCCGCCGCAGGGGGAGTGGGCGGCACTGCCCGCACCTGACGCGGAGAGCCAGAAGCATGCGCTTGAACTGGCGCGGGGCTACGTGTTTCAAACGCTGCTGCGGCTACCGAATTTCTTTGCGACGCGGACAACTGAGCGCCTGGAAACTGAACCACCGACCCGGGGCGTACTGGCATTTCCCAACCAGGAGGCGCCACACCTGGCTGGGAAGAGCGTTCTGGAGATCACGTTCCGCGATGGCAAGGAGTTTGAGGCGCCGACAGAGGCGGCGCTCGTGAGCAAGACCCCTGCGGCTGAGGGATTGGCGAGCGAGGGCGAGTTTGGGACCGAGGCGGCGATTGTGCTTGTGGACCTTGAAGACCAGGCAAATGGGACGGCCGCTTTTCATCATTGGGAGACGACGGCAACAGGTCCGGCGGCGGTTTATCGCTATGCCGTGGCGGCAGGCGGGTCGCACTACGAGGTTAGGTACGCATGCAAGGCGAGGACGGCGTTTCATGAGTTCCCCGGCTATCATGGGTCGATCGCGATCAACCAGGCGACGGGGGCGATTCTGCGGATCACTGTTGCAGCGGACTGGAAACCCGGGAATCCGGTGTCGCATGTGACGTCAGCGATTGAATACGGGCCGGTGAAGATTGGAGACCGGGTTTACATTTGTCCGGTGCAGAGCATCGCGTTCATGATTGTGGAGGCAAACGCCTGCAGGCGGCTGGGGGGGGCGCAACGACTGGCCGATCCGGTGATAACGATGAACCGGACGACCTTTAACAACTATCACCGATTGGGATCGACGGTGAGGATTCTGCCGCCGGAAAAGGACGAAAAGCAGGGGCCGGGGTGAATTGGAGGGACTAAGGGACTGAGGGACTCAGGGACTTAGGGACTTAGGGACTGAGGGACTGAGGGGCGGCACCGAGGGCCTGAATGACTTTGGCGAGGTTGGATTTTGCATCGGGGCTGGTGTCGCCGAGGGCGATGGCTCGCTCAAGATGCTCTCGGGCTTCGGGCATACGATTAAGGCGGGCGAGGACGGTACCGAAGGCTTCGTGGAGACGGGGATCGTCAGGGTTACGAGTGAGGGCTATCTCGAGCACCGAGGCGGCTTCTTCGTCGCGGCTGCTCCGGACGAGAAGGGCGGCAAGCTGGCCTGCTACTTCGGCGGATTCGGGACTGGTGTTGAGACCGTTGCGCAGAACTTCAAGAGCCTGGCCGGGCTTGCCAGTGCGTTCGTAAGCTGTGGCTAGATTGGCGCACTGAGTGGGGGTGCGCTGAGGCTGAACGCGGGGCTTGTCGAGCAGTTCGATGACCGAAGGGTAGTCGGCGTCGTTGACCAGATCAGTGGAGAGCGCATCGAGGGCAGCGGTGATCTCGGGATCGAATGCGAGGGCTGTGCGCCACTCGGCTTCGGCGTCTGCCGAGTTGTGGGTTGAGTCGAGGGCAGCGGCAAGCATAAGGTGAAGGCGATTGTCTTTATAGCCGCGATGCTCGGCCTCCTGAAGGGCGGGAATCGCTTCCTGGAGATCTCCTGACAGATAGAGACTGCTGCCAAACATGAAGATGAGGTGGGGCACGTATTTGTCGGGCGGCTTGGCTTGGAGGGCTGTGGCAAACGCGTCGGCGGCGCAGTCGTACTGGTCGTGGCCGGCGAACCAGACACCGAGATCGGTGTAGTCGTCGGCGGTGGGTGCGTTCTGCAACCGGTCCTTCATGGAGGGCGGGGGCGGACAATTGGGCGCGGCGGAAAGGCAGGTGGGCGCAAGGAGCGCAAGGACCAGACCGAGGGCAACAAAGAGCGCGCCTATGAGCCGGGAAGCCAGAGGGCCATGATGGAGATGCGAATCGAACTGGGACTTCGGCATGGCCACGATTTCCAGTTTAGGCGACCGACTGTGGGTTGAACGAGGTTCTTATTTGCGCGTGTCGGCGATGGCCCGCTGATCGGCGACGTGGACTTCGATGTCTTCGATTCCGTCGGGATCGATGTTGACGAACTCAGGAATGTTGACCGCGCGATTGGATGCGGTGGTGTTGTCGATGAGGATGGGCGGACTGTCGTTGCCGTTGGCGTCGATGTGGGTGAGGTACATCTGGGTATACGGCGAGCGAGCCTTGGAGGAAAAGACCATCCAGCGTCCGTTGGGCGAAAAGCTGTGCCATGAGTTCATGAGGCGGGTGTTGGCGCGCATGCGGCGTGCCACGCCACCTTCGAAGGGCACGATATAGAGCTGGCTGTCAGGGCGCATGAGTTGGCCATTTTTGGCCTGGACAAAGACAATCCACTTGCCGTCGGGGGAGACCTTGGGGAAGCTGTTGCTCATGCCATTCTGCGATGCGCCGACGATGCGTTCGGGTGTTCCGCCTTTGCCATTGTTGAACGGAACGCGGTAAAGGTCGTACTGGATCTGGGTTTCGTTGGTGTCGTTGGCGTGAAGGGCGGGAGGCTGGCCGGGTTTGCGCGGGTCGCGGGCCTCGGCGCGGGCGAAGACGATCCATTTGCCATCGTGGCTCCAGACGCCATCTGTCTGGACGTAGCGGGGATCGTCGGCGCCAGGCAGCGGGTAGCGCATACCTGTGGCGCGGTTGTACCAGGCAAGGATGCCGCGGGTGGGATAGAAGACCTGCAGGAAGCGATGGTCGGTAAAGTTGGTGACGTAGTAGGAGTCGCGCAACTCGAGCGAGGGGCCGGCAAAGGTGCTGACGACGTAGCGGCCATCGGGGGAGACCTGGGACATGAAGCCAACGCGGGTTTTTCCGACGGTGCCATCGTTGTTCCAGTGGACCATGTCTTTGCTGTTGATGGTCATGTGCTTCTGGACTGGAACGACAGCGTAGAGGCCCTTGTCGTTGGCAGGGCCGTCGATGTCCATGCCGAAGGTCTTTCCGTCGGCGGAGAAGGAGTGGCAGTTTGCGCAGGTTGGCATGTCCTTGAGCAGGACGCGGCTGGCCGGCTTGCGGATGTCGCGCAGACACCAGTGAATGAGATGGATGGCGTCAGGGGCGAGGGGCGAGACAACACCGTTGACGCCGAGCGTAGGCATGAGCGGGACATCGCGGTAGAAGATGGGCGCACCGACGGGGTCATCCGAGGTGGTGAAAGCGACACGAGACTGGGAGAGGACGGTGCGGCCGTCGCGCATGCCGCTGATGACGAGGGTGGCAGGGGCGGCAACGGAGTGGGCCTGGATGGTGGCCCAGGTAGCTGGGTCAGGAGTCCAGGTCCACATAGCGGCCTGCTGGGCGGTGAGTGTGGGCGGCTTGTTGGTGTCGCTGACGGCCTGGGCGTCAATCGGCGGGATTTTGATGCGCTCGCCGCCGGTGACGAAGTGGATGGGGGGCGTCTTATCGGCGAAGACGATGTCGATGTTCCAGGAGGCGCCAGCGGCGTCACGCCAGAGGATGGTAGGCGGAGTGATGCCGGGGGGGAAGATGGAGCCTTCCTCGGGGTAGTCGATGGAGACGGGCCAAGGCTTTGCCGAGGGCTGCTGGGCGGCAAAGACAGCGGGGATGAGGCTTCGGCTGGTTGGGGTGTGACCGGTGAGCGAGAATCCGGCAATGGCTGTGATGACAGCAATAACAAGGCAAAGACACACAACTGCCCGGTTGCGAGTGGGGAAGAAGGCCGGAATCGCTGACACTACTGGTCCTCCGAGCGTTTTGATGGCGTGGGTGGTCCGGCGTACGTGCGTGCTGGCCTTCAATTTTAGACGAATCTGGTGGGATGCGGTTAGGCACTTTCCGTTGGGGAGTGTCATCAGTCAGGACCGTGCTGAAAGTGCGCGGGCAATCAGGCTAAACGGCCTGTCGCGGAATTCAGAATCCAGGAAGAAACATCCCCCAGCGGCTCAAGCCGCGTTGCCTATTCGAGATTCAGGGCACGACTTCACAGCTTGCTGAAAAAGGCCCGAATGCGTCTCAATTCGCAAAGTTCATACCTCAGGGGCTAAAGCCCGATTTGATTTCTCTCGGTTTATGCCTGGGATAAATCCCAGGCCTACCGCACGGAAGACTTTTTCAGCTGTAAAGTCGTGCCCTTTCAAAACTGGACTTTCACCACGGCCGGTTAATGGCCGGCGGGAGAAGCCACATTCATGAGCAACTGCTGCTGGTCGGCGGTGATGGTTTTCTGGTAGAAGTCGCGCAAACCGTCGTAGTCGGCGGGATCGAGGGTAGTGAAACCGCGGGCGAGCACCCTGGTGGTGGTGACGGAGTTGGCATCGACGCGGGACCGCACGATGTATGTGGCGTTGGTTGCAAAGTTGAATTTTGTCTCCTGAGGCGTGCCTTCCAGAGAGAAGCCGGCGGGGAGCTGGTAGGTGATCTGCTCCTGCTCTTCTCCGGCGTAGTGCATGTCGATGGGGAGTGTGCGGGAGGCTTCGGCCGGGAATGGATCGGTTTCGCGACTGTCAAAAAAGAGGCGCGGAACTGAAAAGCGGTTGCCAGCCGGCGCTGCAAGGCTACCCGAGACCTGGACAATCGCCATCAACTGGGCATTGGGGTTGTCGAGGTTGGCGAAGTGGTCGAGATGGGCCTGGATTCCTGCAGGGACCTGGGATGCAAGGGTGTTGTCGAGCTGGGTTTTGATTTCTTCAGGGCTGGTGTGGAGGGCGAGCTGACGCCAGCGAAGGGCTTCCTGACCGGTGAAGGCGATTTTGATGGTTCCGGAGGCCTGACCCTGGGGGGTGAGATCGATCTTGCCGACACGGACGATTGCATTGTCAGTGTAGAGCGAGAGGGGGGTAACGACGATTTCGACCTTGCCGCTGGCGTCGAGGGCGATGCCACCAGCCCCGGTGTGAGCCCAGTGGAGGGTCTGGAAGGGAGCCATCTTCTCACCGGGATCGACGAGAATCTCTTTGCCATCGATGTTGAGAGCGATGACGACCGCGTCAAGCTGGGCAGTGCTGAGAATCTGCGGTGAGAAGGTATGGAGGTCGCGGCTGGCGAGCCGCTCGGGACGGGCATTGACGCCCGCGGCGCGGAGAAACGCGAGGTAGAGGAAGGCCATCTCGCTGGAGGTGCCGCTCTTTTTGGCGAGGACGGAGTCTACGTGTCCTTCAGGGATGGAGTCTCCGGCCGAGGGAGGAGGCACCGCACTGGAAAAGTCGATGTTGTCGAATTTCTGGACCAGCGTGTAGAGTTTTTTGGCCTTGTCGAGGGGGGCGTCAGAGGGCGAGCAGACCTCAGAGACAAGGTTCTTGATTTCGCTGGAGGAACCGATGTAACGGTCGAGATCCTTGTTCCAGAACTGCATCTCCTTTTGCCAGTATTCTTTCTCGACGAGGGTGTAGGTGTAGTAGAAGTCGACCTGATAGATTTTCTCGGCGAGCGGAGGAGCAAAAGGTTCCTGCGGGATGGGCGGAATATCGGTGAGATCGAGGATGTAGCGGCCCATTGCGTCCTGGGTCAGCGACTTACCTGGGGGAAGAATGTTGGTGGATCGGATGTCGCTGAGGACGGTGTCGTGCGGTCCCATGAGCTGGCTGTTTGAGGTGCTACCCTCGCCGCCTGAAGTACGGTCAGGAAGGAACTGGTCAGTGGGCGTAAAAACGTAGTGGGCTTTATGAACAAACCAGGGCTGCTGGATCTGCCAGTCAGGCGCGGAGGAGTAGCGGTCGTAGCGAAGCTGGTATCGGTACTCCAGGATGCTGCCGACCTGGACATCGGGCAGAGTGAAGACGAGCTCGTTGCGTTTGTTGGCTCCCTTGACGGTCTTCAGGATTTCGGAGACGGATCCCTTGAGTGGGATGATTGTGCCGTCAGGTTGGATTGTTCTTGCCTCGAGGGCGGCAACCTCTACCCTGGTTTTGAAGGTGTCAACGTCATAAGGCATGTCTTCGCCAGTGTGCTGGAGGCTGGGCGGGTCGAAGTAACTATTGACCTGGCCGTTGGCACCGACGGAACTGCGGCTGGAGTTGTCGCCGGTTGCCTTGAAGACCAGATTGCGGGGGTATCGAATGCGGACCGTGGCAGCATCCTCGCCTTTTTTGGTGAGGACTTTGATTCGGGCGTAAACAGACCGGTAGTTGTGGGGGTCGTCCTCAGTCTCTTCGCGGTACAGGACAACGGCCGCGGCGCCGGGCGCCTTTGGATCCGAGGTCATCTTCAGCTCTTCCTGCGATGGTGGCTGGAATTGGGCCTTGGCGGCGAGCGGGACTGCAGCCACGAGCAGCAGTGTTCCGAAACGAAGAAACGGATGAAAACGCATGGAAATTCCCCTTTTGATTGTTTGACGCTTGAGAGCCGGCCTCAGGACGCAAGGAGCTGCCGCAACGCTCTCTGCTGTCTTAGATGCAAAATCAGGCCAGGTGAGGCCCGCAAGGAGCTGAATCACAGGAGTTTTGCCGGATCTGGACGGGCGGAAAGGGGGACGGGATGGATCAGCGAGGGCGGTGACGCCGGGCACTGTCTAAGATGGGGTGCCGGGAGAAGGATTTGCTGTTTTAGGGCAAATGAGGGCCCTGATGCCGGAGATGCGCTGGAATCGGCCAGGTGTCAGAGGATGCGAGGCCGCGCTACACTGGTTCGTCCTTCGAGAGCCGAGGCCGTAAGAGTTTTGGACCGGAGGGCGTGTTTTTGTTGATCGGATGAAAGCGTTTTCGGAGGCTTGAGGATGAACAGGAGCGGTAGATTTGCGACGGTGTTGGTTGGAGCCGGGCTAGGACTGGCGATCGCGGGCTGCGGAGGCGGCGGGAACAGCGGCGGTGGCGGAGGGGGCAACCAAACGCCCACGTACATTCTGACGGTGAATTCGACCGCGCCAGCAAGCGGCGTGGCGATCACGGTGGCCCCTGCCGACAACGGCGGGGCTGGAAGCGGGGTGACTTCGTTTACGCGGAGTTATAACGCGGGCACCGCGGTAACGCTCACTGCGACGGCCACGTTTAGCGGGAATCCATTTGCGTCGTGGAGCGGATGCACAACCTCAAGCACGGTGACGTGCAATGTAACGCTGAATGCAAATACGACGGTGACGGCCAATTACTCGGCGATCACGGGTATCACGGTGACGCCGAATTCGCCGGTCATCATCGGGACGTCGCAGCAGTTTACGGCCACGGTCACGGGCACGGGGAACTTTACGACTGGCGTGACCTGGGCGGTGACTCCGCCGTCGGGAAGTGCGTTGAGCGCGGGAACGATCACCTCGGGTGGACTCTACCAGACTCCATATCCGGCGCCAGCGACGGTGACGGTGACGGCGACGAGCACGGAAGACACATCAAAGAGCGGAAATGCCGTGATTACGCTGTCTGCTCCGGTAACGACCACAGGACCCGCCCTTACCGTGGACGCCGGAGCCCAGACCCACGCAATCAGTCCATATATTTACGGCATGAATGCCTACGTTTTGAACACGTCGGCAGCCGATGAGGCGGCCGTAGCGAATGCGAATATCACCATCGATCGCTGGGGTGGGGACTCGACCGAACGATACAACTACAAACTCGACGTAACCAATTCCATCGGGGACTGGATGTTTGAAAACACGCCGGGAACCGGCGGGGATGGCTGGAACGCCGTCAATGGAACGAGCGCCTTCAACGTCCTGGTGCAGAACAACAACCTGAATGGCATCAAGACGCTGGGCACGGTTCCCGTGCTGGGATGGGTGTCCAAGGACAGCACCTCTTGCGGCTACCCCTTGTCGACCTATCCCGTTCAACTGAAGACAGATCCTGGTCGCGGGTGCGGCAATGGCGTCTATCCGCAGGGCACCGGTGGCTGCACTAACGCGAGCGGCTGCAACATCACCGGCAACGATCCCACGGTGACCAGCATCGCGGCGCCTCCGCCCGCCCCCCCGGCAGCCAGCGTTGTCAACCCTGCCTGGGCACGGAACAGCTGGACTGGCGGCTGGGTCGACTACCTGGTGAACACCTCGAAGTTTGGACCCGGAAACCCCAACGGCCCCAATGGAGCGCCTGGCACCGGCGTAGCCATTTACGATCTCGACAACGAGCCGAGCTGGTGGTTCTCCAATGACATGGATGTCCACCCGCTGCCCTTTACATACGACGAAGTGACCAACGGCGGCATCGGTACGGCGCTGGCCATCAAGACCATTGATCCGACCGCCGAAGTGAGCGGGCCAGTGATGGACTGGTGGTGGGATTACTTCTACTCCGCAAAGGATGTCACTTCGGGATGGGCGACCGGACCCTGCTATGAGCCCTGGAGCAATCCAGCGGATCGCACGGCTCACGGCGGAACTCCGTTCATCGAGTACTACCTTCAGCAGTTCGCCGGGGCCGAAAAGACCTACGGCAAACGCCTGATCGACTATCTTGACCTGCACACCTATTTCGCGGCCACCTACAACGGGAATGGGGTCGGGCTGACCACGGCGGGCGATACCGGAGAACAGCAGGCACGCATCAACTCCACGCGTGCTCTTTGGGATCCGACGTATACCGATCCAAACTTCACCCAGCCCAACTACACCACCGACTCCAATTACACATCGAGCTGCACGGTTCCGGTGCAGGCACCGCAGCTAATCAACCTGATGAAAGGCTGGGTTGCTCGGGACTACCCCGGCACCAAGCTGTCCATCGACGAGTACAACTGGGGTGGTTTGGAATCCATCAATGGGGCGGTAACTCAGGCCGATATTCTGGGCATCTTCGGGCGCGAGGGTCTCGACCTGGGCACAATGTGGCCGACCACCAATCCCGCCCAACAGATTCCCGGCACCATGGCATTTGCGATGTACCGGAATTACGACGGGGCGAAGTCGACGTTCGGAGACATGGCGCTGGCCTCGACGAGTGTTGACCAGTCGAAACTAGCGGTATATGGCGCGCAGAGGACAAGCGACGGGAAGGTGACAGTGATGGTGATCAACAAGACCTACGGCGACCTGACCACGACCCTCAATCTCGCCAACCTGACGCCAAACGGGCAGGCAAGCATGTATCTCTACAGCAATGCGAACCTGGCGGCGATTGTGGCGCAGTCGGCGGTGACGGTGACGGGAGCTCCAAACGGAACGACAAGCTTGCTTTCGACGACGTTTCCGGCGCAGTCGATCACGCTGCTGGTGATTCCGACGAAGTAGGGGGTAGTGCTCAACAACGAAGGCCATCCGCTGCGGCGGACGGCTTTCAGCTTTGGGGAGTCTTCTTTGGGGTCTCCCATCCAGCATTTCGGCTGATGGAAATAGGGCGCGGCTGGGATTTTGGTCTCCCACCCTTGCCGCAAAAGCAGAGATGCAGCGAGGATGGGGTACCCGGAGATTTTGGCCAGGACGGGCACACAGCTTTCGAGGATGGATGGGCTCGCGGATCAGGGCTGAGCGGGGGGTACGGCTACCTGGGCCTGGCGTGCCTGGTACTGGTAGTGGTTGATGTTGCCGCGGAGCGCGGTGGCCAGATCCTGGTCGTTGCGCTTGCCGGCAAGATCGAGGGCGGTTTGCGCGGTGGAGATGGCCTGGGCGTACTTGCCGGTCTCTGAATACATGGCGGCGAGCATCTGGAGGATGGCCGGCTCCTGGCCGTTGGTGATCTGCGAGGCGGCCTCGAACTGCGGCAGCGCATCCGTGAAGCGGCCGGCGGCGGCGAAGGCGCGGCCAAGGTTGTAGTGACATTCGGCGGAGCGCGGCGCGAGGTCGACGGCCTTCTGGAGTTCTTCGATGGCTTCGTCGTTGCGGCCCATGCGGGCAAGGATGACGCCGTAGATGTTGTGGCCGTCAGCGTTCTTTGGGGATAGCTCGATGCCCTTGAGCAGCTCGGCGATGGCTTCGTCGCGGTGTCCGCCCATGACCTCGAGGAGATGGCCGCGGTTGATGTGGGCTGCGCCATTGTCGGGGTTGAGCTGGAGCGCCTTGTCGACTTCGGAGAGGGCCTCATCGGGGCGGCCGGCCTCTGCCAGAACACTGCCGAAGTTATTGTGGGTCTGGGAACTGTCAGGGTCCAGGGCCAGCGAGCGCTTATAAGCATCGATGGCTTCGTCGACTTTGCCGGTAGCGGCAAGGGCGACGCCCATGTTGTTGTAGGGCCGCGCATCCGTGGGGTCTTTGGCCGCGGCAACCTGCCACGCGGGAACGGCCTGGGTGTAGTCGTGTGTGTCCTGGAACTGCTGGGCGATGTCGAACTCGCGATAGAAGTCGATGGCCGGAGTATCGATGTGGTCCATCACGTTGTCGCCGAGATTGACGAACTCGGGGATGTTGACGGCGCGATTGGAGGCGGTGGCATTCTCGACAACGACGGGTGGACTGGCATGGCCCTGCTCATCGATGTGGGTGAGGTAGAGGTGGGTGTAGAGCGAGGGACTCTTTGACGAGAAGGCAAGCCAACGGCCATTAGGCGACCAGGTGTGCCAGGAGTTCATGATGGGCAGGTTCGACTCAAGCGGACGCGCCTCGCCGCCCTCGAAGGGGACGATGTAGAGCTTGCTGTCAGGGCGCATGAGCAGACCGTTCTTGCACTGAACGAAGACGATCCACTTGCCGTCGGGCGAGACCTTGGGGAAGTTATTGCTCATGCCGTTTTCAGAGGCTCCGACGATGCGTTCGGGCTTGCCACCTTTGCCGTCGTTGAACGGAATCCGATAAAGGTCGTACTGGATCTGGGTTTCGTTGGGATCGTTGGCGTATTGAGAGCGCTTGTAGCCCGCCGGATAGGGATCTTCAGCGCGTGCGCGCGAGTAGACAAGCCACTTGCCGTCCGGACTCCAGAAGGCCGAGGTTTGGACGTAGTCGGGATCGTCCGCGCCGGGCAGGGGCTGGAGCTTGCCGGAGTCTTTGCTATACCAGGCGAGGACGCCGCGGGTGGGATAGAAGACCTGGCCGAAGCCATAGCCGGGGTAGAAGCCGTTGTAGAGTCGATCAAGAACGCGGGTGCCGTGGGCGTGGGGGACGTCGATGGAGTTGACGACGAATTTGCCGTCCGGTGAGACCTGGCTCATGAAGCCGAAACGCTTTTGGGCGTGTTCTTCAGAGAATGCGCTCCAGTGGATGAGGTAGTCGGTGGATATGGTGCTGACTTTGTGGATGGGGACGAGCGCGTAGAGGCCCTTGTCGTTGGCGGGACCGTCGACGTCGATGCCCATGGTTTTGCCGTCGCTGGAGAACGAGTGGCAGTTGCCGCAGGTGGGGAGGTTGGTCATCATCACTTTGCCGGCGGGCTGGTTGATGTAGCGAAGGACCCACTTGATCTTGGGCAAGACCGAGTCAGGGAGTGGCTTGATGACGCCGCGCTGGGCAGTGGAGAGATCAGCGGGGATGAGAGGGACATCGCGAAAGAAAAGCGGAGCGCCGACAGGGTCCTTCGATGTGAGGAAGGTGGATTCGGCGTGGAAGAGCGGGTGGTCTTCCTTCTGGGTCCGGTAGCCGGTGATGGAGATAGTGGCGGACTTCTCGACGGTCTTCTTCTTGATCTCATCCCAGAGCTTTGGGTCGGGACGCCAGGTGTGGTCGGCGGCCTGGATTGGGGTGAGCGTGGGTGGAACGAAGCCGGTGAGGGTGTCGTCGACGGGGCCGAGCTGGAACTTTTCGCCGGTGGACCAGATTTTAATGGGGCGGTCGTGACCTGCAAAGGCGATCTCAATGCGCCAGGCAGTCGCGGTGGGATCGTCGTCTCGCCAGGCAAACTGCGGAGGGATGATCTCAGGCGGGTAGATGGTTCCCTTGACGGGGATATCGATGGTGAGGGCTGGCGGACCGGGAGGAATGCCCTGGGTGAGGATGGGCATGAGGAACGGTGGAACGGCGGTGGGACCGGGGGTGGTGGTGGGCTGATTCGGCTGATTGGGGGTGTCGCTGCCCTTGGCGATGACCTTGCCGGTGACTCCGGCTATGGTGGCCAGCAGAACCGCCGCGGCCACTAGAAAAACCCGCTTCATGGAATCTCCTCGATTTGAGCTCCGACTTGAGGTCCGGAGGGGTCGAGCGCGCAAACTGCGTAATTCGATACTAGCAAAGCAGCAGATGGTGTTTCGACGGGAAACTTCCGGGTTGGTTTGGCTCGAAAGGCTCAACATGGCATGGGAGACGGCAAAACCGCTTAGCACGGCAGGCGTTAAGAAGACTCGGTCGCCCCTCCGGGGCTCAGGATATTGTGGGTTCCCACACCCAGGGTTCCGTTCGCTATCGCGAACTCCACCCTGGGCTATTGTCTTTGCTCCCTCCGGGAGCATCTCAAGCGTGTCTTTGCTCCCTCCGGGAGCATCTCAAGCGGCGTGTGGGCGAAATTGGAGCTGTCAGGCTCGGATTCGACCAAATTTGCGGCTATTTGGGGGCAGGTGGGGTGGGGACGGGCTCGACGGCCTTCAAAATCTGGTTGGCGGGAACATTGTGGAGTGTCTGGACGATGCCGCTGGGCCATGTGATCTCGACGGTGGAGGCGACGGCGTCCTTTCCGAGGCCGAAGTGGACGGGGCCGAGGCTTGAGGAGGCATAGCAAACGCTGGAGGTCTGGTGGTTGTATTGTTTGCCGGAGGCGGTGACGACCATAATGCGCGCGCCGATGCCGTCGCGGTTACTCTTGACGCCCTGGAGGGCCACATCGAGCCAATGGTTGTTGCCGGGACTGCGATTCATCCAGAGTTCGGCGTCGTGGTCGAGGGAGGTGACAACGGCATCGATGCGGCCGTCGCCGTCGAAGTCGCCGAAGGCACAGCCACGATGGCGGGCGGCGGTGGCAGCAGTGAATCCGGCTTCTTCGGTGAAGGCCTGGAACTTTCCGCTTGGTCCGAGATTGCGGAAGACGGTGTTTGGCTGGCGAACGTTGGCGCCGGGAGGGTGGGTTGCCGAGACGTGGCCGCGGGAGACGAAGAGGTCTTTCCAGCCGTCGTTGTCGAAATCGTAGAGCGCGGGACCGAAGCCGGCCATGCCCAGGCTCTGAGCGCCGATGCCGCTGGACGCTGTGACCTCAATGAAGTCTCCCTTGGTGGAGTTCCTGTAGATGGGGAAGGTCTGCTTGTTGAGGGCAACGTAAGCGATATCGGGGTAACCGTCGTTGTTGAAGTCGCGGAAGTCGAGTCCCATGCCAGAGATGAAAGCGCCTTCTTCAGGCAGAGCGACATTGGTCTGGAAGGCGACCTCTTCAAACTTGTGACCCAGATTATGGAAGAGGAAGTTGTACTCCGAGTCGTTGGTGACGAACAGATCGGGCTTTCCGTCGAGGTCGTAGTCGGCTACGCCGACGCCCATACCCTTGCCGATGTGATCGCGGAGGCCCCATTCCTTTGAAACGTCTTTGAATGTGCCGTCTCCCTGGTTAATGAAGAGCTGGTCAGGAAGGCCCTTGTAGAAGCGGGGATGGCAGTACTCGGGAGTTGTCTCGATGACGCAAAGGGGCTTGTCGGACCACGACCACTGGAGGTAGTTGACGACGAAGAGATCGAGCAGGCCGTCGTTGTTGACGTCGACCCAGGCCGCGGCGACGGCCCATAGCGGGCCATATTCGGGGTCGACGCTCTTGTCGAGTCCAGCTTTGACGGTGACGTCGGTAAACGTGCCATCGCCGTTGTTGTGGTAGAGGGTGTTGCCGTGGACGCCGGCGATAAAGATGTCGGGATGGCCGTCATTGTCGTAGTCGCCAATCGCAACGCCCACACCGAAGCCGGTTCCGGTGAGGCCGGCCTTCTCGGTGACGTCGGTAAAGGTTCCGTCGCCGTTGTTGCGGAACAGGCGGTTGAAGTACTTGGGCGAGGACTTCTTCAAAGTGGAGAGGTCGGCACCGTTGGTGAAGAAGATGTCGGGCTTGCCATCGCCGTTGTAGTCAAAGACGGCGACGCCGCCGGCCATGGTCTCTGGAGCGTTGCGAGCCTGGCTTTCGTCGCTTTGGAGGCGGAAAGGAAGGTCCTTGAGCTCGAAGACGATGGGGGACGAGACGGCAGGCTGACCTGGAACCGGCTTCTGGCTTGAGGAAGGGGCAGGTTGCTGACTGCTGAGGATCCCACTGGCGGCAAGAGCCGCAAGGACGGGGATCAGGAAGCTGAAGACCGGGCATTTCCGCATAGAAGAAGTGGGCGCTGGGAAGAGCTTCCCTTACCGGATTGTACGCCGCAAGGCGGGCGGTATGGCCGGTGGCCGCGCAGGGTGAATCAAATCTGGCGAACGGAAGGCAGAAGTGCAATGGATGTCGCCAAAACGATTGATCTGTGCCCATTGCGCCTAAACCTGACGTACATGAATACGTCTAAAGGGGTAGAATTCTGTGCGCAGGCGAAGTGTCCCAAAATGACAGCGTGAAAACTGTCGAGCGAGCCGGAATGCTTCCCTGACGGATAAGCCCGCGATGAGTGCAACTAGCTTGCGACGAGGGGGCATCCAAACAGAACGATCAGCGAAACGAAAATCGGAGACGGCGCATGAGCACAGTTGCGGGGTTCGCTTTAAGTACTGGCAGGCCAGGTAAGTGGATTATAAGTTTGACGGTTCCGGCACTCTTTGTTTTCGTTCTTTCGTTGGGTTACGGACAAGCACCATCAGGCGCGCCCACGGCACCGGCCGGAGCCGCACAGGCGCCAGCAGTGAACGCAAGCCAGGAACCGGCCAAAATGACGGAATCGCCGACGGCGAGCACCGATGTGGACGAGGTTTCACTCGACCTGGTGGTGCTGGACAAAAACCATAAGCCGGTACGCGATTTGAAGCCTGGAGACCTGGTGATCACGGACGACAAGACGCCCGTGCAGCTCGTGGGACTTCGGCTGGTGAGCGGGGATTCGAATTCAGATCACCTGGTGACGATGGTCTTCGATCATTTCGGGGGCGCAACCGCCAAGAACGCGCAACAAGTGGCGCTCAAGATCTTGAGCACATTACCGTCGAAGGGTTTCTCGTACGCGCTGCTCGATTTCAAAGGGCGGCTTCGGTTGATCCAGGGATTCACCTCGGAAAAGGCGGAGATCGGCAAGGCGATCCTAGCGGTGACGGAGAAGGCGGCAAACGACCGGACGCGAGCCCTGGAACTGACAGCGACCACCAACGTACTGGCCAAGCCAGTAGACAAAGCGGACGCGGATGCCGCAGCGTCGGCCGTTGTGGCGGAGAAATATCTGATCTCTGTAGCTCGAACCGGAGTGGACCCGGCCGGGAACCATGTCGACCTGAAGATGCGGGCGCGCTACCAGACGCTCTTGGCAGCGCTGGAAGATTCACAACGGACCATGCGCGATCAACACGCACTGCCAACGCTGGCCGGACTGATGGCGCTGGTGAAGTCGCAATCGAAGATTTCAGAGCGGAAGTCGCTGATTTACTTTACCCAGAACCTGCAGATGGATACGGCCGCCAAAGAGATGATCAAGACAGTGACCGGGGTGGCAAACCAGGCGGGCGTGAGCGTGTATGTGGTCGACATGGACGCGCTGAACTCCGCAGGGCGGCATGAGATGCAAAATGCGCTGCTGAACGGACAGGCCCCGTACAGCTCGCTGCCGGTGGCGAATGGGCCCGTGCCGCAAGCTGGAACGAGCATTCCTTCACAACAACAGCAAGCATTCCCTGCCACGGCACCCGGAGCCATGGGGATGGCAACGGACTTCATGCGGAACGGCTTTGAGGATACGAAGGATCCGTTGGGGTCAAACAAGAGCCCCCTGGCCGACCTGGCGAAGAATACAGGCGGCGCTTACATTGACGCGCAGGGAAGCCTGAAGAAGCCACTGGAACAGATGCTTCAGGACATGACGACGTACTACGAGGCGGTTTACGTTCCGCCGATCAAGGACTACGACGGCTCTTTCAGGACGATCACGGCAAAGTCGGTTCGGGCTGGACTGGACGTGAAGACGAAGACGGGCTACTTTGCGGTAGCGCCGGGCGCTGAGACCGGAATTCGGCCGTTTGAAGTTCCGCTGATGAAGGTGCTGAAGCAACCCGAGCTGCCAAACGACGTGATGTTCCACGCGACGGTTGTGCGGGCCGGCGACCTGCCGGATGGAAACGAGAGTTCGGTAGCTGTGGAAGTGCCGGTGAGCGAGTTGCAGACGAAAGATGACACGCACACCAACCTGTACACTGCGCACGTTTCGATCGTGGCGGAGATCAAGGATAAGAACGGATTAGTGATTGAACACTTCGGCGAGGATATTTCGAAGCGCGGCTCGCTGGACTCGAGCGACAAGGGCAAGTCGGAAGTGATAACGATGCAGCGGCACTTTATGTCGTCGCCGGGTCAGTACACGATGGACGTGGCCGTACTTGATCAACTGAGCGGCAAGTCGAGCGCGAAGCGAATTCCTTTTGTGATTCCGGACCCTGCGGCGGGGACAGGACCGGCGCTAAGCGATATGGTGCTGGTGAGGAAGATGGACGCCTACGATGAAGAGTCAGACCCGACCGAGCCGCTGAGATATGAAAAGGCCAAGGTAACGCCGAATCTGGTGGGACTTGTTCCGCATGACACCAAGCAGGTGTCGATGTTTGTGATTCTGCATCCGGACCCGAAGGCGACGGATCCGCCGGTGCTTGAGATGCAGGTGATTCACAACGGCAAGCCGGGGCGGCGGGTGCCCCTGCCGCTGAAGAAGGCGACAGACGCAGAAGCGGTGCCGTATCTGGCTTCGTTCCCGAACTCGCTTTCACCGGGGTTTTACCAGGTGAAGGCAACACTGACGCAGGGTGGGAAGTCGGCTGAGCAGTCGATTGATTTCACCGTGATGGGCAACGGAGCGACCATGGCGGCGACAAACGATGGGTCGGCCGATACGAGTCTGCAAGCTGCAACGGAAGTGGACCCGACGCTTGGGGGTCATTTGGCGATCTCTGTGCCATCGAGCGCGATCCAGCCGCCCACGCAGGAAGAGGTGGATGTGCTGATCGCGGATGCGCGGAAGCAGGCCGTGAACTATGCCGAGTCGCTGCCGAATTTCCTTTGTGTAGAGGTGACGAACAGGTCAATTGACCAGATGGGGACTGGCGATTGGCGGCATCGGGATACGATTGCCGAATTGCTGCGCTACCAGGACAAGCAGGAGACGCGTACAACGCTGGAGGTAAACGGGACCGCGGCGAGCGCCGATCGCGACGCAATGCTGGTAAAGCAGTCAGCGTTCTCAAGCGGAGAGCTGGGTGGAGTGCTGAAGGCAGTGTTCGATCCGAAGGCGCAGGCCGAGTTCAAGTGGCGAGAGACGGACACACTGGGCAACGGTACAGTGCAGGTATTTACGTACCATGTGCCAGACGCAAATTCAGAGTTCTTCATCACCGGCTCGAACAACCTGGAGATCAAGGTTGCTTTCCACGGCCTGGTGTTCATCGATACTGCGACACACAGCGTGCGACGGGTGACGCTGATTGCGGAGGATATTCCGAAGGATTTTCCGACGCACAGCTCCGCGATGGCGGTGGATTATGACTACGTTGTGATCAACACGCACGACTACCTGGTGCCAGTGAGCGCAGAGGTGAGCCTGCGGCAAGGCAAGCACGAGGCGGTGATGAACACGATGGAGTTCCGCAACTATCGCCGGTACGGTTCAAACCTGCGCATCCTCGAGGGCCAGCAGGAGCAGAACCCGTAGTGAACAGGGAGTGATCCTGGGGGGGCGGGGACGAGTTCCCTGCCCCTCTTTTCGTTTGGGGGCCAGGCGTGGAGGGTTAGCGGGCGGCAGATGAGGTGCTTTATTCTTAGAGCGATGCGAAAAGTGTGTGCAGGAATCCTTCTGTCAGGTGCGGGATGGTTGCATGGGCAACAACCGGCGCCGACCGCGGGAGCAGATGAGCATTTGCGCAATGGTGTTGAGGCGCAGCGGCGCGGGGATGAGACCACCGCGATCAATGAATATCGGATGGCGCTGGCGATCGAACCAGGACTGCTGGAGGCGCGGGCCAACCTTGGGGCAGCGCTGTCTGAGGCGGGGCAGTTTGACTCGGCAATCGAGGAAGACAATAAGGCGCTGGCGCAAGCTCCGGGGAACATTGCATTGAAGAAGAACCTGGGGCTGGCTTACTACAAGAAGGGCGACATGGCGCATGCGCGGACCGCGTTTGAGGCGGTTCATGCGGCGCGGCCTTCTGACCTGAGTACGGCAGTGCTGCTGGGGTACGCCGACATCAAGCTGGAGAAGGGCGCGGAAGCTGCGGCGATGCTGACACCGCTCGAGCCGGGCCACGAATCGAATATGGATTTCGAATACGTTCTGGCCTATGCGCAGATCCTGGCTGGTAAGCAGACGGAGGGGCTGCCGCGGATGGAGAAGGTGGCGAAGGCGACTCGCTCTGCCGATGCGTATTTCATTGCGGGATCAGCGCGGTTGCCACGGCGGGAGTTCAAGGAGGCGCGGGCCGATTTGGACGCGGCACTGGAGCTGAATCCGAACTTGCCCGGGCTCTGGACGCTGGCGGGGCAGGCGCGGGACGCACTGGGCGATACGGATGCCGCGCTGCCTGCGTTTGAGCAAGCACTACGGCAAGACCCGAAGGACTTTATAGCCAATCTTTACCTGGGCACGATGAAGCTGAAGCAGAGGGATCTGGACGGCGCGAAACCGCTGCTGACGCTGGCGGTTCAACTGCAACCGACCATGCCTCAGGCGCGCTTCCAGATGGCCAAGCTGAACTCAATGACAGGACACTATGCGGAGGCGGCGGCAGCGCTCGAGGATCTGGTGAAGAACGAGCCGAAGTGGCTTGATCCGCATATTGAGCTGGCGGCGCTCTACTACAAGCTGCACCGCCCGGAAGATGGGGCCCGGGAGCGGGCGATTGTGGAGCAGATTGAGGCACAGCAACAGAAGGCTGGTCCGCAAAGCAAGTAGCACTGCGCGACCGATGAACTATCCTAGAAGACATGCGATTGAGCTGGCTATTGCTGATAGCGGCGGGACTACAGGCTGGTTCGGGCCAAACTGCGAGCCCTCTTGCGACCAACGCGGATGCAGGCATGCAAGCCCATCTGAACCAGGGGATGGAGTACTACAAGAAGGGCGATCTGGCCCATGCGCGGGCCGAGTTTGAAGCGGTGCACACGGCGCTGCCCAATGACCTGAGGGCGGCCATCCTGCTGGCTTACACCTACAACAAGATGGACCGAGCGCAGGAAGCGGTGGATTTGCTTTCTCCGCTGGAAGCGGGCAACGAGGCGAACGGCGAGCTTGAATACGGGCTGGGTTATGCGCTGATCCAGACAGGGCAATGGAAAGAAGGCGTGTCCCGGCTGGAGAAGATGGCGGCGGCGACGCACTCAGCCGAAGCGTGGATGCTGGCCGGCGCGGCGCGCCTTAACAACGTGCCGCCGAGCGATGCGAGGGCGGATCTGGACGCCGCGGTGAAGGTGAATCCTTCGATTCCGGGACTCTACACGATGGATGCGCAGGCCCACTATGCGATGAGCGAAGCGGACAAGGCGATAGTGGCCTATGAGGCTGCACTTAAAGCGAATCCGATGGACTTCACGGCGAACCTGGACCTGGGAAACATCCTGCTGGACAAGGGAGAGCTTGAGAAGGCGAAGCCGCTGCTGGAGCTGGCATTTCAGCTTGAGCCGGGATTTCCCCGGGCGCGGCTGGAGATGGCCAAGGTGAAGGAGATGTCGGGCAGTTATGCAGAGGCCGCAACGATCCTTGAGGGGTTGGTGAAGGCGGAGCCTAAGTGGCTTTCGCCCCATTGGGAGTTGTCGATGGTCTACGTCAAGCTGAATCGCCTGGATGATGCCAAGCGGGAGCGGGAGATCGTAAAGAAGCTGCAAATTGAGCAGAGCGACCAAGGCACACAGAAGTAGAGGGACCAGCAGGGATTGAGGGCGCGGGAGCGGAGGCCGGTTCCGCGCCCTGGTTATTGGGCGAGTCAGATTGCGTGACGGACAGTGGCGGGGCGGGAAAAGAGTCTCAAGAGTTCCAGGTCTGGGTTTCCAGGCCCTTCAACGGGCTCGGGGCACGGTGTGGGACACCGCGCACAACGGTGTCGGGGAAAGCGTCCCTCGGGGGCTAAAGCCCGGCGTCGATTTGGCGGGGTTTGCGGCACGACTGNNACTGCGGCGCCAAATGGGTTTTTCAGCAAGCTGTAAAGTCGTGCCCTTTCAAAACTGGATGAAAAAGAAGGGGTGGCACGAGGCCACCCCTTCGGTTGATTCAGCTACAGGTCGCTTAGAAGTAGTACTTCGCGGCGAACTGCATCCAGCGATAGCCGGACTTGCTGGAGGGGATACCGGTGGTAACCCCGTTGGAGTTGAAGACCTGCGTTGAGCCCGTGCTGGTGCCGTAGAAGGTCAACTGGTTGTCGGATGTTCCGTTCTGGCCGAAGAGCGCGTTCGGGTGATTCAGCCAGTTGGTTGCCGAGATGCGGATTTCTACGCGCTGCGCGTCGGTGACGCGGAACGCCTTGAATATCGCCAGATCGCTTCCGACGTAGTGCGGGTTCCTGATGTAGGGCCAGATGGTTTGTCCATTCTGTCCATAGGTGGTTGAGGTGGGTCCCATGCCTGCCGTGAAGCAGTTGGGGTTGAAGTACTGGCCCTTGCTCAGACCCTTGCGAGGATCGCATACGAGGACCGGCTGGAGGCCGTTTGCGTACTGGCCGGAACCAAGCCACGTTGCGTAGCCGATGGACTGTGTCTGGTATCCACCGACCCAGGCAGGTGTTGCACCAGGGAGGTTGTAGATCTGATCCTTGGAGCGGTCGTTGACAGTAGGGTTCTGGCCGAACGTATCGAAGTTGGCGTTCATGTTGACACTGCCAGCCTGATATGGAGAGCCATCTTCGTAGGTGGTGTAACCGGAGACTTGCCACCCGTTGACGACCCCCTCCAGGATTGCGCTGTTGTGGATTGGCTTGGGCAGCTTGTAGCTGAACGAAACGTTAAAGACCTTTGTGTGGTCGTATGCAAGCTGGCCGTAGTTGGCGCCCAGTCTGTACGGGTCCACCGTCGAGCCGTTGCCGTTACCGTTCGAGCTGTCGTTGTCACGCGTGCCAAGGACTTTGCCGAAGGTGAAGTTGGTGAACAGGTACAGGTTGCCGGACTGCTTCTGAGCCGAAACCTGCAGTGAGTTGTAGTTGGCGAAGCCACCATGGGTCAGGGTGGTGACGTTGCCGTAGTTGATGAGCGGACGATAGTCGCCGCCGTTGAAGCTGGGCGCGTTCACATCCGTCGTGTTGAGTGGGCATCCAGTGGTAGAGCCAGCCGCCGGCGGACCGCAAGGAGCCGGGTTTGTGAACTTACCTGTGATGGGGTCAGCTTCCTTGAAGTAAGCGCCGTAGGGAATCTGGTTGACGCTCGACTCGCTGGTGCTGCCGCTGAGGTACTGGTTACGGCTTGCGCTACCGACGTAAGAAACCTCGGTAACAATGTGGGAAGGCAGTGCCTGTGCCACGCCGAAGCTCCAGGTATCGGCATACGGGACCCTGTTGTCACCCAGCTTTTCAGCCGAGGGGCTCGATCCGTTCTGCGAAGTGCCGGTGGGAACCGCAAGTTGCTGATTGACCCATGCAGTACCGCCGGAGTTCTTGACCTGAATGAGGCCGTTGTTGATGTTGTAGCCCTGGTTCAGGCCGCCGAAACCACCGAGGCCGACGTTGCCGGTACCGTAGCTGAAGGAGCCGAGCGGGCCACCCATAGCGTTGCTGCCGTCGTTTCCGGAGAGCTGGTACTGGTAGATGCCGAAGCCGCCGCGGACGACCGTTTTACCGGTGCCGAAGACGTCATAGGCTACGCCGAGGCGCGGGTTATAGGTGAAGAGCTTGCTAGGCCAGCCGGACAGCGGAATGCTGGGCATGATCGAGTGCCAGACGATGCCGGTGTCAGCAGGAGCGGGGCTGGTGTTGACGTAGGTTGCCGGATCCCAAACCTGCGAACCCGTCTTGGTGTACCACTGGCCGATGTGATCGGCGCGGAGGCCATAGTTGAGGGTGATCTTGCGGTTGACCTTCCAGGAGTCCTGCGCCCAGAGAGACCACTGATGCCACTGGATGTCGAGGTTTGGAACAGAGCTTTGCTCGCTGTATCCATCCTGACGGCCCATGAGGCGATCAAGGGTTTCGTTGTAGGTGGAGGTGTTGCTGTAGCTGGCCACCGTGAAGTCGCCGTTCTGGCCATTGCTGGTGGACTGGATGTTTTCCTGCGTATCCCAGTACATGCCAGCCTTGATGGAGTGGGTACCAACGATCTTGGTGAAGGTATCGCTGATGTTCGGAGCCTTGGCCGTCTTGCCGAAGCTGCTCTTGCCGTAGAGTCCGCCGTCGTACTGGTTCTGACCAGCGTCACCGATCCAGGTGATACCGTCAGCCCATCCGCCGCCGAAGTCAGGGATGCTGTCAACGTCGTGGGAAGAGCCGAAGAGGCTCTCAGCCGGGAAGCCGAGCGCTTTGCGGCTAACCGCACCGGGCTTGGCCAGGCTGATGTCGTTGATGAATTCTGCTTCAGCGAAGACGAATTCGTTGGTGGTGCTGGCGCTGAACACGTGAGTGTAGTTAGCCAGGTAGACGTGAGCCGTTTCAACACCGACCGGCTGGCCGGGGTAAGGAACGGTCCATTCAGGCGCCCACCAGATGGACAGAGGATGATTGTCGTTTTCTGTCTGATAGGTGTAGGAGCCCCACAGCTTGTTGTTGTCGTTGAAGGAGTAGTTCACCTTGCCGGTAACTTCCCAGCGATCCTGGGGAGTGGCGGGCGAGTAGACAAAGTTGTTCCAGCCATTGGCTGCGTTGGGCGTGGCGTTTGCCTTCGGGTTCAGGCTGGTAACGAGAACGCCGAGCGGGTCAAACGATGTGGACAGGTTCGGAATCTTACCCGCGGGGTAAGTACCGGTCCAAGGTGTGAGGCCTTTGTTGCAACCCTGCCAGCCGTTATCGCCGCCGTTGCAAGGCAGAGCGTATGCGCCGGGGTAGATGTTGAGGACGGTTGAGGGTACGCCGAGGTTGTTGAAGTCGCCGTTGACCTGGCCGGGGTTCTGGCCGATTTCAGCGTCGCCCGTCTGCGTGGGAACGTTCATGGACACAGCCGAGTTATAGGGGTGCTGAATCATCTTTTCGTAGCCGACCCAGAAGAACAACTTGTCCTTGTTCTTGTTGAAGCCGGGGAAGAAGATCGGTCCGCCGACGTTGCCGCCGACGTAGTAGTAGTAGGACGGGGAGATGGTGTTCGCTGCGGAAATCGAAGCGGGAGTCGCTCCGGGCTTCCCTGCTGCACCAGCTTCCTCGATCGATTTATTGTTCCAGTCATTGGCAAACCCGGCGTGGCTGTCGCGAGCATAGAGATAGCCTTCACCGTGGAACTTCTGACCGCCGCTCTTAGAGAACGCCTGGAGGACCGCGGGGCCCTTTGCGTACTCAGCGCCGTAGGAAGCCGACATGAACTTAACGCTGTCGGTCATATCCTGGTTGATGTTTGCGATCTGCGTACCGGCGTTGCCTGGATCGACGAGCATTGCGCCGTCGAGCATGACAGCGGTGGAACCGTAGGGCTGGGTGCCGTTCGCGGAGAACGTTCCGGCAGGGCCGTTGTTGGTTCCGGTTGCGATGCCGTTGTTGCCGAAGCTGTTGCCAGCGCCGCCACCATTGTTGAAGGTGACGCCAGGCATGAGCTTGACGAGTTCGGCAGCGTTACGACCGGTGAGGATTGAGGTGTCAACGAGTTCGTTGTTGAGCTGCGCGCTGACTTCAGCGGTGTCGACGGGGACTTCAGCGTCGGCGCCGGAGACGACCGTGACAGCAGCGGTAGCGGCGCCCACCTTAAGGTGGATGTTCGCAACCGTACGGCTATCGCCCTGGTTCAGGACAACGCCGGTTTCCTCCCAAGGAGAGAATCCCTCGGCAGTAATGTTGACGGAATAAGACCCGGGAATCAGTGCGGTTACCGACCAGAAGCCCTGACCATCGGCTTTGGTGGAGCGTACGTCGCCCGATGCCTCATTCTTGACGATGACCTTGGCGCCTGAGATGCGGGCGTCTTTTTGGTCAGCGGCGATGCCACTCAAGGTCGCAGTGATGTTCTGCGCCTGAGACATGGTGAAGGACAGAAGCATGACTGGTAGAAGCAGCCATGGAATCCGGCCTAACCATTTCCTTGTTGAAAGCATGTATTGCCTCCTGAATTTTGGTTCTGTTCTGATTCCCGACACCGGCACGCACTCCGCGACTTCCGAGAACCGGCGCCTGGAATCTGATTTTGTAATCTGGGTACCGATATCACACCGAATATAGAACTTGCAAACGATTTTTTCCTCCAACTTTTGATTGAGTAACCCGATTTAGTAAACCATTGATTAAGAACGATTTGCCGGATATGTATCTTTTTGGTACCGGTTCCATGGAAGATGCCGTCCGGGGGCTTTTTGATGAGACTTAATCGATTCACCTTGCGAATTGAGGGGCTCGCGGGCTGGGAGGGGCGGTTGCCAGGCCGAAGAGGCGGCAGGGATGGCTGAAGGACGTGTCCCTGGCCTGGCTGAACCGAGCATGGGGCTGGACCTAGCCGCCGGAAAGAGGAAGGACGAGCGCGCCGAGTGCGCTTCGATTGGTTTGGGCGCCTTGGCGGCGGACTTTGATGGAGCGTTTCTGTTTGGGGGCGTCGTTGCGGAGCGGCGAGGGCGGCTGGTGGCGATTCACGATCGCGATTGCATGATCACGATATCTTGTTCGCCGTGCTGATCGAATTCAAAGATGGGGAGCTGGCGCCCATCTTCTCTACGATGCAGGTGCGGAAGGACTGAGGGCCGGTCAGGGCTTTGTGGGTTGCGCAGGCTGATCGTGGGCGAGCAGATCACTTAATTTGAGGGCCTGGGGATTGGCTGGCTCAAGGCGCAGGGCTGTAGCGACGGCCTGACGCGCTTCGTCGAGCTGGCCGGTGGCAGCAAGTGCGGCGGAGAGATCGATCCAGGCTTCGACCCATTCGGGAGCAGCCTTAACGGCGGCGCGGAAGTGGATGGCTGCGGCGTCGGGATCGCCGTTGCGATCGAGCAGATAGCCGAGCTGCCGCTGCGCCGCGGCATGGGTGGGATCGAGCTTGACGGCTTGCTCGAGCTGGGCCTGCTCGCCGGCGAGATCGCCTGATTGATGCAGTGCAACCGAGAGCTTGTACTTGTAGTTGGCGTCGTCGGGCGCCTTTTCAACACCCTCGCGATAGTGGAGGATTGCTTCATTGAGGTCGCCGGCATCGAGATCCTTGTCGCCTTGTTTGACGGCAGCAACGGCCTCGACTTGAGCCGCGGCGGCTTTTTTCAACTGCTGATAGGTTTCAATCTCGCGCTTCGATCCTTCACTGTCGCCTATTCCGCGCAGAGCCTTGGCCAACTGGAAGTGGACCTCGGGGACCGACTCGCCGAGAGCCATGGATTTTTCGAGTTCGTCCCTGGCTTTTTGCCACTCGCTGAGGAAGACGAGGGTGATGCCGAGGTTGTAGTGAAGGTTGTAGTCGTCGGGGCGGAGCTCGACGGCCTGCTGGAAATGGACACGCGCCTGGGTGTAGTCACCGTCGGTCCGCTCGAGGACACCGTTGAGGTAGAGGACATCAGGATCATGAGGGCGCTGGGCGAGCAGCTTTGGGCCAAGCGGACGGGCGTCGTCGATGTGGAGGCTGGAAACCAGGGTTCGGAAGAGGAGGAGTTCGATGTCCTGGTCGCCGGGGTGGTAAACGAGGGCCTGGCGGAGGAGCTTGATGGCGTCGTCATAGCGGAGCTGGCGACCAAGCACTGTAGCGAATGCTTTGGCGAGTAGCACAGACTTGGGATTGGCCTTGAGGCCTTCTTCGAGCACCTTGTTGGCCTGTTCGGGGTAATTGAGAAGGCCATAGGCACGGGCGAGGTTGATGGTGAGCGGCTCAGTCCGGGGAGCGGGGTCGAGGAGCGCGATGACACCACGGTAGTCTTTGCGGGCGAGGAGGTCAGCGCTGAGGCCTTCGAGTGCAGGCGTGGAAGCGGGATCGATGGCGAGAGCCTGTTTCCACTGCTCTTCGCCTTCGTCATTCTTGCCGGCGCGGTCAAGGAGTTCGGCAAGAACGAGGTGAGGCTTGATGACTTTGGGATCGAGGCGAGTGGCCTGCTGGAGCTGTTCGATGGCGTCGGGCTCATGGCCGGCCCCGAAAAGGGCAAGGCCAGTGAGGAAGTGGAGCTGTGCGGACGAGGGGTCACGCTTGAGAGCGGACTGGAAGATGTCAATGGCGCAACCGAACTTGTTGCGGCTGGCGTACCAACTGCCGAGGAGGACGGCGCTATCCGTGGTGGGATGCGTGGCGAAACTGGCGACAAGTTGCTGCGGGCCGGCGCAGGCGGGTTTGGCGGGTGTTGTGGGTGGTGCAGCGAAGGCGGGGATGGTGATACATGCGCTGACGGCCAACAAAGTCCAGGATTTTACCGATCGAACGAGGGCCGACATTGAGGGAATCTCCAATAGAGAAGAATAGCGTAGCGTGGTAGCGGTTGGCGCGGTGAGCGGACTTGAAACGGTTTGTGAATTGGGGGCCAAACGGGAGAATTAGCGGGAGTTGAAGCTAGGCAGAATCGAGGTGGAACCTGATAATGGAGGGAGCGGCATTCCGAATCGAACCTCAGGAGCTATAGACCGCGTTGATTTTGCGACATATGCGGCACGATCTGCCGCGTTGGATTGTGCCGAACAAAAAAACTATCTTGCGATGATTTTAAAAGGGGACCGTCCCTACGGGACTCGCGGCCTTCTGCTGATCCGACTTCCCCACGCTGAAGCGCGGGGCTAACAAACATTGCGCCGACGGCGCGCACGAGGTCCCCCCTTCTAATGCAAACGGAAACTGAGCAAACCAAAACTGCGGGGGCGGCGCTGGAGCCAACGGCGAAGAGGAAGATCTGGAAGACGCCGTACTTTCGCTATGGCGTGAGCCTGCTGGTGCTGGCGCTGCTGCTGAGGTTCATCCCTTTTCATAAGGTGCTGGCAACCATCAGGTCAGTTCCGCCGACGGTGGCGCTGGCGGTTCTCGGCTGCTACCTGATGGTGCACCTGCTGGGCGTGCAGAAGTGGCGGATGATGATCAACCTGGCGGGAGCTGGGCTCAGGTTTCCGCAGGCGCTGCGGTGCTACTACTGGGGGCTGTTCGGGAATATCTTTCTTCCGTCGCTGGTGGGCGGGGACCTGGTGCGGGCGGGGATGGCGTTCTTCTTTGCGCGGTCGAAGCCGGCGGTGGTGCTGGGCAGCCTGATGGACCGGATGCAGGACATGGGCAGCCTGCTGGCGGTGGCGCTGATCGGTGTGGCACTGATCCCGGGGAACACGGACGCGCGGACGCGAAACATTTTGTGGATCACGGCGGGGTTCCTTGTGACGGTGGGGCTGGCGGGAGCGGCGGTGCTGTTCCTGGTACCGGTGAAGAGGTTCAGCTATAAGCGGCGAAGGACGCTGGTAAAGGTGCGGCACGGGGCTCGGTCAATGTGGCGAAGGCCGCAGGTGATGGTTCTGTCGTTCTCTCTGGGCGTAACGCTGCAGGCGGGACTTTGTGCGATCAACTGGTGGCTGGGCGATGTGACCGGGCTGCATGTAAGCCTGGCGGCGTGGCTGTTTGCATGGCCGCTGGCAAAGCTGACGTCGCTGTTTGGATTTACGCAGGGAGGCCTGGGCGTGCGCGAGGCAACGCTGGTGTTCCTGCTGATGCCGTTTGGAGCGCCGGGCGTGAAGACGCTGGCGGTCGGCTTGACGTTTCAGGCGGTTTTGATGACGGGCGGATTGATTGCGGGCGGAATCGCCATGGCGATGGGACGGCTTGAAGGGTTGAAAACAACTGGGAGGCAGGCATGACGAAGGAATTACCCCACGTAGTGATTCTTGGCGCGGGACCGGCAGGGGTGGGGGCCGCCTATCAACTGGTGAGCAAAGGACTGGCACGCGTGACGGTGCTGGAGGCGCATGATCGAGTGGGCGGCAACGCGTCGAGCTTTGAGCTGGACGGCGTCTACTGCGATCACGGTAGCCATCGACTGCACCCGGTAGCAGAGCCAGAGATCATGGCGGACCTGAAGAAGCTGCTGGGCGACGATCTGCTACTGCAGAAGAGACGTGGGCGGATTCTGATGCAGGGGAAGTGGATTGGCTTTCCGCTGAAGCCAATGGGCCTGCTGATGGGCGTGCCGAAGAGCTTTGCTCTGAGCGTGGCTGGGGACATGGCGAAGAAGGTGTTCAAGCGCAGCGCAGGAGAGCCGAAGAGCTTTGCCGAGGCGCTGACGACGGGCCTGGGGCCGACGATGTGCAAGGAGTTTTATTTCCCGTACGCGCGGAAGCTGTGGGGCGTTGCGCCGGAGGATCTGTCGCCGGTGACGGCGCAGAGGCGCGTGGCCGCGGGATCGTTTGGCAAGCTGCTGAAGAAAGTAGCGGGGCAGATTCCGGGACTGAAGTCGCCGCTGGCGGGGAAGTTCTATTACACAAAGCGCGGCTTCGGAATGTTCTCAGAGTGCTACTACAAGGCCGCGGAGAAGCTGGGAGTGGAGTTCAAGTTTGGCGCGCGGTTCAGCGGGTTGGATCGCGAGGGGAAGGGCATTCGCGCGATTCGCTACACGCAGGGCGGAGTGGAGCACACGATTGAGACTTCGATTGTGTGGTCGACGATTCCGATCACGATTTTGCTGAAAGGCATGAATCCCGCGCCGCCAGCCGCGGTGCTGGAGTCGGCGACGAAGACTCCGTTCCGCGGAATGATTCTGATTTACCTGGTGCTGGAAGCGAACCAGTACAGCACGTTTGATGCGTACTACTTTCCTGAGGAGTCGATGCCGGTTTCGAGGATCTCGGAGCCAAAGAACTTCAGCTCTGCGACGCAGCCGAAGGGACGGACAGTGCTGTGTGCCGAGTTGCCGAACGACCCGGGATGCAAAGAGTGGGGCATGAGCGACGAGGAGTTGGGCAAGAACCTGTGCACATGGATTGAAGCCGCGGGACTGCCGAAACTGCCGAAGGTGGCAAAGGTGGTGACGCGACGGCTGGGGCAGGCATACCCGGTTTACAAGCGCGGGTTTGAAGAGCACTTTGAGCGGATCGACAAGTGGATTCCCGAAGTAGAGGGGCTGCTGACGCTGGGGCGGCAAGGACTGTTTGCACACGACAACACGCACCACACGCTGGCGATGGCGTATGCTGCCGTGAGTTGCATGGACGCGGAGGGGAACTTTGACCGCGTGAAGTGGGCCGAGCATCGAAAGGCGTTCGAGTCGCATGTCGTTGAAGACTGATTCGGGAGCGAGCGGAGCATCTGACACGGGAAGGTGGCTGCGCGTCTGCTCGTATGAGGATCGGGCGATGGGGATGGACAGCCTGATTCTGATGGGCGAGTCGCTGTGCGGCGTGGACAAGGCGGTGTCGCTGCACCTGACGGTTCCGGATGCGCCTGCAAACGTGAGGGAGTGGGCGGCGAGCCGGCCTGAGGTTGAGCTCTCGACCGAGAAACTGCCCGAGCTGAGCGGCTGGAACATCAAGCCGTCATTGCTGCTGCAAGAGCTGGACGCGGGCTGGGAAGCGCCGCTGTGGCTGGACAGCGACATGATTGTGTCGCAGCCGATTTCGAAAGTGGTGCAGAGGTATTCGAGTACGGCGCTGCTGCTGGCCGAGGAGTGGACGGATGCGCCCCCGCTGGCGATTGCCGCGGGCTGGGGATTGAAGTCGAAGCGGCCGATCAGCGTGGTGAACAACTGCTTTGTGCGGGTGACGCAGGCGCACCGGCCGATGCTGGAGCGGTGGCTGGAGATGCTGCACGACGAGCGCTATCGCGCAGCACAGGCTCTGCCCTACGACCAGCGGCCGAAGCACTTTCTGCACGATGGATGGCCGCTAATTGCGTTGCTGGAGAGTGAGGAGTTTGCGGATGTGGAGTATGACTTCATTCGGCGGAATGGGGAGATTGCGCAGTGCGCCGGATCGTCGGGATATCGGCCTACCCATCGGATTATGGATGTGTTTCGCGGGCTGCC
>PMXB01000353.1 GCA_003165935.1 Acidobacteriaceae bacterium | reverse complement strand
GTGGTGTAGCTGAGGCCGAAGCCGAAGGGGTAGAGCGGGTCGCCCTTGAAGTACATGTAGGTGCGGCCGTCGCGGATGTTGTAGTCCATCATGGGTGGGAGCTGGTCGAGGGATTTGGGCCAGGTGACGACGAGATGGCCGCCGGGGTTGGCATCGCCGAATAGGACTTTGGCGAGGGCGGTGCCTTCGTCCTGCGAGGCATGGGTGATGTGGAGGATGGCGGGGACGTGCTCCTGCGACCAGTTGATGGCGAAGGGGAAGCTGGAGACAAGGATGACAATGGTGCGGGGGTTGACGGCGTAGACCTGCTTGACGAGCTGTTCCTGGGCGAGGGTGATGATTTCGCGGTCGCGGCCCTCGCGGCCATCGCTGGACGCGGTGCACGGGAGCGTGACGCCGCCGCCCTCTTCATTGCTGTACCAGTCGTGAGGCATGTCGGGGCCGCAAGTGGGATCGTTGCCGACGATTACGACTGCCACGTCGGAGGCCTTGGCGGCTTTGGTTGCTGCGCTGGCGGTTTGGTCGGCGGCGTAGTTGACTGTGACGCCGGGGCCGACCGCGGCTTTGATGCCATCGAGCGGCGTGACTTTGTAAGGCGGAGTGCCGCCGTACCAGTCCCAGTGAACGGAGTCAGCGAGCGGGCCGATGACGGCGATGGACTTGATGAAGTTCTTGTCGAGGGGCAGGATGGGCTTGTCGAGCGGCAGAATTGGCTTGTCGCTTTTTGGTGGGGCGACGTTCTTAAGCAGAACGACGGACTCGAGAGCGATGCGCTGGGAGATGGAGCGGTCGCGGTCACTGTTCCAGGGCTCGGGCGTGGTGTCGGCAGCGTCAGAGGAGCCGTGGATTTTTGAATAGGGAACCATGTCGGGCGGGTCGAGCAGGCCGAGCTTGATGGTGATGCGGAACTTCAAACGGACAAGAGCGTCGATCTCAGCTTCGGTGATGGATTTGTCCTTGAGCGCGGCGAGGGTCTCGTCTTTGTATCGGTCGAGGAACTGGTTGATGCCGGCTTTGAGGCAGGCGACGACCGCGGCCTCCTGATTGGGGTAGAGATGGCGCGGATCGACGAGGAGCTTTACCGCTCCACCATCGCTGGAGAGGATGTCGACGCCCCACTTGTCGCGGACGATGCTCTTGAGGATGGGATTGATGACCATGGGGGTGCCGTTCCAGGCGTTGTACGAGGCCATGACGGCTCGGGCGCCGCCTTCCTGGAAGCCCATGCGGAAGGGGACGGAGTAGTACTCCCAGAAGAGGCGCTGATCGAATACGGAGTTCGAGGAATTACGGTGATCTTCGTTGCTGTTGGCGAGGAAGTGTTTGAGCAGTGCGGCGGATTGCCAGTATTTGGGGTCGTCGCCCTGGAGGCCGTGGATGAATGCGACTGCCATGGTTCCGTTGAAGAATGGATCTTCGCCGTATACCTCTTCACTGCGGCCCCAGCGCGGATCGCGAGCGAGGTCGGATTGAGGGCCCCAGAGCATGAGTATCTGGCGGTCGTACTTGGGGGTCTGGGTGATGTATCGCGCTTCGTAGCCTTCGACGCCGGCGGCCTGGCGGACTAGGTCCGGGTCCCATGTTTCGCCCATGCCGGGCGGCTGCGGAAACTGCGTGGTTGTGATGGGAAGACGCTTGCCGCGCGCCTCGCGCTGAACCACGCCGTGGATGCCCTCGGAACTGCCGATGTTTGGGACGCCGAGACGAGGCACGCCGGTCTGGGTGCCAAGGACAGAGACCTTCTCGTCAGTGGTCATGAGCGAGAGCAGGTTGTCGATGCGTTTCTCGGTCGGCAGCGTGGGATCGTTGAAGGGGTACTTAGGTTGCTGGGCGACGGCGGCGGTGAGAGCAAGGGCAACGGTCGGGATGATGAGCAAACGGCGATTGTAGGTCATGGTGTTTTGCCTCACTGCGCTGCTCGGTCGACCGCGGAAATCGGCACTTGCGCACGGGTGAATTCGAGTCGGAGAAAGCGTATCACGGCGGGGAGCCTGTGGGGAGATTGGATCTGTTGGCGTCGGTTGGTGGGTGTCAAAGACAAACGGTGCGGAGTCCTGCGCGAATTCATTTTCAGTTTGGGACGAAACGGTTCCTCTTTCTTGCGAACTGGGCCGGGGGGCCAAGCACTCAGTCACGTCACTGCAATCCGTATTGTTTCGGCGCAATGCTGCAGCTAAAATGCAACGATGGAGCAACCGCCCCTGAGGCCACTTCACCCGGATGCGTTGCTGAGCGAGGCAAAACTCGAGAAGATGCGGGCGCGGGCTTCGGAAGAACTGCTGAAATCGTTGCTGCCGGGAGGTTTGGAATGCCTTCAGGCCCGGCCCGATGGCATGATTCTCGACGGGCACCATCGCATCAAAGTGCTGCGGGAACGCGGGATGAATGTGGATACGCTGCCGCGTGAAATACACGAGAAGGAGGACATGTCCAAGTGAGCACAGAGCTTCGCTGGGTGGAAGGCCCGTGGAATGGCAAGCTCGCGATTGCGGCGCGTCCCCGAGGAGGGGACTGGCTCGAAGACGAGATCGAGGCTTGGCGGCGGCAGGGCGTCACAGCGGTTGTCTCGCTCCTGACACCGGAAGAAGAACGCGAACTCGACTTGATCGAGGAGCCCGCTCAAGCCCAATCACACGGGCTCGGCTTTCTCTCTCTGCCCGTGCCCGACCGCGAGGTTCCAGCGTCGGAGTCGGAGGTGACGGCGATGCTGGCGCGGCTTCATGAGATTCTCGCCAGCGGGCGCAGCGCGGTGATCCATTGCCGACAAGGAATCGGGCGCGCGGGACTGCTGGCGTCGTGCATGCTGGTTTTCGAGGGCTACGCGCCTTTGGAGGCGATTCAGGCCGTCAGTCAAGCACGCGGCGTCGAAATTCCGGAGACCCCTGACCAGCGCAAATGGGTTCTGAATTACAGAGTGTCAACGGCAGGCACGGTCTGAGCAGAAGACAATTTGTTGCCTCGGAGAAGCGCAGGCTTCGCTCCTGAGACTTGCCTTGGGCGCCATCTGAATCCGTGCGCCGGGTGTTAAAATCAATCAGTGCCGGGTCCNNATCACCTGAGACGAAAAACCAAAAGCAGGTGCTTCGGCTCCGCTGAAGTACGCTTCGCCCAGGATGACAGCATTTGTGGAATTGATGGCAGCATCTGAGTAATCAAGGAGAAGTTCATTGAGCCTTACCGTTCGCCCAATTGTGGGCACGCGCGCAAAGATAACGGCGCTGGGCACGTACGTTCCCCCCGATGTATTGACCAATAAAGACCTCGAAAAGCTGGTGGACACCAACGACGAGTGGATTCTGAGTCGGACGGGGATCCGCGAGCGGCATGTGCTGGCCAAGGGGCATGGCGTGAGCGACATCTGCGTGGAGGCGGCGAAGAAGTGCCTCGCGGCGCGTGGTATCGAGGCCAGCGAAGTGGAGTGCATCATTGTGGGCACGGTTACGCCGGACATGATGTTCCCCTCGACGGCTTGCCTGGTGCAGGACAAGATTGGGGCGAAGGGCGCGTGGGGATTCGATGTGAGCGCTGGCTGCTCCGGGTTTGTGTTTGCGCTGCAGGCGGGCGTGAAGATGGTGGAGAGCGGGGCGCACAAGAAGGTGCTGGTGTGCGGGGCGGACGCGAATACGCGGATGACCGACTACACCGACCGGACGACGTGCGTGCTGTTTGGAGATGGCGGCGGCGCGGTGCTGATTGAGCCCTGCGAAGAAGGCGAGATCGGGTTCATCGATTTTGAGCACGAGGTGGATGGGTCAGGCGGCGTGTCTCTGCATTTGAAAGGCGGCGGCAGTCTGAATCCGTCGACGCACGAGACGGTGGACAAGAAGATGCACTACATCTACCAGGATGGGCCGGCGGTATATAAGTTTGCTGTGAGGAAGATGGCGGAGGCGACGACCAAGGTTCTGGAGCGTAACGGCGTGACTGGCGCGGAACTTGGATGCTTCATTCCGCACCAGGCGAACAAGCGGATNNAACACGTCGGCGGGGACGATTCCGCTGGCGATGGAGACGGCAATTGAGGAAGGGAAGCTGAAGAAGGGCGACCTGGTGCTGCTGGCTGCCGTGGGGGCGGGATTTACGGTGGGTGCTGCGCTGCTGCGGTGGGAAATCTGAGAGCAGGGAATAGGGACTAGGGAATAGGGACTAGGAAAAACATGGGCTGGTTCGCGGATGCGGACTGGCCCGTTTACATTGCGTTTGGGGATTGACGTTGCGGCGATGGGGCTGTGGTGGAGACGCGAAGCAAAGCCACTGAAGTTGGATGGCCCACTACTCGTGGCGTTGTTTTCTGTTCATTCGAGTGGGGGTGCGCCATATTCTCTGGGCCGCGAAAAACAGCGTAGAGAAACAGAGCAGCAGCACCAAAAGAATCCAGAGTATGAAGACCCAGTCGGGCAGATGGACCAACAAGCCAGGGATACTGATAAAACCCACCATCGCCATGAAGGCGATTAATGTGAGGGTGCCGCACTCAATCAGCCTGTTTCCGGGATTCTGCTTAAATGTGCGCCAGAAGAAGGCCAGATAGCCCACAACGACGGCGAAACCAGTAACAACCGCCCCTACCGAACTTGCCTGAACTGACATGACTGTTGTGGCGATTTTACCGTGACACACGCAAGGATTTGTGCACCGTCGCGGCTGCTAGAGGCTCATTTCGTACTCGGGCAGGATACCGAGGGCGGCGGCGTCGCGGAAGAAGGCCTTCATTCCAGCGATACATTCGTCGTCGAGGATGTAATGGATGTTCTCGGTGAGGTAGCTGCGGATGGTTGAGGCGGGAATGGGGAGGCGGGCGGACCACTCGGCTACGAGTGTGTCGATGTTCTGAAGTCCGTTATCGCGGGATTGGATGAAGTCCGTGACGATTTGGTCTAGTGCGAAAGGGACCAAGGGATCAGGGACCGAGGGACCGAGAGCTGCAACGGCCCAGACGGCGGAGATGAAGGGGAGGCTGGTGAGGGTGGTCCATTCTTCGGCGAGGTCGTGGTAGAGGAGTTGTTCGCCAGTGCGGGCGAAGCGGTTTTCGCGTTCTTCGAGTGCGAGGAGGGCAGGGTCGCCAATGAGGATGGCGGCGTCGGCGCAGGCGAGCATGCGATCGAGGTCGGCGGCGAGGGGGAGGAAGGGGACGGAGGGGTTCGACCAGCGGTGGAAGAGGATGCGTGCGTAGGCGACGGTAGTGCGGGAGGCGGTGTCGGCGGCTACGGAGCGGAGGGCGGAGAGCGGCTGGGCGGCGCGGCGGACGAGGAGCAGCGAGCGCACACGGCGTTTGGAGGCGATGGTGCAGCCGGGGAGGATGCGGAGGGTGGGGTTGTTAGCGAGAGAGGCAATGGGGACAAGGCCGATGTCGGCTTGTCCAGAAGCAAGGCGGGCGGCACACTCGGCGGGGGTGGTGCGTTCGATCTGGTAGCGGAGGGCGAGCGAGGCGTCGAGTGGCGGGTGTTCGAAGTCCCACATGAGTGGAGCTGGATTGAGGAAGTTGATGGCGGCGATGCGCAGACGAGGTGGAGGGAGCGTGCTCACTTTGATTCAGGATATCGCGCTGGAGGGGCCAGGGTTGAGAGATCAGGAAACAGGGGACAGGGACAGAAAGGCGCTGAAGCATCGGAGTAGTGAACCACTGCATAAGCGAACCCGAGGGCAGAGATCGGAGGTTTCCGATACCTTTGCGATGTTGACAGGGGAAAGGCTGGGGGGTAATGTGGGCGCGTTTACCAAAGTACCTTGCGACCGGTTCATTGGGCGACGTGGGAAGAGTATTGCGCGAGGAGGGGAGCGCAGGGCGGAATGGCGAACGGACCGGAGCTCAGAGTATTGGGGGGTCAAGAAAAGGCAGGGGACAGCCGACCGGAGAAGGTTGGTGACGACCGGCTTGCATGGCTGGCGCTTGCACTGACGCCGGCGTTGGGACCGAAGCGAATTGTGGATGCGATGCTGCAGATGGGTGCGCCAAGCCTTTTGTTTGCGCTGGGGCTGACTGAGCTGGAGGGGTTGCGGTTTCCGGCGCAAAGCGCGCAGTTCATCTTTGATGGGAAGGCGCGGCGTGCGGCAGAAGAAGAGTGGGGGAAGGCTGCTGCGCAAGGGGCGACGATTGTGACATATGGGTGCCCGGAGTATCCGGAGCGGCTGAAAGAGATTTACGATCCGCCGCCGGTGTTGTGGGTGAAGGGCGATGTCAAGCTCCTGAGCAGGCCGGCGATTGCGGTGGTAGGGACGCGGCATCCGACGCCGTATGGGACGGGAATGGCGGAGATACTTTCGCGGGACCTGGCGGCGCGGCGGTTGCTGATTGTGAGCGGAATGGCGCGGGGGATCGATAGCTGCGCGCACAAAGGGGCACTGCTGGCGCGGACGCCGACTGTAGCGGTTTGGGGCACGGGGGTAGACGTCGTGTACCCAAAGGAAAACAGGAAGCTGGCAGAGGAGATTCTGGCGACGGGCGGGGCAATTGTGAGCGAGCTGCCCCTGGGAACGTTTCCAGCGCCGCAGAACTTCCCGAGGCGAAACCGAATTCTAAGCGGAATAAGCGTGGCGGTACTGGTGGTGGAGGCGGGAGAGAACTCAGGGACGCGGGTGACGGCGCGGTGCGCGGCGGAGCAGAACCGGGATTTGTATGCGGTGCCGGGCAATGTGACGAACAAGGGGTCGTGGACGCCTAATACGTTGATTAAACAGGGAGCTAAGCTCGTTGCGACCTGGGAGGATGTGTGGGAGGATCTGCCTTCGCAGGTGCGGATGGAGCTGGAAGCGGAGGCTCCGATTGAATCCAAATCGGAGACGACGGCATCTCTATTGGCTGATCCGGTGCTGCGGCCTCAAGAGGCGATGGTGCTGGAGGTGCTTCGCTCGGACGAGAGCCTGCAGATCGACGAGATTCTGGGGCTTCTGGAGACGCAACTGACTTCTTCAGAGGTATTTACTGCGTTGTTTGAGTTGGAGATGGCGGGGCGGATACGGGGATTGCCGGGGAAGCAGTATGTCAGGACGATGTGAAAGAACAGGGTTAATGGGTCAGGGTTCAGGGGTCCGAAAGCCAAAGAAGCAGGGTTGAAGGGCGGAAAGACTAAAGAGACGCAGGGCGGCTGTTCGGTGCAAAGATACTCAAAGACAGGAATTGAGTGAATTCCACGCGGGGTTTTCGAAGCTTGTTCGAACCGTGCGGGGGCAGTTGCGTATGTAAAAAAGGGTGCGATGAACGATGGAAATGTCAGAAGCGGAGTGGAAACGAAGCGGTGTTCCGTGGTAGGGTGCAACCTTTGTGGGTGGTTTTTTCCCGAAGCGGAAAATGGGCGAAGGGAATTTTGCTGTGGGAATCCGCGGTGGAACCTGAGCGCGCATCGAAACTGTCCTGAAACGAGTCAAACGGGTCAGACAGGATAGAGTAGTTCTGAAATCAAGGATGGCAATGAGCAAATCACTGGTAATCGTCGAGTCGCCTGCGAAGGCAAAGACGATCGAGAAGTATCTGGGCAAGGGATTTGAGGTTCTGGCGTCGGTGGGTCACATCATGGACCTGCCCAAGAACGAGATTGGCGTGGAGTTGAAGAATCGGACGTTTGAGCCGACGCTGATTGTGTCTCCGGGCAAAGAGAAGGTAGTTGCACAACTGAAGAAAGCCGCCGCGAGTGCGGATGAGATTTTTCTGGCTCCTGACCCCGACCGTGAAGGCGAGGCGATCGCGTATCACCTGGCGATCCAGTTGGGAACGAGCGCCGCAGCGCGGAAGAAGATTCACCGTGTGACCTTCAACGAGATCACGAAGAAGGCGGTGCAGGAGGCATTCCTGCATGCGCGGGATGTGGACCAGAACCTGGTGGATGCGCAGCAGACGCGGAGGGTTCTGGACCGGCTGGTGGGCTATCAGATTTCGCCGCTGTTGTGGGACAAGGTGAGGCGTGGATTGTCTGCCGGGCGTGTGCAGACGGTGGCGGTGCGGCTGATCGTTGAGCGTGAGCGAGAGATCGGCGCATTCAAGCCGGTGGAGTACTGGACTCTTGAGGCGGTGCTTCATCCTGAGGGTCAAGGCGAGAAGACCCTGAGGGCGAAGTTCATCGGTGTGGATGGTGAGCCGGCGCGGGTAGCCAATGGGCTCGATAAGGACGGCAAGGAGCAGTTCCTGGCGAATGCACTGCCGGATGGCGCGGCAATTGAAGAGGTAGCTGCGGCGCTGGAGAAGGCGAAGTGGTCGCTGGTCTCGGTGCAGGCGAGAGAGCAGCAGCGCAGGCCGTTGCCGCCGTTCATCACGAGCCAGTTGCAGCGGGACGCTTCGACGAAACTTGGGTTCAATGTGCGGCGCACGATGGGCGTGGCACAGCGGCTGTATGAAGGCATCGATCTTGGCGCAGAGGGTACGACCGGCCTGATTACTTACATGAGAACGGACTCGCCGCGTGTCTCTCCGGATGCGATTCAAGGGGCGCGGGAGTGGATTGGCAGGCAGCTTGGGGCGAGGTACCTGCCGGNNGATGCATCGCGGACTCCTGAGTCGATGGCGAGATTCCTGAGCGAAGAGCAACTGAAGCTCTACACGCTGATCTGGCGGCGATTTATGGCGTCGCAGATGACGCCGGCGATCTTCGATATAACCACGGCCAAGATTGCGGCAGTGAGCGCGAAGGACGGGAAGGTGTACGACTTCCGGGTGTCGGGATCGGTGCAGCGGTTTGACGGCTTCTTGAGGCTCTACGAGGTGGCCGAAGAGAAGAAGGATGAGGATGACGAGAGCTCGAACAAGCTGCCCAACCTGGATGGCGTGAAGGCGCTGGCGCTGGAGAAGCTCGATACGGACCAGAAGTTCACCCAGCCGCCTCCGAGGTTCAACGAAGCGTCGCTGGTCAAGGTGCTGGAAGAGAAGGGGATTGGCAGGCCATCGACGTATGCGTCGATCATCAACACCATTCAGGATCGTGAATACGTGACAAAGATCTCGGGGCGGTTCTATCCGACGGAGATCGGGATGGTGGTGTGCGATTTACTGGTGGAGAGTTTCCCCTATATTTTCGACATTGCCTACACGGCGAAGCTGGAAGAAGAGCTGGACGACATTGAAGACGGCAAGGAGAAGTGGACGGACCTGATGAAGGGGTTCTACGACTACTTCGAGGATGAATTGAAGGACGCAGACAAGAACATGCGCAGCATCAAGCGCATGGAGAAGACGACCGACGAGAAGTGCGAGTTATGCGGGTCGCCGCTGGTTTTGAAGTGGGGGAAGTTTGGCAGCTTCTTCTCTTGTTCGAACTTCAGCAAGAACAAGCCGGTAACCATTGCGATGGGACCATGGAAGAAGGATCCGAAGGCAGTTGCCAAGAAAGTTACGACGGCGCTGGATTTTCCGATGACTGTTCGCGCGCAAGTAGGGGACGACAACGTTTACTCGAAAGCGGTGGCGGACGCAAAGGAGCTGGTTGCTGCTATTACAGAGGCGGCAGATGAGCCGGCGGCGAAGGGGAAGAAGATATTTGTCGAGCAGGTAAGCTGCGACTTCACAAAGGAAAACACGGCGGGGAAGCCGGACTTGAATACGCCCGAGGTGCAAGAAGCGGGTGAGCAGGAGGAGTATTGCGACAACTGCGGCCGTGTGATGGTGCTGAAGCGCGGGCTGTTCGGGCCGTTCATGTCGTGTCCTGGATACAACGAAGATCCGCCGTGTAAGACGATCAGGAAGCTCAGCCAGAAGCAGCAGCAGAAGCAGAATGCGCCGCAGCCGACGGGCGAGAATTGCCCACTTTGCAGCAAGCCACTGGTTTTGCGGCAGGGAAGTTACGGGGAGTTTGTGTCTTGCTCGGGCTATCCGAAGTGCAAGTATGTGAAGCAGAACCTGATTGAAGGGATGAAGTGCCCGAAGTGCGGAACCGGGGACATTGCGGAGCGGAAGGCGCGCCGCGGGAATATCTTCTGGGGCTGCACCAACTATCCGAAGTGCGACTTTACGTCGAACAACAAGCCGGTGGCGACGAAGTGTCCGGAGTGCGGAAGCCCCTACCTTGTGGAGAAGACGCTGAAGTCGGGGATCTTCCTGGAGTGCCCGAACAAGAAGAAAGGCGCAGAGGACGAGCCGACTCCGAAGAAGCGCGCGAAGAAACCTGGAGCAGAGGAGCCTGCGACAGCCGTGGTTTGCAGCTACTCGAAGCGGATTGGCGATGCACCGCCGCCGCCGACGGTGGATACGCACGGGCCGGTGGTTGAGGGCGAAGGGCTGAAGGGGAAGAAGCGCGAGTTGCAGCCGGCGTGAGGGCGCGGCACTCCAAGGAACCCCGAAAGCGGCGGAATCCTGTAGGATTGTGCTTTCGGAGAGTGTGAACAAATGGAACGAATGCTTGCGACCCCGGCGGATGCTGAGATCATTTTGAAGCTGTACCAACTACGTACCGAAACGGTGATGCGCGAGGCGCGGGCGTGGATTACGGGAGAGTTCTGGCCAACGACGGTGGAGGAGTTTTTTGCCGTGGCGGGGAACCCGAAGCACGAGCACAACGCGCACTACCGGCAGGTGATTACGTACTGGGAAATGGCTGCTGCGATGGTTCTGCATGGGGCGGTGTCGGCAGAGTTATTTGTCGATTCGAATGGCGAGGGGTTCTTTCTGCTGGGCAAGTTTCAGCCGATTCTGGATGAGATACGGGCGCGCACGCCGGGATTCATGATCAAGACGAGTGAGCTGATCAATCGGTTTTCGGCAGCGGCGCAGCGGTATGAGTTGACACTGAAGATGCTTGAGGCTCGCCGGAAGGCGACGGCGGCCAAGGGCTAACTGGCTGGAAACAATGGGTCGGTGCTGGAAGCGGGCGTGCGGTATTCTCAACCCGCGAAGACAGAATTTGCTGAAATATTGCCGAATCTGTGTTTGCGGGAGCATGATGCTAGTTGATTGCGGATTCCCCATTCCCATTGGAGGTTATTCATGAGACGTGTTCTGGTACTTATGCTGGCGGTTTGCGCCATGATGGCAATTTCGGCGCGCGCAGCCGACTCGAGCAAGCTGAACGGCTGGATCTCAGACTCGATGTGCGGCGCAAAACATGCAGGGACGGGCTCGGAATGCGTGAAGAAGTGCATCGCGGGCGGCGAGAAGCCGGTGTTTGTGGATGAGGCCAAGAAGGAAGTCTGGACGATCGAAAATCCGGACGCCGTGAAGGACTTTTATGGCGCGCATGTGACGGTGACAGCGAGCGCCGATGCGGCCCGGAAGACAGTTCATATCGACTCGATCGCCGAAGCAAAGTAGGATCCGACCGGCAATTGTGAGCACTATCAGACTCGCCATGGCGCGAAAACTCTGGTAGTGTCATATCCGTTGGCCTGTTCGGCCTGGATGTACGGGGCTGTGTATGCAGGCGTAATCTGCGGATTTCACAGGGAATAGACCATGGCAAGAGCAGTTTGGAACGGCAAGGTGATTGCCGAAAGCGAAGCGACGGAGGAAGTGGAGGGGAATGTATATTTCCCCGAAACGAGCCTCAAGCGGGAGTATTTCAAGCCGAGCAGCACGACCTCGACTTGTCCGTGGAAGGGGCAGGCGCGGTATTACAACCTGCTGATCGACGGGCAGGATAACCCGGATGCGGCCTGGTACTACCCTGACCCGAAACCGGCGGCGCGCAAGATCAAGGGGCATGTGGCGTTCTGGCGCGGGGTGGAGATCGAGAAATAGGAGCCCCGGTCGAGTTGCCAGGTTGAGGCTCTCGTGGGCCGTGGTTTGAGGCTTACCACCCTAAATTGCGTCCGCAGGGGCGAAAGCCCGTCGTACATTTGAGGCTTTCTCGGCACGGCTGAAGACGTGCCCTGATGCATGTCATCGAAGTGACTCCAACATCATTGCTTCAGTAAGGGAAACCGTCACTTGCCTGAGGCCTGACGACGCAGTCCTGCAACCGGGCTTAATATGCTTGCAACTGATCGAGGGGCAGTCGGACGCGGAAGCAGGTAGAGCCGGGTTCGGACTTCACGCTGATGTGTCCGCGGTGCTTGCGGACGATGCGCATGGCGTTGTCGAGGCCGAGTCCGAGGCCCTGGCCGGGCGCCTTGGTGGTGAAGAAGGGCTCGAAGATGCGGTCTTGAAGCTCGGGCGGGATGCCGGGGCCGGTATCCCAAATCTCAATTAACAACATATCGGATTCCTGGCGGCATGTAAGGCGGATTTCACCCGTGTTGCCGAGCGCGTCGAGCGCGTTTTCAATGAGCGCGGTCCAGACCTGATTGAGCTCGCTGCCATAGGCGCTGATGGTGGGCAGAGCGGGCTCGTAGTCGCGCGTAACCTTGACGTTGCTCATGCGCGATTGGAGCATCTGAACGGTGGCATCGAGGCCGGCGGATACATCGACTTCGAGGATCGGCGCGCGGTCCATGAAGGAGTAGTCCTTGACGGCGGTGATGAGGTCGAAGATGCGCGCGGTGGAGTTGAGGAGCGTGTCGATGGATCGGGCGGAGCGAAGATAGCGCGCGAAAAACTGGAGCGAGACGCAGGTTGCGTCAGGAGGAAGTACGGCGCGGAGCTCATTGAGCTCGTCGACGGTAATACCCTGCTCGGCAAGCGGCGCCGCAACGTCCCAGGGCTCAGGGCAGTCGAGCTCGGCGAGCCAGGCGCGGATGGATTCCTCGCGGGCGAGGAGGGAGACAGAGGCGTGCTGGGTCTCAGGGACATCGGGCGAGTGGACGGGTCCGACGAGGACTTTGAGCTCCCAGGTTTTGACTGCGGAGATCTGCTCATCGGTGAGGCAAAGGTTGATGAGCTTGAAGCGGTTCTTGCGGTTGGCGCGGAGCTCTTCATTCAGGCCGGAGGCGGCGCGCTGCGCGGCTGAGGCGGGGTTGTTGAGCTCATGGGCGAGGTTTCCGGCGAGCTTGCCTAGAGCGGTGAGCTTTTCGGCCTGCTGTTCAATTCGCGTGACCTCGCGGACGCGATCGAGGAGCGTGGAGACGATGCGCTGCGTCATGGAAGGGATGGCAGTGAGCATTTGAGGGAAGAGCGAACGATGGACGAGGAGAGCCCAGACGTCGGTAGCTGCGAAGCCTTGTCCGCCGTAGCTTTTCATGCGGGAGAAGGGGAGGAGGCCGGTCATCTGGCCGGAGCGGCCGATGAAGAGCGACATGGGACCGGAGCGCTGTCGGCGGACATGGATTTCGCCTTTTAGGATGAGCATCATGTGTTCGGCGGGTGCGCCCTCTTCAAATAGGATGTCGCCGGCGTGGGCGATGCGCTCGTGGCCGTTACGCGCGAGCCAGAGGCGATCCTCGAAGGGCATGCCGTGGAGAGGGCCGATGTGGTCAAGGGCCTCGGCGATGGTTTCAGGGGGAGTAGGGTGAGGCGGCGCTGCGACAGAAGGGGAGAGCATCCGGGACCTCCGGTTTAGAGATTTCAGGATAGACGATGGGGGCGGGGGCTTTGAGACGCTTGAACGATGGTGGGGGAGACCACGGCGGACGTGTGGCTGGTAAGTGATAAGCTTGCCTCGGCTTGAACCATTGGATACGAGACTGCGTAGGAAGATGCAGACCTTGAAGTTGTTGTGTGTTTCGGCGCGGTTGCGGACTACGGCGCGCTTCAGCGGCCGGGAATGAAAAAAGGAGAAGCGATGCGTGGATTGATGAGTGGGGCGGCATGTGCCGTGGTTTTTTTGGGGATGGTGCAGAGTGCAGCGGCGCAGACAGCGGATGATGCGGCGTTGAAGACGCGGCTGGACCAGGTGGCGAATTCATACACGCCGAACAATGCGTTCATGGGAACCGTACTGGTGACGGAAGGGGACAAGGTCCTGCTGGACAAGGGGTACGGCAAGGCGGTGGTGGAGTGGGATGTGGCCAATACGCCGGAGGCGAAGTTCCGGCTGGGCTCGTTGACCAAGCAGTTTACGGCGACGCTGGTGCTGCTGCTGCAGCAGGATGGGAAGCTGAAGATTGATGATCCGGTGAGCAAGTACCTGCCGGACACGCCGAAGACCTGGGAGAAGATCACGCTGGCCAATCTGCTGGGGCACACCTCGGGGATTCCGAGCTTTACAGACATGAAGGAGTTTGGGACCTGGCGGATGAATCCTCATACGACGGATGAGGAGCTGTCGCTCTTCAAAGACAAGCCGCTGGATTTTGAGCCGGGCAGCAAGTTCGCGTACAGCAACTCGAACTTTGAGGTGCTGGGCGCAGTGATCGAAAAAGTGAGCGGCAGGAAGTATGGGGATCTGTTGCGTGAGCGGATCTTTGAGCCGCTGGGGATGAAGGATTCCGGTCTGGACAGCGATGAACTTGTGCTGCCGAAGCGGGATGAGGGATACATGCCGGGGCCGAAGGGACTGGTTGTGTCGCGGTCGGAGTCAATGACGGTGCCGTGGGCTGCGGGATCGATCTATTCGACAACAGGCGACCTGCTGAAGTGGGAGCACGGGCTGTTTGGCGGGAA
>PMXB01000074.1 GCA_003165935.1 Acidobacteriaceae bacterium | reverse complement strand
AAGGCGCAGGAGGCCGGGATGAGCGGCCTGGACTTTGGCTCGCTGGAGGCAGCAAACCTGCGGTTCCTCGCGGCTGCGCAGCGGATCCATGCCCGGCAACTGACGCCGGCCGGGGACATGGCGAAGATGAACGTGGCCCTCAGAGAGACGGAGGGGGCTTTTATCTCGCAAGAAGGCCTGCCCAATCGGCCCTGGTACAAGCACGTTGTGTTTGCTCCGGGCGAGTTCACGGGCTACGCGGCGGTGGTGATTCCGGGGGTGAGCGAGGCGATCGACAGCCGGAATGCGCAGCTCGCCAAGGAGCAGCTCGAAGTGCTCACACGTGCTGTGGACGGGGCTGCGGATACGCTGAACGCAGTGCAATAGGCGGGCCGCAGGGGCGGAACGCGAATGTTACCACAGTAACCCTTCTCTGAATTCAGGGCGCTTATCGCCGAAGGTAACACCTTTGGGGGATGCGGCCTGACCTCTTTTATGCAGAAGGATTGTCCCGTAAACAGGCACTTTTCCTTAGATATGTCGCAGATTTGGCGTAGATTGGTAATACTGTTGAACGTTACCCACGAGGGTGATTCTCTCGGTTACCTGATCTGAGCGCCCATTCCGGCTGAAGAGATCGCGGTCCCAGAGGTAGCCTCCGCAAAGGAACCTCAGATGGTTGTGGTTTGCATCGCAATCGCGTTTGTTCTGCTTGTCGCCAGCCCTGCTTTGGTCGCCTTGTTTCCTGAGAGGAAGCTCGAGGATGAGGCTCGCCCGTCGGGCAAACTGAGCAAAGCTCTCGCGTCCTCGCCCATGCAGCGGGGCTAAGCGGCGGGCTGCAAGCTCCGGTGCTTGACCGCCCGGCGGCTGTGGCCTCGCAAGAAATGCTGTTCGCACTGTGTACATGCGGAGCGCTGGTGCGCTCAAAAGTAAACCCCCGTTTACAGCCGTGAACGCTTGCCTTTTCCGGATTCTCCCCCTAAATATTTGATTCCAATGGCCAAGGCGTTTCTGCGCCAGATTGGCACACTGTTTGCTTCTCAGACAGTGTTCAACCCGTAGAGACACGAGGCGACTTCTGGGGAGAACGGAGGAGTTTTCGCATGACCGTGATCCTGATCGCTTCCGCATTCATCGCTTTGGTAGCTAGCCCAGCAATTGTGGCGATCTGGCCACAGAGGGAACGTGTTGACGCGGCCGCACCCCGCACTGCCGGCCAATTGAGCAGCTTTTCCGCCCCCACACCCATAAACCGCGGATAAGCTCGACAAACTCAACCCACTTATCGTCTATGCGTTCCCTTAGGGCCGGGATAGCACGCCCTCTACTGCACCTGCGCAACTTCGATCTGCCCAGTAGGCCGCCTCCTGAGAGGCCAGCGAAGATGTGCGGCCGCCGGATGCCTCCGGTGCGTATAGATGGTCTTGTCATCATTGGAAAGCTGAATAGGAAGCGAGGCGAGGCTTCCGATGGTCGCACCAATCAAACCCCCGATGGCTGCGGCCTTGAACCCTGAGCCTACGTCGGTCGTTAGAGGTGACACGCCGCCAAGAACAGCCCCTGTGCCTGTACAAGTGAGCGCGACAATGTCGCTTTTGTGTGCGGCGTCGTCGGTACGCACCCGCTCGACATCGTCGCGCGCGATCTCACGGTGGTGGATGCCGAACAGCCGAATGCCCTGGTCGCACAGCAACGAATGATCCGTTGTTCCGCGAAAGACGCAGTGGATCGGGAGGCCCGAGCCGACACTCACGGCAATTCTCTGGCCGTTATACAGGTCACCCACGCGATACCAGCCGGTCATGTCTGGCGGGGTGGGTGGTGTTTGAGGCGCGCTGGGCGGCGCTTGGCCGACGGCTTCCACCGCGATGGTTGCGCCGACGCAGACGACCAGCGCCCACTGCAAGACTCTCTGATACATAGTCCCTGTCTCCTTTTGATATTTGCGTTGCGCCCCCTCAAACGTGCAGCTAAATCGTGCTTCGCACGGCGAGCACTAAGAGTGCGACGACTATAACCCCTGCAACGATGAAAGCGACCTTTAGAACGTGCATCAGGACATCGAACATTCCTTCCTCCTTTCCTGATTGGGTTGTGACATGGACCCTGCTAACGGACTGTTAATTCATGGTCTTGACGACGACTACCAGGAGCACGAGCAGGATGATGCCGACGACCAGAAAGAAATGATCCAACCACCGCATCGTTTGCCTCCTTTCCAGGTTCGTTGGAGGCAATCGTAGGCAGTTCACAGGTTGAGATGTGAGGGGTTGTTACAGTTTCTCGAGTGTCACAGTGGTGGAGAAATCCCGCGCGAAATCCTCTGAGGGCGGGGACGCCCCCAGGACAGCCGGTCTAGAGACCGGCGCTACTAATTCCGATCGGCCGCCGCGTGGCTGGCGGCTTCCATGGCGCGCAGGTGGGACATGCCGTCGGCATCGAGGAGCGTGAATCGCATGGGGTGGACGCCCGCGGGCAACTCGCGTTCGGTGACCGAATCGACCACCACGCCGACGGTTTCTTCGAGGCCGCGGTCCCAGCCCGGCTCGTTCGCGTCGCGGACAAGCAGTGTGTCAGCGGGCAGCCCGGCGGCCACCAGCATGACCTGGGCAAAGCGCTGGAACTCGCTCCAGTGGGAGGCGATGCCCACCAGCGAGCCCTGCTTCTGGGGCATATAGCGCTTGAGGTAGTTCTGCAGCTCGGGCGCGATGGGGTGGACGCGGAGCGTGGTGAGCGGCGTGCCGGGCGGCAGCAGCGCGCGGACCCACGCGGCCTTGCTGGGCAGCACGATGGGCATGGCCCCGGACAGCACGGCTGGGTCGGCGCACTCCTCGGGGGTGCATCCGACAATGGGCAGGCTGAGGGCGGTGGAAAGCTCGGTGAGGACGATCTCGCACAGGGCGGCGTCCGGCTCAATCAATAGCCAGCGGGCGGGCGGGGCAAGATCTAGCCAACGGGCGATGCGCGCGCGCAGGAGTTTCTCATCGGCGCCGAGTTTGCGCGCACGGGCCACCAGGGTGCCGATCAGCTCGTCGATGGCCATCTCAGGGGAGAGCGGAGTTGACGGCCGGGTGGCACGCACATAGACGCCGCTGCCGTGGCGGACCTCAAGCCAGCCCTGGTCTTCGAGTTCCTGATAGGTGGCGCTGGCGGTGTTGGGATGGATGCCGTGGCGCTGCGCCAGCTCTCGCGTGCTGGGCAGCCGCTCGCCGGGGGCAAGCTCGTTGCACAGGATGCCCAGGACGATCTGGGTGCTGAGCTGTTCGCGCAGGTTCACATCGCTGTTGCGGTTTAGCCAGAGGCGCATCGTTCTCTCTTGGACGCAGGTGCCGCGTGACCGGTCAACTCTGACCGGCGGATGGTCCGGGCTCCTTGACAAGATCGTACTTCCCCCGCCTTCCCACACTGCGGAAAAGAAATGGCGCGCCAGAGCGAGCAATCCCCGTCTTGCCCCGTTTTCTGGACCACCGCAGATGGCGGGAGGGGGCGATCTGAGGTGATTTAGATCACATGAAACCCGGCCCCAACCCCTGCACAATGATCTCAAGACGAAACACGGGCTCAAGGTAAAAGATGCATACAACTGGTTTAATTGAAAGCCTGATTGGAATTGAGCTGGCCGCAGCCAGAGGAGACTATGCGGCGGTGCAGAAGTTGGTGATTGAGGCGCAGAACTCTGCGCTTGAACTGGAGCGGAGTCTGGTGGACGCTCTGCATGAGAATGAGCGTCGTCAGTCGAGGAAGCCCCTTTACGGGGTGGCATAGGAAGATCGAATTCCGGGGATTCCCCTGGGGATCCGCCTTAGGAAAACGGGAATAGCAGGCTGAGATGCGGCTGTTTCTTTCCACTCGGCGGTTGACCCTGCTGTCCGGCACTCGTATCGTAAGAGGTTGAGATGAAGATTCCTGCAAACACAATGCGCATTGGCTTGGCCTGCGTAATTATCGTGGGTACCGTCGGCTGGCTGGCTTTTTCAGGGTATGGCGCCAACAAGAGCTATTACGTAACGATTGCGGAGCTGGGCGGCATGGGCGACAAGGCCTTTCACAGCCAGTTGCGCGTTGAGGGCTTTGTGGTTCCCGGCTCGATTGAGACCAACGGCCCCCACGTAACCTTTATGCTGAACGAGTTTGAGAGCCACTCGCCAAAGGCGCCGACTGGCCGGCTGCTGAAGGTGACCTACGCCGGCTCAGAGCCGCCACCGGACACGTTCAAGGACGACTCGATGGCTCTGGCCGAGGGCTCATACGGCCGGGATGGTGTGTTCCACGCGAACGGGTTGCAGGCCAAGTGTGCCAGCAAATATGCGCCCGCTACGCCGCTGCATCCGGGCGACGCGAAGCCTGGCGCGTCGCCGGCGAAGTCGAACGTTTCAAGCGCGGCACAGCCTGGCGTTCCGGCAAGCTAGGGAACCTCTGGGCGAGAATGGCGTTTCCGTTGAGCCAGGAATTGCAGGGGCTAAAGCCGAATCATTCTGTTGGCCTGATCGGCACGACTAAAGTCGTGCCCTGATACAAAGCCAATTGTGCAGAGGTTTCCTAGAGATGATGGTGCCTCCCACCGAAGCGCCGATGACGCAGGCGCCGGCAACCACTAGCGCCCGCTTCAGCGCGCGGCTCGATGGCGTGTCCAAATTATTTGGATCGTTTGCCGCCTTGCGGCAGGTGACGGTCGATCTTGAGCCGGGCCGCTGCTACGTGCTGATCGGCGANNTGGAGCCGCACCAGGACGAGGCGCGGGGACGGATTGGCTACATGAGCCATGCTCCCATGCTCTACGACGAGCTGACCGGGGAAGAAAACCTGCGCTACTTTTCCAAACTTTACAAGGGCAGGCCGAGCCTGTCTCCCGCCGAGGCGCTGCGCCAGGTGGGGCTCGATCCTGAGCTGAAGCGGCCGCTGGGGCAGTATTCGCAGGGGATGCGGCAGCGGACTTCGCTGGCGCGTGTGCTGCTGCCTGCGCCGGAGTTGCTGCTGCTGGATGAGCCCTTCTCCAATATGGATGTGGAGAGCGTCGATCAGATGGTCAAGTTGCTGGCAAAGTTCAGGCACGGCAACCGGACGATCGTGATTACCACGCACCAGAGGGAGCACGCCGCGCCGATTGCCGACTGGGTGCTGGCGCTGAAGGGCGGGCGCGTTGCTTCGTTCGACCAGGGGAGCCCGACGCTATGAAGACCAACGGCGCACGGTTCCTGGAGTCGCTTGGCATTCCGTTTGAGTTGCGCGAGTACGAAGTTGATCCGGAAGATCTGTCTGCCATCACCGTGGCGAAAAAAATTGGCATGCCCGCGGAGCAGGTGTTCAAGACGCTGCTGGTCACCGGTGGGCCGGGGGAGTATCGCTTTGCGGTGATCCCTGGCGATGCCGAGCTGGACTTCAAAAAGCTGGCCAGGGCCGCAGGGTTGCGCAAGGCAGAGATGGCGCCGCTGAAAGACGTGCAACCGCTGACGGGATACATTCGCGGGGGCGTTACGCTGTTTGGCGCGCGGAAGCCCTATCCGGTTTACATCGACGAGACGGCGGTTCTGTTTGACCGCATCAGTGTTTCCGCGGGAGCGCGCGGGACGCAGCTCATCCTGAGCCCGGAGGATTATCTTCGCGCGGCACAGGCGCTGGAAGTGGAAGTGCAGACGGCGGACCTGACGAAGGATGCAACGCGGCATCAACCGCATGGTGGGCAGGAGGCGGGGACGCGATGATCGATACCCTGCTGACTCACCTGGTGAAGGATCTGCGCATTGAGTGGCGCTCGAAAGAGGCCATCAATTCCATGCTGTTCTTCTCGCTGTTGGTGGTGGTGCTATTTTCGATTTCGTTTGACCCGCGCGGCGCCTTCTCGCGAGATATAGCGGGCGGCGTGCTGTGCGTGGCCACCATGTTCGCGTCGGTGAGCGCGCTGAACCAGGCGTGGGCGCGGGAGATTCGCCATCAAGTACTCGACGCCCAGCGGATGGCGCCGACCGGGGGCGCGCAACTCTATCTGGCCAAGGTGCTGGCCAATTTCCTCTTCGTTTCAGTGGTGCAGATTCTGCTGGCGCCGGTCTTCCTGGTCTTCTATAACCTGCATATTCTCGGGAATGCCTGGCTGCTGCTTTTAGTGCTGCCACTCGGCACCTGGGCGCTGGTGTCCAACGGAATCTTTTTCGCGGCTCTCTCCATCAACAGCCGCAACCGAGAGCTACTGCTGCCGCTCATTCTGTTTCCCATCTTCACGCCGGCGCTCATGGCCATGGTGAACGCGACTACCGGCATCTTTACCGGAGAGTTCGATCCCACCATCTGGATCAAGCTTTTGGCTGCTTACGACATCATTTACACGACCGTATCGCTGTTGTTATTTGAGACTGTTTTGCGCTCAGAGTAGCCGGTTTGGCTCGCTCTGCGCGTTGTAAACTGAGATGGTCACACTGGGGCTTCGATGAAAAAGATTCTTTTCGGTGTCTATGCCGCCATCTGCATCGCACTGCTGGTGTGGGCGTTCGAACTGGCTGTCAACGCGCCCGCGGAGATGATGCAGGGAGACGCCTACCGCATCATCTTCTACCATGTGCCTTCGGCAACGGTGGCATTTACATTCTTTGCCATCTCGATGGCGGGCTCGATCGGGTATCTCGTGCTTCGCGAAAAGAACGCGGCCAAGGCGCTCGCATGGGATGCGTGGGCGGTTTCCGGCGCGGAAGTGGGCATCGTGTTCTGCACTGTCGTGCTCGTCACGGGACCCCTGTGGGGCTATCGCGCATGGGGCATCTGGTGGGCCTGGGACGCGCGTCTCACAACGACGCTGCTGCTCTGGCTTATCTACGTCAGCTACCTGCTTATGCGCAGATTTGCCTCCGGCGCGCAGATGCGTACATCTTCCGCCGTGCTTGGCATCTTCGGGGGCATTGGAGTCCCCATCGTTTACATAGCCAACCGCATCCCCGGCCAGCATCCTGGTCCGGTCTTCGGGGGAGACAGGGCGTCGGGCATGGCCCCTGAGATACTGCGCCCGTTCCTCTGGAACATGGCAGCGTGGCTGTTTTGGGGAATCCTGGTGCTGATCCTGCGCCATCGGTTCGAACTGAAGCAACAGGCAATTGCCGCTGCTGAAGCCGAGCAATCGCTCAATGCCTAATTAAGATATAGAGGACTCCATTGAAAAAGGCCGTTGCACAAATCGCCGCACTCGTACCGATCGCTCTTCTTGTCTTCGCCTTATACAGCCTCTACGCAGCGCCCGCGGAGCCACCGAGGGACTGGCGGCTGCACATGACGCAGGAGCAGCACGACCTGATGGTCGCTCCCATCGACCATGCCTTCCGCGTCGCGGCCTACTCTGTGACCTGGGCGATTCAACTCGGGTACCTCGCATGGCTGGGGCTGAAGTGGAGCGGGCTGAAGCGCGTTGCGGGCCGGGCGTCGAATCAGAATTAGGGCAACTTCACTCTCACCCAATATTGATGGCTTGTTTCGAGTGGCAGGTGGAGATTGTCGATCTCCCACCCCTGGCACGAGAGACAAAGGCGCGCCCGGGGATGGGGCGCCCAGCGCTGATGGTCCATCCAACCCCAAGCCGCAAAAACAAGAACGCGGCGAGGGTGGGGCTCCCAGTTCATCGGCTCAAACCACAGTTTCCGGCCCAGCCGCACGATGGTTCCATTTTGGAGTTACGAAGAGGTAGTGGGCCGATCCCCCCGAGGTTGGGCCGCACGGGCCTAAGTTGCATTCCTGTCTTGCCTAATTCCGCCGATCATTATCTAGAGATTCATTCTTTATAGGCGGCTTACGACATGATGCATGACCTTATGATCTTTCTGGCGTTCATTGGAATTCTGCTTGCACCGGCGATTGTGGCGACAAACTCCAACGACTTCTCTGATAAAGAGCGCTGATTTTGCGCCGCTCTGGCGCGATCGAGGCGTTGGATTGCGATCCAAATGTGCACGTGCGTTGGGTGTTCACAAGGGACGAACAAGCGGTGGCGGCCAGGGTCGCTCTCCGTTTTCCGTTGAACAACCTTGCAAGCCACGGTGCTTGCGCAGGTGTATTCAGCCCTTTTGGCTCCTAAGCTGTCTGTGGATGACAACCGCCTGAATAATGCATGCCACGCCGAACATTGCGATAAATACGTGGACAATTGGATTCCAAGTCGCGATGTTCGCTCGCCAGAAATTCGGGTTGAAGGATTCCGCCAGGAAAAACACTCCCATTGCATAGGCGACAATTAGACGTAGAAGTGGTTGGCTCATCATCGAAATATCTTCGCACGAGATAGAAGGAAAATGTAAGGGCGTAAATTTAGACTCAACCACTGCCACTTTCTATATCCATTGCCCTTCGTGCTGTTAACCCTTTAGACTTGTTGGCTGAGGGGCCGTTTATGTTGGTAGTGATGAAGGCGCATGCGACGCCTGAACAGATTCAGGCTGTTTGCGCGGCAATTGAACAGATGGGCTTCCGCGCACATCCCATCCCCGGTGCACAGAGAACGGCAATCGGCATCACTGGAAACAACGGCGCAGTTGAGCAGGAGAGATTTGAGACGCTTTCCGGGGTCTCCGAGGTCATTCGTGTGTCAAAGGCGTACAAGCTGGCGAGCCGGGACGTGAAGCAAGAGGACACGGTCATCCACTTCCCCCGCACGGGCAGTTGCCCTGAGGCAACCATTGGTGGCCGCGACCTGGCGATCATTGCCGGCCCGTGTTCGATTGAAAGCCGCGAGCAGGCATTCGCGATTGCCGAGCAGGTGGCAACCAACGGAGCGCTGTTCTTTCGCGGGGGAGCCTACAAGCCCCGGACCTCGCCGTATTCCTTCCAGGGATTGGGAGTGGAAGGCCTGCGCATCATGGCCGAGATTCGCGATCGGTTTGGGCTGCGCATTGTGACCGAGGCGCTGGACAACGAATCGCTCGACCACGTGAACGAGTGGGCCGACGTGATCCAGATTGGCGCGCGGAACATGCAGAACTTTTCGCTGCTCAAGCGCGCGGGCAAGCTGCGCAAGCCGGTGCTGCTGAAGCGGGGCTTGAGCGCGACGCTGGAAGAGTTCCTGATGAGTGCCGAGTATGTGATGAGCGAGGGCAACTACGAAGTCATTTTATGCGAGCGCGGTGTGCGCACCTTTGCCGACCATACGCGGAATACGCTCGACCTGAGCATCATTCCTTCAGTGCAGGCGTTAAGCCATCTGCCCATCCTGGTGGACCCGAGCCACGGAACGGGCAAGCGCGACGCGATTTTGCCGATGTCGCGCGCCGGAGTGGCTGCGGGCGCGGACGGGCTGCTGGTGGAAGTGCACCATCAACCCGACAAGGCGCTCTCTGACGGGCCGCAGGCGATTTATCCGGAACAGTTTGCGCGTTTGATGTACGAGATCGGGCAGATCGCTCCCATCGTAGGACGAACGCTGGCCCGCGGGATTCACGTTGCAGAGCCCACGGTTTAGACGCATGAACGCTCAGCGCACGAATGGCAGGCGCATAAAGGCACGCTCATCCAAGGCGCCGGCGCTCGCCATTGGGTTGGCCGGGTTCATTTCGTTTCTCACCGGCTGCCAGCCGCACGACTTTCCGCAGTACCCGGCCAACTACCGCGAATATGTCTACGTAACCAATGGGCAGGGCGGAACGCTGACCATTCTTGACGCTGTGAATCTGCGCCTTGACCGTGAGATTCGCGTGGGCCAGAATCCACTGGCTGTGGCGGCCAACCCGGCAAAGAACGAAGTCTACGTGTTGAATGCCGGAGCGGAGACGGGGCAGGGCTCGGTCTCGGTTGTCAACGCCGAGAACAACTCAGTGGTGGCGACGATCCCCGTGCTTCGCGCGCCGGTATCCATCGCGGTAAATCCGAACGGAAACCTGGCGTGGGTTGCGAATTCAGGATCCAACGCAATCTCAGTGCTCGACCTCGCGAGCCGGCGTGAGATTGCACGCATCGGAACCGGCAAGGAGCCGGTAGAGGTGCGCCTCTCGCCCGATGGCAAGACGCTTGTGGTTGCGAACCGCGGCGACGGGTCTGTTTCAATATTCGATGCGCCTGCGGGCGGGCTGCGCGCCGTATTCGAGAACTGCCCCGGAGCCGACGATGTCGTGATTCTGCCAGATTCTTCGAAAGCGTTTGTCGCATGTTCGGCAGGCCACCAGGTGATGTCGATTGCTATGGCGCGGACAGCAACGAGCGGGACGCAGGCTGGTACCCAGGCCGGCACTACTCAACCTGACCGCCTGGTCGCCCTCATGGATGTGGGCCATGCGCCGGTACAACTGGCGCTGAAGCCGGATGGCGGCGAAGTGTTTGTGTCGAACTCCGCCTCGAATACCATCTCAGAGATCTATACGAATACGGACGACGTGGCAGGAGCCTACCTGATGGGCGAAGATCCCATCCAGGGCTTGGTTTCCGGCGACAATCTGGTGCTGTATGAAGCGAACTTTCAATCGCAGTATGTGACGATCTACTCGATCCCCGATGGCAAGCGAATGAACTCGGTGCACGTCGGCGACGGACCCTCGGCGATGGCCTTCTCGACGGCCGGCAACCTGCTGTTTGTGGTGGACAATCGCTCGTCGGATGTGGCCGTGATTCGCACGCGCACGGAGAAGGCGGAGCTCTTCACGCTGCTGCCCACGGGGCGCGGGCCAAACGCGATCGCGGTGAAGTCGTTCAGCGTGAAGTAGGGGCGATATCTTCGGCCGCCTGGGCCCAACCTGTCGAAGAGGATAAGTGATCTAAATCACGCCTACCGCAATTCAGGGCCAAGGTGAGATAAAAGGCTATGATCTAGGTCATTGGACATACGAACTGTAGATTGGGCAGGCCAGACAAGGCGACCTGACAGTAACTCCAGAGTCTCGAATACAAGATTCCTGCGCTGTCAACCAACCAATACACAAAACAAGTTACCATTTCTAATTAAATAAGTAACACGGATTTTACTTGACAGTTAGGCCAGAATGTTCCATAGTCTTTGCAACTATTCTTATAGCTCAGGGCCTCCTGGGTGGGAGCTACCACCTATCAGCTCTAACGACCCCGAAGAAGAACTTGCGACGTTGCCGCCGAGCACTGGGGGCACCTTGAAACATGCCTTAAGTCTTATTTTCAAACACCTCGACCGGGCCGCGAACCTCGCGATCATCGTTGGAGTGGCAGTCTTCATCGTAATTGCCGCGCGCGGTGGCATCTTTCATAAATCCGCCGCGCCCAAGTTGCCCGGCCCAACATCGCTGGTGGGAACCACGGTTAGCCTGTCTGGAGTGCAATTCCCACAAAACCAGGACACACTGCTGATAGTTGTCTCGACACAGTGTCACTTCTGCCAGGACAGCCTTCCGTTTTACCAGAAGCCGATTCCCGAGATTAAGAACAAGGTGAACGTCATTGCCGTCTTGCCGCAGTCTAGGCACGAGGCGGAGGAGTGGTTGGATAAATCGGGAATCACCGGTACGCAGACCGCTTCGGCGAACCCCGGTTCGATGGGTGTGTCGGGAACTCCGACTCTTCTTCAGGTCGACAGCTCGGGCAGGGTGAAAGGGGCTTGGCCCGGGAGACTTGACGAATCCGCGCAGCAGCAAGTCGCGAAGACGCTGCTGCAATAGCCTCATTTCAACTCAATCTTTGAAAGGAAATGTATGAAGCCACTTTTGAAGCTCGCGTTTGTTGCGCTGCTCATTGGTATGGCGCTGGAAATGCCAACGAGGGTGAAGGCCGCTGATGGTTGGTACTACTGCGACTCTGTTGGAATTAACCAGTGCATGGCAAGTGCCCAGCAAACGATGTCCCAATGCTCTTGGAACTGTGCACAGGAGGGCGGCGGAGGCGGCCAGACCCAATTGTGTTACTCCACTCAATATTGGACGGTTTTGAGTTGCGGCTACGTCGGCGGCACCTTGATGTGCACAGTATCGACGACACCCGAACAGGAGTGTTTTGATGCGCCGCAGCAGGAAGCGCCATGCGAGACCAATTGTGCAAATACGATGAGCAGTTCAGTTGCGAGTTGCTGGTCCGAGTGGTGCACATCAGACTAATGCTCAGAGCGAGAGCGGACCGCCCGAAGGCTCCCCGGCCTTTGGCATCGTGGAGCTGTCGGGCGAGGCTTTGTTCGCAATCCGACTCGGTTGTTGAGTGGCCTGAAGGCTTGAGCAGCCTTTACTGGACCAAAGACGTTCGACGGCAAGTTGGGTGGAGAATGCTGAAGGTTTTCGTCTTTTCGCTGTTTTGTTTGACGGTATTGCCGGTGCCGGCCCAGCAGAGTGGGAGGGGGGCAAAGACCGACCCCAAGGATGCGCTGGGGTGGCTCGAGGGGGCAAGCGAGCGGATGAATCTGCGATCGCTGGGATCTGCACCCTTCCATCTGAAAGTGGCGTTTCATGCGTTTCCCGGCATGGAACTGTTGCCAAAAGATAAGTCGGAAATCATTTCGGGAGACGGAGTGTACGAGGAGACGTGGGTATCCCCGAACCAGTGGCGAAGGGAAGTCACCTTGGCGAACTTTCACGCAATCGAGACGCACAGCGAAAGGGGCAGGAAGATGGATGCCAGCTCCGACTACGAACCAAGCCGCGTGCTCATGCTGATGGAAGCGCTGCTCAACCCTATCCCGCGCTATTCACTGTCGCCGGAGATGCAAGAACCCCGTATCCACTGGAAGATAGATCGCGCGTCCGTTCAAGGTCATTCCTTTGTGCGCATCTCGACGAGCTCCGATGTCTCAAGTCACATCACCGGCGGAACCGCGTATGTTTTCCTCCCCGAAGGAATGCTTCTGCAATCCAACGAAAGCGACATAGTAACTACCTGGGAGGACGACGTGCTGTTCGCGGGTAAGGCGGTCCCAAGGCGCATCTCAATCCAGGCGGGCGCGGCTCGCGACCTATTGACTGCGGAGGTTGAGGTAGAAGCGCCGGGAAACCTCGATCCATCCGCATTCGACCTTCCTGGGGAAGCGGCGACCCCTGGGATGACTCTCCGGCCGCTGCATCGGTACGAAGCCAAGGCGCCGGAGTTAATCAGTGGGAATTTGGGTGGGGCCGCCTATCCGAATATGATCAGCCGTTGGATTATCGACCGGCACGGCACCGTAAGGGAATTTGAGATCGTCTATGCTATGTATTCACCAGGAAATGCCGGGTCGGACCCTGAGGACGCCGCGCGGCGCTTAGCCGTCGCGACAAGGAAGACTAGATTTCGTCCGGCTGAGATCGACGGAAGCCCCTGCGAAACTGTTACGGGCGTCTACTTCATCACTCTTCCACCACAACAGACCCATTGATGAGCGGTTTGTCCAGCCCGTTCCGACCCGAATAGGAGGATATGCTTAGGGTCATCTGTTTGAGCCTGTCTTGGCTTATCGCTTTGTCAGCGATCGCGCAACCGAACCCAGCCAACCAAAAGCACGACCCAAAAGACGCGCTCGGCTGGTTTGAGCGAGCGAGCGAACAGTTGAATCTGCGTGCGTTGGGGTCCGCCCCGTTTCACATGAAAGTCAGTTTTCATGCGTTCCCTGGAGTGGAGTTGCTCCCCGCGAAAGAGAAATCCGAATTTGCAATCGGGGATGGAATTTACGAGGAGACCTGGTTGTCTCCACAGCAATGGCGGAGAGAAGTAGCACTGGGGAGCTACCACGCTGTCGAGACGCATTCCGGCCGGGTCAGGAAGATGCAGGCCAGTTCGGAATATGAGCCAAGCCGCGTGATCATGCTCATCGAAGCTTTGCTCAACCCAATCGCACACTATGTGCTTTCTCCGGATTTGCGAGTGCGACACTTCAACTGGAAGATGGATCGCTCGACGGTCGGAGACCATACTTTGATGCGCATCTCGGCAAGCAAAGGGATTTCAAGCCACATCAACGAGGGCAGCGCCTATGTCTTTCTTTCAGGGGGCCTGCTCGTTCAATCGAACGAAAATGACATCGTAACCACTTTTCAGGACGACGTGGTATTTGCGGGGAGGGTCGTTCCGAGGCACATATCAATCCAGGCAGGTGCGGTTCGTGACTTGTTGACTGCCGATGTTGTGGTGGAGAGGGCGGGTGATGTCGATCCCTCTGTGTTCGAACTCCCCGGCGAGCCTGCGGAGGCCGGAATGACACTTCGACCGCTCACCTGGTACGCGGACAAGTTCCCCGAGATCATCAAAGCATCTGGAATTATCAGCCAGCAAGAGACCTACCCGGACATGATCATGCATGGCATTGTGGACCGGCATGGCGCTATGAGAGAGTTTGAAGTTATATATATGCAAGGGATCGTCGGCGCAACTGCAATGGACACTCCGGGCCGTCTGGTTGAAGCAGCGAGACAATACAAATTTCACCCCGCTGAGATTGACGGGAGCCCGTGCGAATCGACGTATGGGGTCTTCCAGACGCGCCATTAGTCAGTGACGAGCTGATTTTGGCCCGTCTACTTCTTATCCCCCCAACGCGAGACGCTGAACTGCGCGCCCGCGAATAGGATGAGCCCTGACGCATAAGCCCAGAAGAGCAGACCGACTGAGACATAGAAGGGCCCGTAGAGGGCCTTGAGATCCATGTGCGGAAGAATGGCGACGAAAGCATACTTGGCTGCGAGCCAGACGAGTCCTGTCCAGATGGACGTGCGCAGGACCGGACGCCATGGGACCTTGCGGTTGGGCAGCAGCCAGTAGATGAGGAACAAAAACACAATGCACGCCGCGCCGGTGGAGATGGCGAGCCACGCATAGTTGACCCAGCCGTAGATAAACCAGTCAGTGTGCTGCAAGAGGATGAACGCGACTACGGTCTTCTCAATGGTGTTGAGCAGGATGCTGAGCAGCGCAAGGCCGACCATGGCGATGGCCAGGCCGAAGGCGACCAACTGGTTGAGAAGGTAGTTGCGGCTCTTGGCGATGCCCCATGCCTGGTTGAGCGCTACTTCGAGCGGGAGAAAGATTCCCGTGCAACTGATAAGAATCATGACCATGCTGAGGGCCTGGACGCCGTGGCGCGGGACGGCGGCCACAAGGCCCTTCTCGACAAAGTCCTGGTTGGAGGGCATGAAGAGGTTGACGATGTCGTTGACCACGCCGGCCATCTCTCTGGAGTGGAAGACCGACAGCGACAGCGTGTAGAGCAGCACGATGAAGGGAATGAAGGATAGGATCGCGTTGGCGGCCACAGAGAAGGCAAAGGTGTGGACTTCGCTATCAAGTAAATAGGAGATGAGCGCCTTTCCATCCTTGCGCCAGCGATACCACTTGGAGAGTTTGGTGGCGGCAACCTGGCCGACGACTCCTGCTACTTCAACGTTGACTACACCTTTGGTACTGGAATCAGAAACCTCAGCCACGTACTACTCCTTCATAACCAACAGATCAATACACAACTCTTACGGGGAACGAGGCGTGCCGGTTCCTGCGGGGCAGGAGGCGCCGTTCTGCGCATGGAAAGTGCGTCCTCTACTAGGATAGCGGTTCTGGCGCTGCGGCGTTAACGGTGAAGCGGAGCGAATCGAAAATCGACTTTATCGATTCTCACGGATTCCCTCTTGCATCCTCAGCAGTTTCCTGACATAAAAAAGGAAAGCCGCATTCGATTGCATGACGAATCTGTCGTGGCAATCGGTGTGTGCAGACCGTGCGCTTTTTGCGGGTTGCGCCGGAACAAGAAGCAAGGAGAGTGTGCGTGAGGGAGCAAGGCGTTGTGAAGTGGTTCAACGGGGCGAAGGGTTACGGATTCATTCAACGGCAGAGCGGCGAGGACGTGTTTGTGCATTTCTCCGCGATCAAGGGGGAGGGGTACAAGACACTCACCGAAGGTGCGGCTGTGGAGTTTGAATGTCAGCAAGGCCCCAAGGGGCTGAATGCGGTGGACGTGATGCCGGTCGGCTGAGGCGGATCTGTCAACCGGGCTCTGTACCTGGGCGGCACTGTAGCCACGCGACTCTCGCAGGGGCTAAAGCCCAGTCGTTTTGGAGGCATTGTCGGCACGACTAAAGTCGTGCCCTGTTACAGAGCAATTGATGCTGAGCTTCCCTGCTGGTGAATTCATGCGGTGCGGCTAAGGCGGCGCAGCGCCCATTGCGCGGCGGTGCGCAGGCCTTCTTCTGTTGAGTCACTCCAAATCTTGAGCACAGGAACGAAGCGCTCGAGGCCGCTGTTGCCCATGGCGATGGCGATGTTGCGGCGCAGGCCGTCGAAGCCAGCGCGGCGCACGGGCGAGCCATTGAAGCGCGCTTCGAACTCGGCCTGATCCATGTCGGCGAGCCAGTCGAGTAGCGGGTTCACGAGTTCGGGGCGCGGCTCAAGCTGTGGGTCGGCAGCGATGGGCGCCTTGCGATTCCAAGGGCAAACATCCTGGCAGATGTCGCAGCCGAAGACCTGTCGTCCCATGCCGGCCATGAGGCCTTCATCCATGGGGCCTTTGTGCTCGATGGTCAGGTAAGAGATGCAGCGCGACGCATTCATTTGATAGGGCGCGTCGAGCGCGTTGGTGGGGCAGGCCTCGATGCAACGCGTGCAGGTGCCGCAGCGGTCGGGATGGACAAGTGTGGCGGCCGGTTCGCTGGCGACGGGCAATGACGTGAGCAGCACGGCGAGAAATCCGAACGAGCCGAGGCGTGGATGGATGAGGCAGGTATTCTTTCCGGTCCAGCCGAGGCCCGCGGCTGTTGCAAGCGCGCGCTC
>PMXB01000196.1 GCA_003165935.1 Acidobacteriaceae bacterium | reverse complement strand
TTGCTTTTGCAGTTGCACTCGCTGTCCCCCATCAACTCCGCCGCAAAAGCGCACCCCCCTTGTCCACCGTCGGATCCGCCCCGTACCATCCCTCGCTCAAGTCCCGCCACGTCGGATTGCACTTCTCGATCAGCGCAATCTTCTTCGCGCGAGCCCACCCCTTCAGCTGTTTCTCCCGCGCAATCGCGCCCTCCGGAGACACAAACCGCTCAAACCACACAAGCCGGTTGCAGTTGTACGTCGATGAAAATCCCTCACGTGTCCGCTTCTTATGCTGCAAGACTCGCGTCCGAAGATCCCCTGTCATCCCGATATAAAGCGTGCGGCTCCGGCTGGCCACAATATACGCAAAATAGACTCTTTCATTCACGCGTGGAATCTATCGCACATCACGAATCGCCGCAACATTACGAATTGACAACAACTTGCGTCCCCGTTCTTCGGGGCGCGCCGGTAGCTCGCTGAGCCTTCCCACGGGCCCTCGGTGGTCGAGCAAATTCAACGTCCAGAGATTGCCTGCGATGGAACAACCTGTCTGTATCCATACTCCCAGAGGATAGGAAACCACGGATGGATTGATGGGTCTGGGAACCCACCGCAACATTCTGAAAGGCACTCTTCGCAAAGTGCCATTCGAAGCTTGAACATTCTCGTGGTGGTCGTCTTGCCCGGCAATCGAACCATCCCAAAACCGATCAGGGGGAGCGATACCGCTGAGACGGCTGCAGAAGCAATTGTCTCAGTCCAGTTTCGAGTCACCTTTATCCTTGCGAGTCCGAAATCGAACAAAGCCAACTCCCCGTTTGTCGAACAGATCACGCACCGATCAGCCCTCACGGGCGACCGGCCTAGGAGATCTTCCAACTCATCGTCCTTTGATCGGGCGGGGTTGGACCTCTGAACGGCTTGCTCACTCCTAATTGGTCGCGTTAGGGGCGACACACTGCGCCCGCAGATTTGGCAAAAGCTCGTCGCTTCCGGCATTCTGGCGCCGCATCCAGGGCAATACATCTTGGGCAACCTCCGCCCTTATTCTGTGGCCCCAATAATAGCAAAGGAATACTCGGCCAAGCGGCCCCCGAGCAGCCAGTGCCCGGTCTTCGCGGGCGACTGATCAAGTGTGAGAACCAGCACACCTGATCGCCAGCTCCAGCCGGTTATCCTAGTAGAGAAAATCGATTTGAATTCGAGGTATCTTCTTCGTGCCCAAGCGTCCTCTCGTCCTCACCATCCTCGACGGATGGGGCTACCGTGCTGAAACCGCCGACAACGCCATCGCTCTCGCTCGCAAGCCCACCTACGACAAGCTCCTCCGCGAGTATCCCAACACCCTCATCCGCGCCTCCGAACACTTCGTCGGCCTCCCCGACGGCCAGATGGGCAACAGCGAAGTCGGCCACCTCAACCTCGGCGCCGGCCGCATCGTCCATATGGACATCACCCGCATCGACGAGCTCATCGCCAAAGACGAATTCAAAAAGAATCCCTCCATCGTCGCCGCCATGCAGCGCGCCCAGGAAGGTGGCCGCCAGCTTCATCTCTTCGGCCTCGTCTCCGATGGCGGCGTCCATTCCCATCAGGAGCACCTCTACGCCCTCCTCCGCACCGCCCGTGAATACGGCCTCCAGCGCGTCTTCGTCCACGCATTCATGGACGGCCGCGACACCGGCCCCACCTCCGGCGCAGGCTTCATCTCAAAGCTCGAACAGAAGATGCGTGAGTACGGCGTCGGCAAGGTTGCCTCAATCAACGGCCGCTACTACGCCATGGACCGCGACAAGAGATGGGAGCGCGAGCTCAAAGCCTTTGACGCCATGGTCAATGGCAAGGCCGAGGGCGGTTCCTACCCTGACCCCGTCGCCCGCATCAAGGAGAACTACAACAACGGAGTTACCGACGAGTTCCTCATCCCCTTCGTGGTCGTCGACGCCGCTGGCAAGCCCGTCGGCCAGATTCGTGATGAAGACGTCTGCATCAACTTCAACTTCCGCGCCGACCGCGCCCGCCAGATCACCCGGGTCCTCGCCCGCGAAAGCGGCATCAACAAGCAGGGCGGCCGCGACCTCGAAGGATGGGAATCCCTCGACCAGACAATCCCCCGCTCATCGATCCCAAAGAATCTCCACTACACCTGCATGACCCGCTACGACAAGCTCTACGAGCTGCCCCTGGTCATCCCACCCGAGTCCATGGACAACATCCTGGCCAACGTACTCAGCTCCCATCAGCTCCGCAACCTCCGCGTCGCTGAGACCGAAAAATTCGCCCACGTCACCTACTTCTTCAACGGCGGCATCGAAGTTCCCTTCCCCGGCGAAGAACGAATCATGTGTCCCTCCCTCAAGGTTGCCACCTACGACCTCGCTCCCCAAATGCGTGCTGAATGCATCGCCGACACCATAGTCAAGGCCGTCAACGACACCGCCTTCGACCTCATCGTCGCCAACTTCGCCAATGCCGATATGGTCGGCCACTCCGGCCAGCTCGAGCCCACCATCCGCGCCTGCGAAGTCGTCGACGCGCAACTCGACCGCATCTACAAAGCCGTCCGCGAGCGTAACGGCGCATGGCTCATCACCGCAGATCACGGCAACGCAGAGCTGATGAAGGACCCCGTCACCGGCGGTCCGCACACCGCTCACACCACCAACCCCGTCCCGTTCATCTACGTCGCCGAAGACGCCCCTCACTTCCGCCTCCGCACCGACGGCGCACTCCGCGACATCTCGCCCACTCTGCTGGCAATCCTCCAGGAAGGCCTGCCCAAGGAAATGACCGGCGGCGACATGCGCGTCCCGCTCGCAAGGTGATTCGGGGCGACACAACAAGGGAGCAAACCGACCGTCCCCCCAGCGGTCCCGGCATCCCACCGCGAAAACAACCGCGCCGCAATAGTCGCCAGTCAAGTTGACGTGCTCCCATCTGCCCCTTGGCTGGATAGAATAGTCGTTACCTCCGGATTCATCAGGAATGGAGCGTACTATGCTTGGACCTCGTCGTCCGTTGCGCCACCGTCGGGTGCTTTTCTTCTCTTTCATCCTCGTGTCAATCTGGCCTTGCTACACGCATGCGCAGAAGGTTAATCAGAAGCAGCCAAGCAAGAAGTCCGCCGACAATGGATCAGAACTGCTTAAATTTCGTTTTCGCCTCGACAACGACCCTCACGATAAGACAGCGCATGAAGGGCTTATCAAGCTTCTCCGGGCGAAGAATGCTTTCCGAGCGGAAATTGAAGAGGATGGCACGTGGCTCAAGAACAATCCTAGTGACTGGATGACTGAGATTGAGATGCGCTCACTCGCAGAAGCGGCGGTGGATGACCCAGAGTACGCCTTTGGGATTGATCGTTTCATCCTAGCCCACACGAAGCGAGAAGATGACGATCACTCCTATGATTTTGCCGAAATGAGATACGCTTTTGGCCTGCTGGGGCGCACGCATATCGAAGAAGCTCTCGATCTTCTCCGAAAGGAGACGGTTGAGAGTCCTGACGATCCAGCCGTCTGGCAGAACCTCGGGGATGCTCAAGTACGCGCAAATCAACCGGGGCAAGCGATCCCTGCATATAAAAGGTCCATCGCACTCGGCCCAACACAGGAAGCGCCACACGAGGGACTTGCCAAGGCTTACTTCAGGCTGAAGCAGTACTCTGAAGCCGAAACCGAGTTCAAGGCCGCTATTTCTCTTTATAACGCTCAATATCACAGTGGCGAGCCTACCGACTCATTCCACGCGATGATGAAGAAAATGCAGGAGGCGACGCACCAAGAACCGTCACTTGCCAAGCTCTATTGCCAACTGGCGCAAGTGTATGTTGGTGTTAAGGAGTATGCCAAGGCAATCTCCGAGTTGGACAGCGCGGAGCAGGCGAACTCCGACAACAAGATAAACTATGAGTACCTGCGAGCGCACATCTATGAGGCGAGTGGGCAACTCGACAGAGCAAACGCGCTTCGGTCGCAAGCCAGTAAAGAAGTGCGGGATTTGATGAAGAAGGCACCGAAAGATGCAGATATGGAGGCATATCTGGCTTACCCAGAATCCTTTTTCATGTCCTTCGAGGAGGATGATCTTTCTTCGGCTCAGGAAATCATTGCGTGCTATTCGACCCTTCCGCCTGCATCCCTGAAAGCTATGGATATGCTGACCCTCGGGATGGCCTACTGCACGGTGGGCAAAGCAGATCAGTGCATTAGTTATGTAGAGTCCGCTTTCCGCGTCGGGGGAAAACTGAACAGGGCGGAAAATCATCACAAATTAGCCGAGGCGTTATTAGAGGCTCACGACTCGCGGGGTGCTCTAAGACATTTCCAGGCGGCTTATGAACTTGACCCGGTCAATACAACCTACAGATTGGACTACGAGGCCGCGAAAAGCCGTTAGTCCCCCCGGCCATGGCGGTTGCCGCCCGCCCGCCCCGCCCTCACCTCGGCTTCAAACTCTTGATCGCCTCAGGCAGCCGCTCTTCCAGCAGCTTAGCCCGCTCCGCCGCGAGCCCGCCCAGGTAGGTTGGCGCAGGCGTCGCCGTCAACACCAGCAGGAACGCGATCACGCTGAACACCAGCCCCGCAAATCCGGCTGAGATGAACATGTGATACATGTCCTGAAAATCAAGTCCAAAGATGTTGATCGCCACATGCTCCAGCGGCTTGATGTGGTGCAACACAGCCAGCGCAAACAGGAAAAACAGCACCGCCGTCGATGTCAAAATCGCAAGCGCCACATCCACGCCGCGATGGAACTTCTGCCGCGAGCTGCAATGTGCGCACTCCGCAAAATGCTGCTCGTAGTCCCTGCGCATCTCCGGCGTGATCCCGGAAATGTCATACCGCCAGCTTGCCAGGATGGCTCCTACCACTCGATCGCTGCATTGGGTTCTTGCCATATCCCTGAATGACCTGCTTCTCAATGGTTACGCTCAACCACGCGCTCCGCGCCGTAGCTCTTGAGCTGGAATTGGCACTCTTACCTTTGGATTCCTCTCGGCCACGCAAGTTTCAAGGCATTTCAGTCTTTGCCCACCCGCTCCATCGAATCAAACCATGGCCCGGATCGCTTGCCTATCCAAAACCCCGAGAGTGAACCCGTAACTCCCTTATTGTATTCGACGTTCCTCAAAAACAGATAGACGACAGAGGTTCATGTTGGGAAGCAAGCAGAAGCCGGTTCGCCAACATGCTCCCCCGCCCGCGCAGAGCCCGCTCTGCCGCCACCTGCGCCAACTCTGGAAGGTTATTGCTTTCTGAAATATGAGCCAGAATGATCCATGCCGCCCCGCCGTCGTAGTCATTTTCCAGATATTCGGCCGTCGCGTCGTTCGAAAGGTGTCCCACCCGCGATAGCACCCTCTGCTTCACCTGCCACGGATACGGCCCGTCCCGCAGCATCTCCAGGTCGTGATTCGACTCCAGCAGCAGCACATCCACGCCCGCCAGTTGCGCCTTCACGTTGGGCGGCAGATATCCCAGGTCCGTCGCCACCGCCATCCGCACGCCCTCGGCCTCAAACACAAATCCCGTCGGATCTGCCGCATCGTGAGGAATCGTGAACGGGCTCACCGCAATATCCCCAATCTTGAACCGCTCTCCCGGCTTGAAGTACTCCACCTTCGGCAGCCATGCCGGATCGTCCTCCGGTGCCGCCTCTTTCGTCTCCGCCGGCACCGCCGCCTCAGCCGTCCCCGGCTCCGGCGCAAACGCTTCCCGGTCCACAGCCGTCACCATCCCCTCTGAGATCGGCTCGCTGAACAATTCCGCTGCGTTCGCCACGCCCTCGGCTTGCGCTCGCGCCAGCCTGTCTGCTGCCTGCTGCCTGCACTGCTCTAGCCACTGCGTATACGTCATCCTCTTCCGCGGCGTAATAATGCGCGTCCATGCCCGGTGCGTTCCTTCGGTAAAGTACACCGGAATCCCCAGCTTCCGCGCCGTTACCGAAACCCCGTTCACATGATCCGTGTGCTCGTGCGAAATGATGATCGCGTCCAGCGTCTCCGGCTTCTCGCCCGCCAATTCCATCCGGCAGAAAAGCTCCCTGCAGCTCAGCCCCGCATCTACAAGAACCCGTGTGTTTCCGCCCGTGATCACGGTCGAATTCCCCTTCGACCCCGACGCCAATACCGTGAATCGCACCATCCTCTGAGAATACCGCGACGCACTTCATAATCCCAGTTCACGGCTGGCTCCCCCGGCGCCCCCTCCCGCCCAGATTGGCACCCTGCCCCATCCATTCGCCGAAGCTGTGCCCCATTCATCGCAGCTTTATCGCGATGAGTGGGCGGAAGGATGGGTAGGCGGAAGCTGTGCGGGGTGCCCCACCTTCGCGACGTTGTTGTTTTCGTCGCTAGGGTGGGCGTCGAGGAACTGTCTCATCTCCTCCCAAACAAAACTCTCCACTCCCACCCCTCCATGCCGTATCCTGTCCTCACACAGCACCCTGCGCCGATCACTTTCCCATCCACCCAATCGGCCCAGCCGGAGGCCGCGCTTGAAGCCAAAAACCCTCTCATCCGGCCTCGCCGCAGCCGCAGCCCTCTTCTGCGCCCTCTCCCTCGCAAATCACTCCCCTCACCCCGCCACCGTCCACGCCGCCGACAAACCAGCAGCGCCCGCTCCAGCAACCTGGGACCGTCAGGCCGCCGCCCGCTACCTCGATTCCCGCCAGGTCTGGTGGCAGGGCTGGGACCGGACCCAGAAGGACCACGGCACCTACTGCATCTCCTGCCACACCCAGGCCATGTACGCCCTCGCCCGTCCCGCCCTCCGCCACGACCTCGCTGAAGCGCCCGCCACCGGCGCTGAGCGCGCCATGATCGACAGCGTCGAAAAGCGTGTCCACCTCTGGAGCCAGGTGCTTCCGTTCTACGACGACGGAAAATACGGCAAAGGCAAAGAGATCGAATCCCGCAACGCTGAGTCCGTCCTCAACGCCGTCATTCTTTCCAGTTACGATCAGCGCCAGGGCCGCCTCAGCCCCACCACCCGACTCGCCTTCGACAACGCCTGGGCACTTCAATCAACTACTGGCCCCGACGCCGGCGCATGGGTCTGGCAGAACTTCAACTACACCCCGTGGGAGTCGCCCGAATCGCAATACCACTGGGCCGCGCTCTTCGCCCTCACCGTCGCCCGCGCTCCCGACCACTATCGCGACGACCCAGCCATTGCCTCCCATCTTTCCCTGCTCACCAGCTACATCACCAGCCACTACGCCGCCCAGCCGTTGCTCAACAAGATCGTCGCGCTCTGGGCCGCGAAGTCATTTCCCGCGCTTCTCACCGCCGACCAGCGCCGTGACCTCGTCGCCGATCTCCTACGCCTCCAGCGTCCCGATGGCGGCTGGAGCGCCTCAGACCTTGGCGCATGGGAGCGCCGTGACAACACCCCGCTCGAGACCCGCCCAGACGGCTACGCCACTGGCCTCATCGTCCTCGTCCTCGAAGAATCCGCCGACCTACAGCCACATGCCCCGCAAACTGGAGCCTCCATCGCCCGTGGCCGAGCCTGGCTCATCACCAATCAGGACAAGACCACTGGCGCCTGGACCGCCTGGTCCCTCAACAAGAATCGAGATCTTCAGTCCCCCATCGGCAAGTTCATGAGCGACGCCGCCACCAGTTACGCCGTCCTCGCCCTCGATAGCAGCCCATCTGCTCGATAACCCATGCTGACCATCGCTTGACTCCAAAGTGCAATGGATTCAGCGATTCCGTAGTGCCATCATCGATCTCACACTGGCAACAAACCCCGGCTCTCTGCCGAAAAACCGATTTCAGAATCGGCCGGGCCCCTCAGCGCAAATGATCGAAATGCATGGAGGAAGTTATGGCACTTTGGGCATGGCTTGACCTGAAGCCGGCGGATGTAGCCGCGTTCGTCATCTCCTCAATCCTTGGCGGAATCGCTGGCTTCCTCTTTCTGCCCAATGCATCGTTGTTCAGCCTGGTCAGCGGGATGGTCACATTTCACCTGTTTCTGGCCTGGCTGGTCTTTGAGCAGGACCGTGAAGGTTTGCTCACCCTGTCCGCCGCAACAACCGTCTTCTACCACCTGGCGTGTATCGCGGTTGTCTACGCGATCCACTGGATCATTGGCGCCCTTAGTTCATCCTTCCTGATGTTCCTCTTGCCTGGCAGGGATGGAGTGGTTTATGTACTCGGCATGCTCGTCCCCGCCCTGGCCATCTTTGAGCGAGGTTGGCTCTTCAGCGGCAAAGGAATACGCAGGACCAAGCCAACTGTGGTAGCTGCCGATTCTGCGGTCTACTCCGTCACCACCGACGACTACATCGAATGGCAGCGCCTGCTGGCCAGCGGCAAGCGCCCACCCGTCCGGCCCGGAATCACGCTCAAGGATCAATACGAAGAATGGGCCGCAGCACGTGCGCAAGCGCGCGCCGCTGGGGCCTCAACCGATCAGCCGGCCTGACTCAATTCTGTAACCCCACCGGAATCTCCAGCGTCACCAGCGTCCCCCGCCCCGGATTGCTCACCACCACAAATCGCGCCTGGTTCCCATACAGAACCTCCAGCCGCTCCTGCACATTCTTCATCCCGATCCCCGCACCCGTCCGCGGCAGCGCAGATGCCGGCTTGGTCCCCATCCCCACCCCGTCATCCTCCACTTCAATCCGCAAGCGGTCTCCCTCCATCTTGCTCCGGAGCGTCACCGTGCCCCCGTGGATCCGAGGCTCCAGCCCGTGCTTGATCGAGTTCTCAATCAGCGGCTGCAAAAGGATGCTCGGCACAAGCACGCTCAGCGTTCGCGGATCTATCTCCTTCTCCACCCGCAGCTTCTCCCGCCCAAACCGCACCACCTCAATATCGAGGTAGTCATCGGTGAACTTCAGTTCCTCGCTCAGTGGCACATACGTATCGTGGTCCTTCAGCAGCGCCCGCAAAATGTTCGCCAGCTTCACAGTCATCTCCCGAGCCATCTCCGGATTCATCCGCACCAGCGAGGCAATCGAGTTCAGCGTGTTGAACAGAAAATGAGGATTGATCTGCCTTTGCAGCGCATCCAGCCGCGCCTCCAGCAGAAGCCGCTTCTGCTCTTCCAGGCTCAACTCAATGCGAAGCGCGTTCCAAACCTTCAAGGCGATTCCCACCACGATTGGCGCGCTCAGCCACACCAGCCCCTGGATCCACCACTGGCTCGCAAGCAGGGCAAAAAGCCGCCCAGGAAACGCATGCGCGATCCAGTCCCGCACCATCTCCATCCCCGCAATCAGCACCAGCAGCAAGATCTGCCGGTCGATCCGTGGCTGTCGGAGATTCCGCCGCACCCACCTGTACAAACTCAAGTCGATGAACGGCGTAAAGCTCCAGATCTCTTCCTTCTCTACAAACCTTCCCAGAATCCCCGCCGCCAACCCCAGCGCGGCATCAAACGGCAGTGCGAGGTACTCATGGTGATAAACCGCCGGCACCGACAGCACCACACCGCCCAGCATCGCCCATCCTGGGCCGACAAGCAGCCCTAGCAGTACTACTGTCTCGAACGAAATATCCGCGGCCAGAAAGTTCGGCACCGCAAACCGCAACCACACGCCCAGCGTCAACGGCACCACTAGGAACGCCACCAGCGCCAGCGTCTGCCTCGTCGTCCGGTGATCGGCAAACAGCAGACGCCTGAAGCTCGAAGCACGCGCCAGCGCGCTCGCCACTGAAGCCACCACCCCCAGCTTCACCAGCAACGTGATCAGAATCAGCTTGTCCGTCACGACCTATCCGCCATCCCACAACTCTAATTCAAGAGATCGTCACCCGAACCAGCCCACAGCGCATGCCCGGCTCCCATTTCAAGTTCCTGCTCGAAGATAGCTGATCTCCGTCCTCTGGTACTAATCACTAACCCCTGACCACTAACCCCTGCTTTGCGCCCCTGTAAAATCAAACTATGCCGCCCGTCGCAGCACAAAAGATCGCGGAAGCCGATTTCCCCACCCGCTGGGGCCACTTCCGGATCCTCGGCTTTCAGGGCTCGGCCCCTGCGCCCCTACCCGGCTGCGATCCATCCACCACAAACGCCGAACCTTCAGAAGAACTCGTCGCTCTCGTCATGGGCGACATCCACGCCGCTCCGCCTGTCGTCCGCATCCACTCCCAGTGCCTTACCGGCGACGTCTTCGGCTCGCTCCGCTGCGACTGCCGCCTACAGCTCGAGCTAGCCCTTAAGCGCATCGCTGCCGAAGGCGCGGGAATCCTCCTCTACGAGCAGCAGGAGGGCCGTGGCATTGGTCTCATGGCCAAACTCCGCGCATATGAATTGCAGGATCAGGGCCGCGACACCGTCGAAGCCAACGTCGAGCTCGGCTTTGCCGCCGACTGCCGTGCCTACGAGCTTCCCGCCCAGGCCCTCAAGGCCCTCGGTGTCTCCCAGGTCCGCCTCATCACCAACAACCCTGAGAAAGTCGCCGCCCTCGAATCCTCCGGCATTCGCGTCGTCGAGCGTCTCTCCGCCGAAGTCGTACCTCAGGACACCTTCGCCGCCTACCTCAAAACCAAGCACGAAAAGATGGGTCACATCGTCGAAACCGTAGTCGTTGAAGACCAGTCCGAGTAGCCACCATCCCCCTGCCCTGGCCACTGCTTCGACAATTTTCGGATTTGCGGATGTCGACTGTGCCCCATTCATCGCACCTTACCGCGATGAGTGGGCGGCATCCCAACGAACATTCGATTTAGAGCACCGACACAACGCTCTAGCAGCGCAGTTCTTTGACCACCTTCGCCGTCGTCACCACCTGCCCAACATGCCGCTGCGTGTGGTCGGCCACATGAATCAGCGCTCCGCCAATCGATGTCGGCAATTGCTTCCGCCCCACCCCACGCGGAATGTTGAAGTCCGCCGTCGCCAGCACCCTCACCCGCTCCGCCGCATTGGAAAACGAAGCCTCAACCTCGCCCATCAACTCCGCCAGCGTCTCTTCCCCGCCCTGCTCCGACTTCAGCGCCGCCAATTGCTCCCCCGTCAGTTGATTCCCTTCCGCATACCCCAGCAGCCGGTCCACCGACCGCGCAATATGCTTCAGGTGAAACGAAACGCTCGTCAACCCCAGCGGCTCCGCATGCGCCTCTGCATCCGTCAGCCCTTCAGTCCACTTCGTTATATCGTCCAGCGCCAGCTCCAGCGCGTGCAGCACCGCCCGCCCCACCGCCGGCACATCGGCATACGTCCCGCGCAACCACGGCTCAACATAAAGAACAGAAACAGGGGAAGTACTCATTTTGAAAGTCCTCAAATATCATTTTAGGGAACGTATGTTGAAACGTGCTTTGTATCAGGGCACGACTTCAGTCGCGCCGACGAGGCCAAAATATCAATCTGGGCTTCAGCCCCTGCAAATCTTTCGCCCAATGAGCATGCTACTAGCGCAAGGGCTGCTCAGATTTCGGCCTGTTCAAGGAACTGTGCTGCCGTCAGAATTAGAATGCCATTCCAAGGATGCATCACCAGCAAATCCTGATCACTGCTGACAACGGCATCAGCGTCGCAAGCTAGGGCGAGAGCAAGGAGAAAATTGTCGTTCGCATCGCGGCAACGTGGATAGACCATTGCGGCAGCCGCCAGGCTAACCGGACAAAGCTCAACGTTTTTCCGAATTTCCTCAAGGAAGTTGTCCCTATCGGATCTAGTGAGGCGGCGATCAAAGTAACTGCGGCCCAAGACCTCTTCAAGTTCCCCAATCAATTGTTCGCTGGCGAAGAGCGAGCAGACTTCGAGGGCGAGCAAGAATGCTTGATGCGGCTCTGATCCCATCTTCAGTGCGGCACCGATCAGGGTGCTGGTATCGAACACCACTCGGTCGATCATCGCGCCGCGCGTTCCGCTCGAACCTCATGGACGATGCTATTAATCTCTTCGTCGCTTATCTCCGGGATGCCCTGCTCGACCTGATAGACACGAATCCTCTCGGTTAGAGCGTCAAATTCCGCCACGGCTTTTTCTCGCCGTGCTTGATCGCGGAGGATCGGCTCCATCTCGCGGGGCGAAATGACGTACGCCGCAGGCCGCCCATGCCGCGTAATCACAACCGGCTCGCGCTGCACGGTGTCCAGCAACTGTCCGAAATTGTTTTGCGCTTCAGCGGACGTCTTGGTAATCATGGCTCGCCCTCCCAATATAGCTAACTTAGCCATTATAGCTAAAATAGCTAATTCAGGGATTCCGCCGCCCAGGTGAGCGACCAGGGAGGTTCTATTTCCACCACAGGGCCACTGCCCCCAATGCCACGTAAATAACACCGGCCGCTAACAGGCCAATAACAATTCCACGAATTCTATTTCTTCTGGTAGGAAGATCGAGAACAAAGCTCCGCGCAGTCAAAGTTGCGAATGCCGCGAGTGCGAAGCAGATTCGCAACTCCCAGTGGGTAGCAAACTCCAGGACATTCGCAATAAGAATCAGCGCAATTCCGCTGAGGATCGTGACCTGAATTGAGCTGAGCCTGAATCTACCTGCGTTTTCCATCGCGTTCACCACCACAATCCTGGTTCTGATCCTTCATTGCGTGGTCGCATGCGATTCCTCGCAGCAGCCTTCTACCCCGCGCTCTTCACCCGCACCACCGTGATCTTCTCAAACCCCTCTTCAAACACCGGCGGCTTCAGCTTCTCGGCCATCTTGCGCATCACGTCTTCGCTCACACTGCGATCCCGCTGGCTGTTCCGCTCCAGGCAAACCTCAAGCGGCACATCGAAAAACACCGCCTGCACCTCGTACCCAAAGCTCTTCGCCATCTTGATCCACTGCCGCCGCTCATGAACCGACAAATTCGTCGCGTCCACATAGTTCCACGGCATCCGCGCAATCAGCCTCGCCCGCAGCAGCGAACGCAGCGTCGAGAAAACCAGCCCCTGGTAGCGCTGCTCCTCCACGTCGTCAAACAGAATGTTGCGCAGCAGATCGCTCGACAGCGGCGTCACTCCCCGCCGCCGGAACCACGTCGTCTTGCCTGACCCCGGCATCCCGATGGCCAGCACCACGTAGCCTTTTGGCGCCTGAGGCGATCGGTCAGCCGCTACTGCCTCGGCCGGCGGCACGCTCGGCATCTCCGGCTGCGTTTCTACCTCCAGCCGGCCCGCGTTTGCCGGCTCGCTCCAGTCCGCCCGTGCGCGCTCCTGCGGCCTCGTTCGCCGCTCCTGCCCAGACGGCCGTTCCTGTGCTGCCGACCGTTCGTGCGCTGCCTGCCGCGGCTCCCGGGGCGCCGCCGCCGCCGGACCTACGTCTGCATAGCTTGGAACCAGTGGAGCTGGTTGATTCGAAGGGAGTTCCTGGCCAATCTTGCCGGTGGACTCCGAAGTGTTCAGGGGGCGTTTCGAGCGTCGTCTCATCGAGGAATGCACACCTTTTTCTGTATCGGGAATAACACACTCCCCAACCTACTCGCAAATCCTGTGCACTCCATCACATCTCGCCGTGCGTTCCACATTGGAAAATATCAGTGGCAAGTTTTCCGCTCATTTCGGCCATGCGACGCGTTTTCACGTCGTCCATTCACGCTGAAGTGTTACGATGATGGGTTTGGTGGAATTGCGTTTTGAGGCTGATTTAGCCAGAAAACGCGGCAAAATCCGAACAAGCTCAATCGTCAGCCTCACCTATTACCAAGGAGAAGACACACATGGCAGTTAAGGTTGGTATCAATGGCTTCGGCCGCATTGGCCGCAACGTTTTGCGCGCCGCCCTCGGCAATCCTGAAATCGATTTCGTCGCAGTCAACGACTTGACCAGCCCGGCCACCTTGGCCCATCTGCTCAAGTACGACTCGATCCTCGGAAATCTCAAGAACGACATCACCTCCGGCGACGATTTCATCACCGTCGACGGCAAGAAGATCAAGGTCTTCAGCGAGCGCGATCCCGCCAAGCTGGACTGGGCCTCAGTCGGCGCGCAGATTGTCGTTGAATCCACGGGCTTCTTCACCGACGCAAACAAGGCAAAGGCCCACCTCGGCGCAACCGTCAAGAAAGTCATCATCTCCGCACCGGCCAGCAATGAAGACATCACCTTGGTCCTCGGCGTCAATCAGGACAAGTACGATGCCTCCAAACACAACATCATCTCCAACGCCAGTTGCACCACCAACTGCCTCGCCCCGGTCGTCAAGGTCATCCTCGAAACCACCGGCCTCGTCTCCGGCATCATGACCACCATCCATAGCTACACCAATGATCAGGTCATTCTGGACACGCCTCACAAGGACCTCCGTCGCGCCCGCGCCGCGGCCCTCAGCATGATTCCCAGCTCCACCGGCGCTGCCAAGGCTCTCAAACTGGTCATCCCTGAGACGGCCGGCAAGCTCGACGGCTTCGCCATCCGCGTCCCCACCCCCAACGTCTCCATCGTCGATCTGACCTACATCGCCGAGAAGCCCACCACCGTCGCAGAGCTGAATGCTGCTTTCGTGGCCGCCTCCAAAGGCGAGCTGAAGGGCATCCTTGGCGTCGACTCGAACGAGCTCGTCAGCTCTGACTTCAAGGGCAACAAGCTCTCCTCCATCGTCGACGCTCCCCTCACCAAGGTCGTCGGAAACTCCGTCAAGGTCCTCAGTTGGTACGACAACGAGTGGGGCTACTCCAACCGCGTCGTCGACCTCATCGGCTTCCTCGAAGCCAAAGGCCTGTAAGCAAACTAGTAGTCAGTGGCTAGTGATTAGTGGACAGAGCCAAAGAGGCTCCGATTCACTAATCACTAACCACTAATCACTAACCACTGTCTCTCCATGCGCAAAAACATCCCCGGCAGTTCCCCCTACGAGCCCGTCATCGGCTTCTCCCGCGCCGTCCGCGTGGGAAATGTCGTTCACCTCTCCGGCACCGGCCCCGTTGGCGCAGACAATGAAGACGCCGCCGCCCAAACCCGCCGCATCTTTGAGATCGCTGCTAAAGCTCTCGCCCAGGCCGGCGCAACCTTCGACCACGTCGTACGCACCCGCATGTACCTCGCCCACGCCGAGGACTGGGAAGCCGTGGGCCGCGTCCACGGCGAGTACTTCGGCTCCATCCGTCCCGCTGCAACAATGGTCGTCGTCGCCGCTCTCCTCAACCCCGCATGGCGCATCGAAATGGAATTCGACGCAGTGATCCCCGAGAGCGAATAGCAGCGCCGGTCACTACGAACTGTGAACTATTAATTGTGAACTATTAACCAGGAACTGACTTCCAAAGGAAGGCCAAATGGCAAAGCTCTCCATCCGCGACATCGATCTAGCCAACAAGCGCGTCTTCATCCGCGTCGACTTCAACGTTCCCCTTACCGAAGACGGCAAAGAGATCACCGACGACACGCGCATCGTCGCCACTCTGCCCACTATCGAATACGCCCTCCGCCACAAAGCCAAGGTCATCCTTGCCTCCCACCTCGGTCGTCCCAAGGGCAAGCCGAACCCCAAGTACTCCCTCCGCCCCGTCGTCGATCGCCTCCGCGAACTCCTCGACAAAGCACTCGGTGAAGGCGTCAACGTCGGTTTCGCGCCCGACTGCATCGGCGAGGTCGCCGAAGAGATGGCGCGCCAGCTTGAGTCCGGCCAGGTCCTCCTGCTCGAAAACCTCCGCTACCATGCAGAAGAAGAAGCCAACGATCCAGCCTTCTCCAAAGCCCTCGCCTCGCTTGCCGATCTCTACGTCAACGACGCCTTCGGCTCTGCTCACCGCGCCCACGCTTCCACTGAAGGCATCACCCACTTCCTCAAGCCCGCCGTCGCCGGCCTTCTGATGGAGAAGGAAATCACCTACCTCGGCAAAGCTCTCGAGGCCCCTGAGAAGCCCTTCGTCGCCATCATCGGCGGCTCCAAGATCTCCGGCAAGATCGACGTCATCTCCAACCTCCTCGACAAGGTCGATACGCTCGTCATCGTCGGCGGCATGGCTTACACTTTCGCCCGCGCCAAGGGCACCGCCACTGGCAAGTCCCTCGTCGAAGAGGACCGCATCGACATGGCCAAAGCCGCCATTGACAAGGCCGCAGCCCTCGGCGTCAACCTCATGCTCCCGGTCGACAACGTCCTCGCCGACAGCTTCTCGCCCGACGCCAACACCCAGCCTTGGGACACCGACAAGAACTTCCCCGCCGACTGGCAGGGTCTCGACATCGGCCCCAAGACCATCGCTGCCATCGAAGAAGTAATCTCCACCGCACGCACCATCGTGTGGAACGGCCCAGCCGGCGTCTTCGAGTTTCCGCGCTTCGCCATCGGCACCAATGCCATCGCCCACGCCGTTGCCGCCAACAAGGCTGCCATCTCCATCATCGGCGGAGGCGACTCGGTAAGCGCCATCAACCAGGCCGGCGTAG
>PMXB01000225.1 GCA_003165935.1 Acidobacteriaceae bacterium | reverse complement strand
AGGTTTTCATCGCGAGTCCCGAACAGCGGCTCAAGGTTGGGCGTGATCTCGAGGGCAATCTTCAAAGGAATCGGTAGCCTCCACTCCGTTATGAAGCGTTGATTAGATTCCGGCTGCTGCAGTCGCTGGCAACTTCCGGGCGGAAACACAAAACTTCATCGGCACTGCGGTTAGCAGGCATCAACGCGCCTTGCCCCGCAAAACCTGGCAGGCCAAAAAACACAGAAAGCCGCGCACGACCATCGTGCATATCTCTTTGTTTTGCTGGGACATTCCGCGCGTTCCAGAGGGCCGAGCCGGAGCTCTGGGCTGTTGGACGACAACGCGGGATGGTGTAGGCGACCAAATCCGGTATCTGCCCCTGACTCTAGCGCCATCCCCTCTCGCCGTCAATCCCGCCCCCATCAACAAATAGCCAAAAAGTTCACTATCTCGATACGTGCATCACAATGCACTCGCTCTCTCCAGGGGCTATCATGTTGGGTTCATTCACTCCGGGTTTCTGTGAGGGCTCTATGTTTTGTTGTTTTCTTCGCGCCTTTCTCCTTCCGAGGAACGATTCCAGCCACAGTCGCATCTCTCTCAACTTGATCACAGTGCGGACCGCACTCTCCTGCTTGCTCCCAGCCGCTCTTCTGCTTTCCTCCTGCGGTAGGCCCGCATCAGGCTCAGGTGGCTCGAACTCTGCGCCCATCGCCTCGCTCAATGCCACCTCCTACACGTTTAGTGGCCAGATGACTGGGACCACGAGCGCCGCATGGCCATTTGAACTGGTAAATATCGGCACCGCCCCGCTCCAGATCTCGTCAATCGCGCTCTCCGGCTCAAACGCCTCGTCCTTCGCCGTCACCACCGGCGCAAACGCCTGCGCCTCCACGCTCGCCGCCGGCCTGGCCTGCTCCATCTACGTCACATTCAATCCATCCACCGTCGCCAACTGCTCCGCCACGCTCACCGTCACTGACAACTCCGCAACGCCCACCCAAACCATCGCGCTCACCGGCCCAGCCACGCCCGGACTCGGCGCCGGCCAAACGCCCGACACCCGCGCCGCCGCCATGCTCACCCTCATGACCCAGGCTGAGAAACTCCAGCTCGTGCAGGGCGGCGTGACCACAAATCTCACCTACGGCTACACCGTCCCACTCGGCGCAGCCGGCTATGTTCCTGGCATTCCGCGTCTCGGCATCCCCGAGCTCTACCTCGCCGACGGCAGCGTCGGCGTTGGCAACGGCGTTGGTCCCGCCACTGCACTTCCCTCTTCCATCGCCAACGCCGCCAGCTTCGATCTCAACGAAGCCACCAAGTACGGCAACATCATCGGCACCGAGCTTGCCGACTACGGCATCAACGTCAACCTCGGCGGCAACATCAACCTCATCGGCCGCGAGCCGCGCGACGGCCGCACCTTTGAGACCAAGGGCGAAGATCCCTTCCTCGCCGGCAAAATCACCGCCGCCCACATCAACGCAATCCAGGCGCAGCACGTTATCGGCGGCATCAAGCACTTCTCCTTCAACGATCAGGAGTCAGGCCGCACCCTGGCCAACGCCATCATCGACGAGCGCTCCGGCCGCGAAACCGACCTGCTCGCCTTCGAAATCGGCATCAAGGACTCCAACGTACAGTCCGTCATGTGCTCCTACAACCTCACCAACGGGCAATACGACTGCGAGAACGAGTATCTACTCAACCAGGTGCTCAAAGGCGATTGGAACTTCCCCGGCTTCGTCATGTCCGATTGGTGGGCGACTCAATCCACCGTCAACGCGGCCCTCAACGGACTCGACCAGGAGCAGCCCAACCAGCAGTACTTCGCGTCGCTTGGCGCCGCCATCACCAACGGCCAGGTCCCGCAGTCGCGCCTCGACAACATGGTTACGCGAATCCTCCGCGCCATGTATGCCGTCGGCCTCTTTGACAATCCTCAAAACATCCAGCCCGTTCCCTTCGCCGCCGATGCCGCCGTCGCCCAGGAACTAGAGGAGTCCGGCGCAGTCCTGCTTCAGAACAACAACAACCTGCTTCCCTTGAACGCCTCAACCATCAAGTCCATCGCCGTCATCGGCAACCACGCCGACTCGTATGTGCTTACTGGAGGCGGTTCAGCACAGGTATCTACAAACGGAGTTGAAATCTCCACAGGAACGCCCTGCCCGCCCTGCTGGTCCTCGGTTATCTGGGATCCTTCTTCGCCTCTGCAGGCCATACAAGCCATGGCCCCCAACGCCACCGTCACATTCAATAACGGCGGCGGCAGCGATCCATCCTACGCCGCCGCGCTGGCGCGGTCCTCCCAAGTGGCCATCGTCTTCGTCACCGTATGGTCAAGCGAGGGCATGGACCAGCCCAGCATCGATATCCGCACCATCGATCAGGCCCAGATTACATACCCCGGATCGCAGGACGCGCTCGTTGCGGCTATCGTCGCGGCCAATCCAAACACCATCGTCGTGCTTGAAAACGGCGGCCCTGTCTATGTCCCATCCGCCAGCCAGGCAGGCGCGCTGCTCGAGGCCTGGTACCCCGGCCAAAACGGTGGTCCCGCCATCGCCGATCTGCTCTTCGGCAAAACCAACCCTTCCGGCAAGCTGCCCGTCACCTTCCCCATGAGCGACGCTCAGCTCCCCCGCCCCACCGTTCCGCAGCCGCCAGCCGATGGCTCGACCTTCCCTGTCAACTACACCGAAGGCCTCAACGTTGGCTACAAATACTTCGACGCCAACAACCTCACCCCGTGGTTCCCCTTCGGCTTCGGCCTCTCGTACACCACCTTCACCATGACCAAAGCCCAGTTGGTCAGCAATCTCAACTCCGCGGCCAACCCCAACTTCCAGGTCACCTTCACCCTCACCAACACGGGCGCCCGCGCCGGCGCTGAAGTCCCCCAGGTTTACCTCGGCCTGCCCGCCGGGCTTAACGAACCACCCAAGCGCCTCGTCGGCTGGCAGAAAGTCCCACTCAACGCCGGCGCCTCCCAGCAGGTCACCATCGAAGTCGACCAGAACGACTCCTCCCACCCCATGTCCTACTGGAACACCAACACCGAAACCTGGACCGTCTCTCCCGGCATCTACACCGTCTATCTCGGCAACTCCTCGGTCCAGTCCAACCTGACCACCGTCGGCACCCTCACTGTGAATTGATTTTTCGCACCTTCATCGCGCCGTAGGCGCAGCATTGGTATCCCCCGCGTTTCAACGCGGGGGATACCTGGCCTGGATTGAATTGAGTCCCGTCGGGACGGCGCCAGATCTCGCCCATCTGCACCCGCGCCCAGACACTAACCCCTAATCACTATTCCCTAATCACTAACCCCTGTTCCCCGCCTTTAAGCCCCTTGCAGCGCCGCCCCCGATAAGTCGCTATCAGTCAGCTCAGCCGCTTCCGGCCCTTCTATCTGAGCCTCCGGAACCGGAACGTTCGCCAGCTCCCACGCCGAACGGTCCTTCATCAGCCGAGACACCAGGGCCGTATGCATCGCGTGCCCCGCACGCTCCGCCACCACGTGTCCCTCAATTCGTCGCCCCGCCAGCGCCAGGTCCCCAATCAAATCCAGCACCTTGTGCCGCACGTACTCATCGTCAAACCGCAGCGGCCCGTTCTCCGGCCCCTTCGCTCCCAGGATGATCGCGTTCTCTGCGCACGCCCCGCGAATCAAGCCCATGTCGCGCAGCTTCTTCTCGTCCGCCTTGTACCCAAACGTCCTCGCCGGCGAAATGAACTCCCCATACGACTCTGTCGCCAGATCCACGCACGCGCTCTGCCGCCCAATCGGCGCTGGAAACTCAATCGTGTACTGGATGCTGTATCCAGATCCCGGATAAACCCCGATGAACTTCTTCCCCTCGCGCACCTCAACCGGCTTGAGTACGCGAATCGTCTCGCGCCTGCGTCGCTGCGTACGAATCCCCACGTTGAGGAACGCTTGCACATACGGCAGCGCGCTCCCGTCCAGGATCGGCAACTCCAGGTTGTCCACTTCGATGATCACGTTGTCCACGCCCATGCCAATCAATGCCGAGAGCAAATGTTCGGTCGTCTGTATCAGCACGCCTTGCCGCATCAGGCTCGTCGCGTAGCTCACTTTCGCCACGTTCCGCCCGTTGGCCGGAATCTCAAAGTTGTCCAGATCCGTCCGCCGGAAAACGATCCCCGATCCCGCCGGCGCGGGCAGCATCCGCATCGTCACAGGAGCGCCGGAGTGCAGCCCCACCCCTGAAAACTCAAGAGGCCCTGCAATCGTCTGCTCCAGGTGAGCCAGGTTGGCCAAGAATGCGCTCCAAAGAACTGCCGAGAAAATTATCCGAAAAATGACGGAAACGTTAGATTAGACGCAACCCTCCCTTCCGTACCTGTGGCATTTTTGCCACACCATGGTCTTCATTTTTCCCTCATCCCGGCCATTTCCCTTGCATTCCACCCAGCCACATCCCTAACCGTCGTAGAATCAGTCCGTGCCTGCAACAAACTCCACCCACCAGCCCGCGAGGTGACCCCCTTTGTATTCTTCCCCGGATACCTTCCCGGATACTTCCCCGGATAATTCTCCCGCTTCGTCCGTTCCCATGCGCGCCCTGCTCGCCGGAGCACGCCGCAAGCAACCGGCCCTCCTCAAACTCCTCCGCCGCCTCGTCGAATCCGAATCCCCCTCCGCCGACAAAGCCGCCGTCGACCGCTGCATGGCCCTCGCCGCATCGCAAGCCAAGGCCCTCGGTGGCCGCATCAAGCTTCATCGCCAACGCGCATTCGGCGACGTACTGGAAGCCCGCTTCGGTCCACGCTCCAAATCACCCTCCGCCCAACCGCTCCTCCTTCTCGGCCACCTCGATACCGTCTGGCCCATCGGCACCCTCCGCTCCATGCCATGGCGCATCGCCGATGGCCGCCTCGCAGGCCCCGGCATCCTCGACATGAAGGCCGGCGTCGCCATGGCCTTCACCGCCATCGAGATGCTCGCCGAAGCCAGCCTGCTTCAGCGCGAAATCATCCTGCTGCTCAATCCCGACGAAGAGGTAGGCAGCCCAGTCTCGCGCCCCATCACCGAGCGGCTCGCCGCCCAATCTGCCGCTGTCTATGTCCTCGAGCCAGCCAAAGGCCTCGCCTACAAAACCGCCCGCAAAGGCACCGGCAACTGGCGCATCGATGTCACCGGTGTCGCAGCCCACGCCGGCCTCGACTTTGAAAAAGGCGCAAGCGCCATCCGCGAGCTCGCCCGATTCATCGAATCTGTCTCCAACTTCACCGATCTCCCGCGAGGCCTCACCGTCACCGTCGGCACCGTCGGCGGCGGCTCTGCTACCAATGTCATCCCCGCCCACGCCTGGGCCGAAATCGACGTCCGCATCGCCCGCAAGACCGACGGCCCGCGCATCGAACGTCGATTCGCGTCACTCAAAACAGCCGACCCGCGCTGTTCGCTAACCCTAACCGGCAGCATCAATCGCCCTCCCATGGAGCGCACCCGCGGCACCGTCCAGCTCTACCGCCGCGCTCAGGCCCTCGCCGCCGAGCTTGGCTACGCACTCCCTGAGGCTGCCGTTGGCGGAGCTTCCGATGGCAACTTCACCTCCGCCCTCGGCATTCCCACCCTCGACGGCATGGGCGCGGTTGGTGAAGGAGCACACGCATCCAACGAGTCCATCCTCATCCACCACCTCGCCCCGCGCACAGCGTTGCTGGCCGGGATGCTGGCCGGTTGATTTTCATCGTCATCCCCGCCCCGTTTCCGCTACCATCGCCCCATTCCGGCAAATGGCAAATCTCCGCCATGGGCCCAATTCCAGAGGTCCCCCAATGAAACACCCGGTCCCGGTCCACGCTCTGTTCTGCTCTGTCTCCCTCGCTGTCCTTTCTTTCGCCGTCTCAGCTCCCGCTCAAACTGCCATCCTGCCTTCCCCCACCGCCGACATCGACCCCCTCTGGGCCTATGCCGGAACCTGGACTGTGACCATCGACCATTTCGACACCGCACACAGCAAGGCCTTGCACGAGCAGACCACCCTTCGCAACGCCTGCTGGAAAGATGGCGGCTACTTGGCCTGCAACCAATACGTCGACGGCATATCAAAGGTGCTCATCGTCTTTACCTACACCGGAAAGAACGGCATCTACACCAGCTATCAGATTCCGCCGCTCGGTGATGAGCCCGGCAAAGGCCAGCTCATCCTCGAAGGAAACACATGGACTTTCCCCTGGCAGACCGGCGAGGGCGACAAGACCACCTTCTTCCGCGTTGTCAATGTCTTTCTCTCCGCCGACCGCATCGACTTCCGACAGGAGTTCTCCACCGACGGCGTCCACTGGACTGCCATGGCCCACGGCACCGAAACCCGCGTCAAAGCCAACTGACGCGCCCGACCCATCCGGGTAATCCGCTCCCAGTCATTGAAGGGCTGCGCCCCATCCTCCTGAGCGAAGGTCGCCTCGGTGACCGGAGTTGAAGGACCTGCTTCTTGATAACCTTGCGGAATGGGTGGGAGCCCAGCAAGCGTTCTCGCTTTGTAACAACGGCACGGCTTCAGCCGGGCCATCAACACCCCCAAGAATTATGCGGGGCTTTAGCCCCTGCGGGGGACCCGATCAACCAGTCAAATCCAGGAATACATCTACGGGTGATACAGATAGTTGTCGAGGAAAAAATACCCCGCCGTAATAAACCCGATCGCCGCCACCGCCCGCCGCATCGCCGTCTGGTTCACCTTGCGGCTGTAGTGCGCGCCCAGGTATCCACCCACTGCCGCAAGCACCGCCATCACCAGGCAGAATTGCCATGCCACGCGTCCCGCAATCATGAACGACACCGAAGGAATCCCGATCGATACCGCGGCCGTAAGCACCTTCAGCGCATTCATCTCGTGGATGTCGTGCACCCCGCAGAACCCAAACAGCGCCATCGCCAGAAAACCGCCGCCCGCGCCAAAGTAGCCCACATACACGCTCACCACCACCATCCCCACAATCAGCGCAACCTCGTAGCGCTTCCCGCCCGACAGCGTGGCCAGCCACTTCCCAAGCGGAAAGCTCAGCACAAACATCACCGCGGCAAACAGCAGCAGCCACGGCAGCAATTCCCTGAAGAACTTGTTCCCCGTATGCAGCAGCAGTTGGCCACCTATCCAGCCTCCCACCCCCGATGAAATGCCCAGCGGAGCCAGCTTCCACCCATACGCTCGCAGTTGCTGCCGGAATGCCACCAGCGAAGTAAGCTGCCCCGGCCAAAGCGCCACCGTATTCGTGGCCTGCGCCGTCACCGCCCCCACTCCCGCCGCCGTGGTGCTTGCCAGAAGCGCCGGCAACGACAGAAACGATCCGCCGCCGGCTATGGTGTTCAAAACGCCTGCAAAGAACGAGGCCACAGGCAGCCAACAGATCCTGAGTATGTGAACCAGCATGGGGGCCATGTGTCAGTGTACGAAACGCCAGATAAAGAAACATAAGGACTTGCGCCAAACCTGGCCGTCCCTGCATGGAACCGCATCGCGGAAGTCCTGTATCAGCGCACGGCTTTACAGCTTGATGAAAAACTCAAACGAGAGGCTCTGTAACAACGGCACGGCTTCAGCCGGGCCAATAATGCCAGCAGAATGAGTCGGGCTTTAGCCCCTGCCGGATCGATCTGTCTCAAATTGATCCGACACCGCTTCGTGCCTCCCCTTCTGAGCTTGTCGCAAATCGTTCCAGAAGCCTCTGCGGTCTCTAACCGTCCCCTGATAAACTCCCGTCTAGAAACACCGCCTGCAAACAATGGAGCTGTCTATTCAAATGAAACGTGCCCTTTTCGCAGCTGTTCTTGTGTCCGCCGCTGGTATCGTAGCCGCGCAAACCGCTCCCAAGCCGACTTCCGCAACCACCACCAAACCTATGGCCCATGCCGCTGCCCCGGCCGCCTCCGGCATCAAGCTCCCGCCCGGCGTTCCCCCGGTCAGGGGGATCCTCAGGACTGCCTTCTCCGAGAAATATCAAGACGTAAAGATCGGCACCGGCGCAGTCGCCGAGCCATACAAGGTTTACCAGGTGCATTACACCGGCTGGCTTGCCGCCGATGGCCGCAAGTTCGACTCATCTCACGACCACCCCGCAGCCCCGGTAATTGACAGCACCGGCAAGCCCGTCATGGGCCCGGATGGTAAACCGAAGCAGGAGGCCGGCCAGCCCATTCGCTTCATCCAGGGCATGGGCCGCGTGATCCCAGGCTGGGATCAGGGCTTTGAAGGAATGAAGATCGGTGGCAAGCGCCGCATATTTATCCCCTGGCAGCTTGCTTATGGAGCCCGCGGCCGTCCCACCAACGATCCCAAGAATCCCGGCATCCCGCCCAAGGCCGATCTCATCTTCGATGTCGAGCTTGTGGACGTAACCGAAATGCCGGCGATGCCTGCTCGCCCGCCCATGGGTGGTATGCCCGGAGGACGTCCGATGCCCGGCATGCCCGCTGGGCCGCCTGCCGGCAGTGCCACCCACCCACCCGCCCAGTTCATCCCGCCACCGAGTCCCGCAGCTGGCGCCACACCGGCCAAGGCTGCGCCAACCGGCGCTCCTGCCGCTGCTGCCGCTCCGGCAAATCCACCGGCCGCTGCGGCTCCGGCAGCCCCCGCAGCTACGCCCCAACCGAAATAGCGGCCCTGCCATACGGCTGGGTGCCCCATCCTTGCGGCGACTTTGTTTTTTGCCGCAAGGGTGGGATAAAACGAACCCCAGCTTTATCTCTCTTTACACACCCGCAGGCAGCTCCGGCGTAGCCTCAATCAGTTGCCGTGTGTACGCCTCCCTCGGCCGCGCACACAACTCCTCCGCCTCGCCCGTCTCCACCAGCCGCCCGCCCTGCATCACCGCAATCCGCGTGCTCAGGTACCGCACCAGCGGCATCGAGTGCGAGATGAACAAGTAAGTCAGCCCGCGCTCCCGCTGCAAGGTCCTCAGCAGGTTCACAATCTGCGCCCCCACGCTCACGTCTAGCGCCGATACCGGCTCATCCAGCACCAGCAGCTTCGGCCGCAGCGCCAGCGCCCGCGCAATGTTGATCCGCTGCCGCTGCCCGCCGCTGAACTCATGCGGATACCGCCCCAGCGCTGACTCCTCCATCCCCACCTCGCGCAACAACTCTGCCGCTCTCCCACGCATGCCCGCGACGCTTGATCCCTGCTCTATCTCCCCTGATATCTGATCTCTGTTCTCTGACCCCTGACCCCTGAACCCTGAACCCTGAACCCCATGAATCACCAGCGGCTCCGTCACAATCTCCAAAATCTTCATCCGCGGATTCAGCGCCGCATACGG
>PMXB01000190.1 GCA_003165935.1 Acidobacteriaceae bacterium | reverse complement strand
CTAGATGGAAATTGCTGGTCAGGTGGGAGCAATTTGTGGGCCAGAATCGGCCCTTCCTTGCGAGACTCAAGAGATGCATGCACAAGGGGATTTGCGCATGCGATTCACCCAGCGGCTGGAGCTTGGTGTTCACTTTCGAATGATGTTGTGCGGTTGCGGACAGCGTGGGCAGCCATGAATCTGGCGGAACGCTGATAATGATCGTGACTTTCGCGTGGGGTGCGGATCGGTTGGCAGCGAATCACCCGCGAGGGAAGTTCTTGTATCCAGGAGGAATCATGTTTTTGTCGTTGAACAGGTTTGTTGCCGTAATGAGCATCGGGGCGTGCCTGGCTGCGCCGGTTTGTGCGCAGAAGAGTTCGGCGGCCAAGGGAGTGAACACATTGGCGGCACCTGTGCCCGCACCGTTGCTGAACGGCAAGCGGGTGTTCATCTCCTATGAGATTGGGGACGTGACGTCGTTTCCGTCGGCTTACAGCGGTGGCCCGGAGCGCGCTTACAGCGAGTTCTTTAACCAGATGAAGGCGTGGGGCCGGTTTGAACTGGTAATGGATCCCAGCGACGCGGATTTGGTGTTCGCGGTCCGGTTCGTCGACGCGCCGATGCCGCAGATCCGTGTGGGCATCTCCGACGGAAAGACTCATGTGGCGCTGTGGGGATTTGTGGAACAGGTGGATCCCGCGGTGTTCAAGAAGCATCGCGATGCCAGCTTCTCGGAGTCAGTGAAGCTGTTGATTGGCGATGTGCAGGCGCTGCTGACGCCTGGGGCGGCGGCAACCGCAGTGAAAGCAGATGGGAAGACGCGGTTATCGGATCAGGCGCAATAGGGAGTGCAGCCGAATGACCAAGCACAGCGCACCTACTCGCGGACGCTGATGCCGAGGGCTTTCATCTTGCGGTAGAGGTGGCTGCGCTCGAGGCCGAGGAGTTCGGCAGCGTGGCTAATGTTGTTGCGGGCTTCTTCGATCTTTTTGAGGATGTATTCGCGCTCGTAGGCGTCGCGGGCCTGTTGGAGGGTGGAGAACTCCTCAGTTGAGCGGGAGCCTGACTTGTGGACGAGGGGCGGCAGGTGCTTGCGCTCGATGCGCAGGACACGGGGATTGAGAATGAGAACACGCTCGATGACGTTCTTAAGCTCGCGGACGTTTCCCGGCCATTGATATTGAGCGAGGGCTTCGAGGGCTTCATCACCGATTTCGATGCGCGGGCGCCCGTATTGCTTTCCGAACTCGGCGAGGAACTCGCGGGCGAGGGGCGGGATGTCCTGTTTGCGCTCGCGAAGTGGCGGCACGAAGAACGGGACGACATTGAGGCGATAGAAGAGATCTTCGCGAAAGTTGCCTTTGGCGATTTCCTCTTCAAGGTCTTTGTTGGTTGAGGCGATGAGGCGGACATCGACGCGCAGGGGCTGTGTGCCGCCGACGGGCGTGAAGAGCTGATCGTCGAGGGCGCTGAGGACCTTGGCCTGTGTTTTGAGGCTCATGTCGCCAACCTCGTCCAGGAAGAGTGTTCCGCCATCGGCGCGCTCGAGCGTGCCGCGCTGCTCCGCGGGGCCAGGTTGCGCGCCATGGCGATAGCCGAAGAGTTCGGCCTCTATATGCGCTTCCGGGATGGCGGCGCAGTTGAGCTCGACGAATACCCGGTCACGGCGAAGGCTCTCAGCATGGATAGCACGGGCGATGAGCTCTTTGCCGGTTCCGGACTCGCCATAGATGAGGACACGGCCGTTGGTAGGTGCCATGAGCCGGATCTGCTGGCGGAGCGCCTTGGCTGGGATGCTTTCGCCGGTGAGCACCGAGCTGACGCTGAACTGACGCTTGAACTCGAGGTTCTCGGTGCGCAGGCGACGGGCCTCGACCGCGTTTTTGAGGACGATGAGGGTGCGCTCGATGGAGAGAGGTTTCTCAAGGAAGTCGTAAGCTCCCAGCTTGGTGGCTTTGACGGCGGCCTCGATGGTGCCGTGGCCGCTGATAATCACGACTTCAGGACGCGTCTCCGCGGCGAGCGAATGGATGTCGCCGAGGACGTCGAGTCCGTCGCGGTCGGGTAGCCAGATGTCGAGCAGGACAGCGTCGTAGGGCGCGTCCTGAAGGAGGACGAGAGCTTCGGCCGCGGTAGCGGCGGTGACAACGCCGTAGCCTTCTTCGATGAGGATTTCTTCGAGAGAGGAGCGAATCTCTGCTTCATCGTCGACCACAAGAATGTGGTTCATGAGGGAAGGCCTTTCATCCCTGCAGGGGCCGGTGCATCGAGGGCGGCAACGCCATTGCCCTCAAGAGCAGGTTGTGCGCCTATTTCCATCAGCGGGAGGCGCAACAGGAAGCGAGCGCCTTTGGGGGTATTGCTCTCTGCGCGAAGTGAGCCGCCATGTTCCTGAACGATCTTGGCGGCGATGGAGAGGCCGAGGCCGGTGCCGCGATGCTTGGTGGAGTAAAAGGGCAGGAAGAGGCGTTCACGGATTTCGTCGGTGAGTCCGTGGCCAGTGTCACTGATGGTGATCTCGACGGCTGCGCCATCCTCAGTCACGGAGCTGTGGATGCCGAGGACGCGGAGCAGGCTGCCCTGCATGGCTTCAGCAGCGTTGTCGATGAGGTTGGCCAGAGCGCGGCGGATGGCTTCAGGGTCGGCCATCACCATTGGCAGCGCAGGCTCGAGATCCCACTGCACGTTGATTCCCTGGAGACGACCGGCGAAGAGAGCGAGGGCTTCCTCGGCGACCTTGTTAAGATCGCAGGCACGCGGCTCGAAGGCGGGGAACTGGGCGAGAGCGGAGAATTGGTCGACAAGGGTGCGCAGCGTGCCAACGCAGCCCAGAATCACCTCGCTGCACTTGCGAATGACCTGTGGGGAGTCGGCGATGCCGCGATCGAGGTGGCGGGCGATACGCTCGGCGGAAAGCGCGATGGGAGTGAGAGGATTCTTGATCTCGTGAGCGACACGCTGTGCGACTTCCTTCCATGCGAGCTGACGCTGAGCACGAAGTAGTTCGGTCATGTCTTCGATGACGAGGACGGTGCCGGCGAGCCCATGCGCGAGCTCAAGGCGGGCACTGGTGACGGCGAGATGAATGGTGCGTCCGCGCCAGGGGAGTTCAATCTCAGTGGATGCGGCGCCCATGCGCTGTCCACGGCGGATGACGCCGGTGAGCTCGTCAGTGCAGTCGGGCGGCATGAGCGCGTCGATGCGCAGCCCGGCAAGGTTTTCGTCGTCGCGGCGGCCCATGAGCAAGGCAAAGGCCCGATTGCACTGAAGAATTATGCCACTGCCATCGAGAGTGACGACGCCGGAAGGTATGGTCTCGACAATGGTCTCAAGCTCGCGGCGACGTTCTTCGATTGCCTGATTCGCTGCGGTGAGTTGCGCAGACGAACTTTCCGCCAGGTAGCGGCTGGTTTCAAGATCCGCGGCCATGTGGTTGAAGGCCTGCACCAGGTCGCCCATTTCTCCGGTAGCGATGGGGCCGATGCGCTGCTCGTATTTTCCCGTAGAGATCTCGTCCATTGCGTCGGCGAGGGCTTCGACGGGTCGCGTGATCTGTTTGGACAGAAAGAGAGCAACCCAGACGCTGGAGAAAAAGACGAAGACCGTGATGAGAAGCAGCAGGAGTACGAAGGTGGTGCGGATGCTGCGGCGCGAACGGAAGAGTTGCCAGTACTCCTCTGCGCCTTTCTGGATGCGGCCGGTAGTTTGGCTTAGCCCCTCGGGCATGGGAAGTCCGACGACGACGACATTGCCAGCCTGCGACACGGCCATGGCAACTGCGTAATCTTCGCTAGCTATTCTCACCACCGGCTCATCACTTCGCTGGGCGGTGGCAAGGATATTGGCTGTCAGCGAGCCGTGGAGCGGAGCTTCCTCGGCATGGTCTCCTTCGTCGGTCTTAACCGGGAGCCACGAAACGAGACTCGCGGGACTGAACTCGGCGGGAGTCTGGAAGCGGGCGAGGACTTTGAGGTCCTTGCTGTAGACCACGGCAAAGCCACCGGCGAGAGTGATGCGGTGAGCGACGAGTACATTCTGGAGGTCAGAAGGTGCTTTATCGGTTTCACCGGAAGCGGCGATGGAGGCTGCTTCGACGCGAGCGTTGTTTGTGACGTATTGGGCCAGCTCGAGGACGACGCGCGTGGAATCTTCGTGCAGCTCGGAGGTATTGGGCGAAAACCATCGGTCGATGGAGCGGTTGAGAATCATGAAGCTGAAGAGGAACATGAAGATGGCCGGCGTGAGCGCGATGATGATTGCGCCCAGGACCATGCGGGTACGGAGGCGGGAACCGAGAGCGCTGCTGCTCTGGCTGGCGTAGAGGCGGAGGATGTTCCTGAGCAGGAGCATCGAGAGGACCATGAGGAGAAGGAAGACCAGCACCGTGAGGGCGGTGAAGGCCAGCGTTTCTCCCGAGGTCACTGGATTGAGGAAGCCGACGCCCGAGGTGTTGAATGCATTCAGTCCGTCCAGGAGGGCGAAGACAAGCAGAACCCCACCACCCAGCAGGGCGATGGATCGCCGCCTTGGATCCGCGAGGAAAGGCATGGGGCGATTATAGAGCCGGTCGAGATGAATGGGCAGGGAAGCGGCGGTGAACGCTCAGGTTAGTGGTCTGTGGGCGTGTCTACATCCCGGGCCGTGGAGTGTGGACAGGCTCTATACCTGTGAGCAGGCGAGCGGGCTGAGGATCACGTTGGTGATGTTGTTGACGATCTGGTCGTAGGCGTATCGGGGATCGGTGGAGAGTCTTTTCCAGGCGGGATCGTTGCGGAAGACGTCCCACTTGGCGTCGAGCTCGGCCTCGTCGGCGAAGCTGAGCATGTAAGTGAGGTGGGGTAGGCGGGCGCCGATGAGCCCATCGCCGAAGAAGACGGGGTGGAAGCCGGCCTTGAGAAATATGTCGAACTCGCCGGCATGGAACATCTCGACTTTGCGAACGTGTTCGCCGTTGCTGGGGCTCTCGTAGGTGCGGAGCTGGAAGATGCGCTTTGCCTTGGTGGCTGCAGAGGGTGGCGGTGTGAGCTTTGGCCAGCCTTCAAACGACTTCAGTAGCCAGCTCTCAACGCGGATAAATGCGGGGGCTGCGTTAGGGGCGTTCCAGAAGGGCTCGGCGGCGCGGAGGAAGTCGGCATCCTGGGCGAGGCGGAGGTCGAGCTCTGCGAGATCGGCAAGGTTTGTGGAGGGAATGACGAGGACGTAGGAGGGAGTTTCCGGTCCGATGTCGAGCTTTAGGGCGGCGACGGGCCCTGCGCCGAGGCGGCCGAGTGCGGGGATCAACGCGTCGGAGAAGTAGGTTTCTGTGAGCTTGAGCTGCGGACCACTGAGGAGGCTGTAGCGGCGGAGTTGGTAGTAATCGCGGGGGGTAGTGGCGGGTGTTTCCGCAGTGAGTTTGCCGGCAAGGCCGACGGTAGAAGCTGCAAGCGATGCGGCAAGAAATTGACGCCTCTCCATGGTTCCCTCCGAGTGCAAAGCAATTCTACGAGAGAGGATTCGATTACGGGGGCTTAGGCGGCTCATGCGCTACGATAAAGCCAGCAGACGAGGCCGCCATGTTTGTAGTTGTCTGGCAATTTGAGGTTGCTGAGGAAAAGGTGACGGCCTTCGAGGCTGCATATGGTCCGGAGGGTTCCTGGGCGCAGCTTTTTCGCGGCTCGCCGAGCTACCAAGGGACGGAGTTGCTGAAGGATGCGTATGTTCCGGGGGGGTACGTGACGATCGACCGCTGGGCGAGTGAAGAGGCATTTCGAGCCTTCCGGAAGGACAACGATTCTGCCTATGAGGCGCTTGACCGGGCATGCGACGAGCTGACGAGCCGGGAGATGCGCATTGGGGCGTATACTGTGTAACCGAACGGGGAAAGCGGAAATCCGCGCGGGCCCGAGGAGATTGGCCGCAAGAAGATTTTATAAATCAACAACTTGCGTGTGAACCATAACTTTCACCTTTTCTTCGCTCTTTTTCCTGTCTTTGACTCTCCAGCCCTGCTACAATCCCATCGAAATGCAAATCTGTCCGGCGAGCAGAAGTGTCACCGTTTGCGGTGATGCACGGAAACCCCGGATGGAGCGCATGTTAAGGAGCGGCCTCCAATGGCTAATACGGACGAACGCACGAAAGCTGTAGAACTTGCACTGGCACAGATTGAAAAGCAGTTTGGCAAAGGGTCGATAGTCCGCCTTGGATCGAAGGAGGCGTTGCTCCCGATCTCGGTGATTTCTACGGGGTCTATCAGTTTTGACGCGGCGCTTGGAGTGGGGGGGGTACCCCGCGGGCGAGTGATTGAGGTCTTCGGGCCTGAGTCGTCGGGCAAGACGACGATCACGCTGCAGATTATTGCCGAAGCGCAGCGGGCCGGGGGGCTGGCTGCGTTTGTTGACGCCGAGCACGCTCTGGATCCGGGCTATGCGAAGAAGCTGGGTGTGGACGTGGACAACCTGCTGGTTTCGCAGCCGGACTCGGGCGAACAGGCGCTGGAGATTACCGAAGCGCTGGTGCGGTCGGGAGCGATCGACGTGCTGGTGGTGGACTCGGTGGCGGCGCTGGTGCCGAAGGCAGAGTTGGACGGCGAGATGGGCGAATCGCACATGGGCTTGCAGGCGCGGCTCATGTCGCAGGCGCTGAGGAAGCTGACGGGGACGGTCTCGAAGTCGCGGACGGCGCTGATTTTCATCAACCAGATTCGCGAAAAGATCGGCGTGATGTTTGGCAATCCGGAGACGACGACCGGCGGACGCGCGCTGAAGTTCTACTCGTCGGTGCGTGTGGACATTCGCAGGATTGCGGCGATCAAGGACGGGGACGCGGTGACGGGGAACCGGACTAAAGTGAAGATTGTAAAGAACAAAGTGGCTGCGCCGTTCAGGGAGGCGGAGTTCGACATTCTCTATGGGGAGGGGATCAGCCGGGAGGGCGACGTGCTGGACCTGGCTGTGGCCAACAACCTGGTGGAGAAGTCGGGCGCGTGGTACAGCTACGGCGGCGAGAGAATTGGGCAGGGCCGGGAGAATACGCGCACGTTTCTGAAGGAAAACAAGGACCTCTTTGCCAAGATGGATGCGGAATTGAGGAAGAAGCTGGGGATTGGCATGGCTTCGAAGGCCGAGGTGCCGGAGGTTCCGGCGTCGGGTCCTGCGGAGGCTGCGGCGGTGGTGCGGGGCAAGAAGGGGTAGCGTGCAAGGGCTGCTAGAATCCGACTGGAGCAGCCGATGAGCGCGAAGGCCCTTTATCCCGGCACATTCGATCCTCCGACGAACGGTCATGTTGACCTGATTCAGCGGGGCGCGAAGCTGTTTGAGCATCTGACGGTAGCAATCCTGAACAACCCGGTGAAGAATCCGCTTTTCACTGTGGAAGAGCGGGTGGAGATGCTGCAGGAAGTGACTGGAGCCCTTCCGAATGTTAGCGTTGCGACGTTTGGGGGGATGATGGTGGAGTTTGCGCGGCAGCAGGGGGCGACTGCTGTTTTGCGCGGCATCCGAGCGATTTCAGACTACGAATACGAATTCCAGATGGCGCTGATGAACCGGCGTCTGGCGCCGGAGATCGAGACTGTGTTCCTGCAGCCGGCGGGGCGGTACTCGTTTGTGAGTTCGCGAATGGTGAAGGAAGTATTCAGCTTCGGGGGCGATGTTACAGGGCTGGTTCCACCGAACGTGCTGAGAAGGCTGCGGGGGCGAATGGGGAAAAGCTAGTTCACAGTTCGCAGTTCATAGTTCACAGTTCGCAGTTCACAGTTCATCGCTCTGAGTTCACGCTTTCCCTTTCTCGGCTTGCCCGAATCCCTCCATTTCAGAACGAAAAAAGTGGTGTTTTTCAATTGAGAATGGCCGTTTTTTTTTGAAGAAGCCGGCACTTTTCTGGAAATTGGTCTATTTTAACCGGTCTATTTTCTGTAGTTTACGAAAAGGCCCATGATAAACCGTTTGTTTTCAATAGTCGAAAAAACAAAGGCATGAAATCTGCTGTCGAGCGAGGTTTGACCAGCGGAATCGGGTCCGGGTCTGAGGTAGGGTCTGGGGTCTCGGGTCTGGGGTGGAGGGGCGAAGTGCGACCGAGCCGGAGTCCGTTTGGCATCCAAGTCCGTTTGGCATTCACGGGTAGAGTGTGCGCCGGGGAGCCGTAATTATGTGCAAAAGACAGCTAACAGCTTTCAGAGCCCAGCCATCAGCTAAAAGCTCACGGGGAAGGGACGGAGAAAGCGTGGAATAGGAAGGCAAGGAAAAGGGAACAGGGAAAAGCATGACGGGGTCTCATGGATGGGGCCACGGGGTGCCGGGAATGAGGGGAATTGGGCGTCATTCATTTCAGAATCAGGAGGAATTGACATCTTTCATCTCGGAATAGATGGGGATTTCGGTGGGATTCTTGACGAAAAGGCGCTGTTAGGTGACTGCCTAGACGCTCATTTAT
>PMXB01000022.1 GCA_003165935.1 Acidobacteriaceae bacterium | reverse complement strand
ATCATCAGCTACGGCAAGGAAAACCCTTTCTGCACTGAGTCAAATGAGTCTTGCTGGCAACAGAACCGCCGCGCTGGCTTTTCTCTGGATCACTAGGTCGCAACCGGCCTCCTCCCTTTCGCGTTGGGTCTGCAGTCTTTGCGCGAATCGCTGCAACTCATTCTTCCCAGGATGAGTTGCAGCGAATTTCTTCTTCATTGTTACGCTTTATGCGGTGAAGTTGCAGCGGAGTCCCGATGATCGAAGGTAAGAGATCTTGTCCACGAACGATCGAACAGATTCAATCTCGCAAGCAGGCATTCTGCGCAGTTCGGATACCTTGATTGGATCTTGCGTCGTCGCAACCGACGGCGAAGTCGGAAGGATCCGTAGTCTGCTCTTTGACGACCATTCATGGGCGGTTTCCTATTTGGTTATCGCCGCTGGGAGTTGGACCAGGCGCCGAGATGTGGCGCTTGCACTTCCGGTCGCTGAGCGGCTTCGTTGGGTAGATAATTCCCTGGGGATTCAATGCACAAGAGACCATGTGTTCAATAGTCCCGGAGCAAACTCCGGAAACTGGGATCTCCTTTGCCGATCGGCTGCCACCCAGCAGCGCACCGGAGTCCTGGAACGATGGCGCAAAAGCGGGTTCCGCGAGGAGTCAACACTGCTCCACGCCCCGGATCAATCTTCGGGGAAAATTATGAGTCCCCGTTTTCGAAGTACGATGGAGTTATTGGACTACTGTTTGTGGTCCAGAGATAAAGAGATTGGACGTCTGCATGGATTCCTCCTGGACGAGAATTCATGGCAACTCAAGTACCTTTTAGTGAAGGCCGAAAATTGCACTTATCGTCAGTCCGTGCTGGTTCCCACCCGCTCGATTGAGTCCATCTCAGAGAACGACCGCCGGGTCAGCGTGAATCAAACGGGACGCGGCCTTTGAGTTCGGTTCATGGGCTGGCATTGGTCTTTACTCCTTACTTCTCATCAGGAAAGGCTGGCAGAGTTTTTGGGAATCAACATCGATCCGAAGGTCATTCGGAAAGGTCTAAAGATTGCTGAAGGGATGCGGAATTCCATTCCCTGGGTCGCGCGACGTTCGCCGTATGCGCGCTCAAATCCCGGCTTTACCCCATCCCGCTCTGTTTCGATAAAGGCTTTGTGACTCTACCGACCGCCGAGCAATTGCCGAAGCAAAACTATTGGGCAGGTCTACAGGGTCTTTACGCTCACTTTTACGCCTGGCTGTTGCGCCGCATGCCCAGCGAGCGGCAGCGTCTGCTGGCTGTCACCATTGTGGCCGGCGGGCTGTGCGGACTGGCCGCCGTGGCCTTCCATGTCAGCATCATGGGGCTTGAGATTCTGTTTATTGACCGTGCCAATGCTGCCTCGGGCCATAGCTGGATTTGGTGGACCATCGCTTGCCCTGCCATTGGCGGCCTCGTCGCCGGTGTTGGACTCACTTATTTCGCTCCGGCCGCCGCCGGTAGCGGTATTCCTCAGGTCAAGGTGGCTTACACTCTGCGCAACGGCGAGGTCACCGTACGCGAAACAATCGGCAAGTTTGTGCTGTGCGCTCTTCAAATCGGCTCCGGCGCGTCGCTGGGCCTTGAAGGACCCACCGTGCAAGTGTGCGCGGGAGTCAGCAGCATGCTCGCGCGCTTGGCGCGCCTCGGCCCCAGGAATTCACGCCGTTTGGCTTCTGTGGGCATGGCGGCGGGAATCGCCGCTGCATTCAACGCGCCCATTGCGGCCGTCACCTTCACCCTTGAGGAATTGATCGGAGACCTCGACCAGACCATGCTCTCCGGCGTCATCGTGGCCGCCGCTCTTGCTGCCGTAGTCGAACACTCGGTTCTGGGCTCCAACCCTGTATTTCACGTGCAAGGCAACTTCACGCTGACCAAGTCCTCCTCCTTGGTCTGGTATGCGGTGCTTGGCCTGCTGGCGGCCATTGTTTCAGTCGCCTTTACCGATTCGCTGCTGGCCCTTCGTGCCTGGTTCCGACGGTTAACCCGAGTGCCGCGCTGGGTTCACCCAGCAATCGGCGGCGCTGCCACTGGCGGCATGGCGGTCGTGGCCCTGGCGCTATTCCACCTCAACGGCATTGCCGGCGATCCCTACAAAACGCTCACCCTCGCGCTCACTGGCAAAATGACAGTGACCGCCATGGCCGTCTTTTGTGTGCTCAAGCTTGCCTCCACCGTGAGTTCTTACTCAAGCGGCGGCTCGGGCGGCATCTTCGCGCCTTCGCTCTTTATGGGTGCCATGCTTGGTGGTGCGGTTGGCTATCTTGATGTGATGGTCTTCCACCACTCGGCCGACTCCATCGGCGCCTTTGCCGTGGTCGGCATGGGCGCCGTTTTTGCCGGCATCGTCCGCGCTCCCATGACATCGGTCCTTATCATCTTTGAAATGACCGGAGGCTACGGCCTGGTTCTGCCTTTGATGATTGCCAACATGAGCGCCTTCGCCCTGGCTCGCCATTGGAGGCGGACGCCGGTCTACGATGCATTGCTGGCCCAGGATGATATCTACCTTCCCCATGGAGGCGGCCCGTTTGACCAAGGCGACATTGAGCACCTTCCCGGTATGGATCTCGATACCGCCCACTGAGAGTCTGTTCGGATTGCCTGTTTCTTTGTTCCACCCTTCATGATTCACTTATCCCCGCCACGCTTGCGTATTATTTCCCAGGCCTGGTCCACAATCGAATCGTGAATGGCAAAGCCGAGGCACGGGGCATCGTCGTTGCGCTCGGGCCCCCTGTTTCCTTTACCCTGCTCTCGTTCTTTTCTGGCCCCGCATCGCAAACCCAAAGCCCCTTACTACGACATCGCATTTCGGGCGTCTCCTGGGCTATAAGGTCCGGGCCTTCAAGATGCCAAATCAGCCATCTCCCAGGCGCAAAAAAAACAGGGCTCTTTCGCCCTGTTTGCTCCCGACCCAACGGCTGATACCCCACACCCCACACCCTACACCCCGCCCCCCAGCCGCGACTGCGGCCCACCACCAACCGCACCGCGAACGATGTTGACAACCCTGAGCTGATCCACTTCCTCAAGGCTGCTTGAGCTTGCCAGGCAGATGCCGTGCCGGTGCAGCTCCTCAGCCACAGTTCCGCCAAAGCGTTCGCATCCCGAGTAGAGAGGCTGCATGTGCATCGGCTTCCATACAGGACGGGATTCAATGTTCGCTTCTTCCAACCTCCGGATCAGCGAATCCCGTGATGCCCCGAACTCTCGCTCGTTGATGAAGAAGCAGCTCAGCCAGTTTGTGTGGAACCCCCACTCCGGCTGTGGCATGAGAGAAATGCCGCCAAGGTCCGAAAACGCTTTTTGGTACTTGATTGCAATTCCTCGGCGCTCACTTACTCGACGATCCAGCACTTGCAGTTGCCCCCGCGCAATACCCGCCAGGACGTTGCTGAATCCGTAGTTGTAGCCGAGCTCGGAGTGTTGATAGCTCGCATCGGGATCGCGTGCCTGTTGCGACCAGAATCGCGCCTTCTCAATCCACGCCGGATTCGAAGAGATGAGAACTCCGCCGCCGGTAGCAGTGATGATCTTGTTCCCGTTCAGCGAATAGACTCCGAAGTCACCAAAGGTCCCGACCGGTTTGTTCCGATACCGCGCGCCGAGCGCCTCCGCCGCATCCTCGAGGACTGGCACGCCATAGTTGTGACACAGCGCCAGGATTGGATCCAGGTCAGCGCAGCCGCCGTATAGATGCGCGACCGCCAGTGCTCGCGGCAGCTTGTTCTTTCCTGCACGCTTTCTTAAAGCGTCTTCAAGTACATTCGGATCGAGATGCCATGTGGCCCGGTCGCTGTCCAGAAATACCGGCTCCGCGCCAAGATACCGAACTGGATTGCACATGGCCACGAAGGTCAGGTCAGAGCACAATACCTCATCGCCCGGCCCCACGCCAAGGAGCCGGAGCCCCAGGTGAATCGCCGCCGTTCCGCTGCTTACAGCAACCGCGGGCCTCCCAAGAAGGCCCTCGAACTCCTCTTCAAATGCCGTGATATTCTCGCCGACAGTCGACAGCCAGTTGGACGCAAAGGCGCTCTCGACGAACGCCTGCTCCGCCCCGCCCATGTGAGGAACTGAAAGATGGATTCGATTTCCCATTTTGATATGTTCAGGAAGGATTCTGGCTATTGGAAGGGTAAGTTCGAGGGAGTTTCAAATCACCCCCGAACTTCTATAGGGTGGCTTGGCCTTTGCGGCCGCTGGGTGTGGATCGCGCATCTTGCGCAGGTTTAACCCAAGCAGTACGCCCGCAGCCACTCCAAACAGGTCGGGCATTGCATTCTGCGAACGATTGCCGTGCCCAGGCATGAATGTCTGAAGCGAGCCGAGCGCGATTACAAGAAGAACGGCTACAAGCGAAAGCATGAATCTGTATTTCTTCTTCCAGACCGTCACCGGAATCGCCACAATGATGGCGTAGAGGAGAAAGTGAAACCAATGATTTGAAGCATAGTCGGTGATCGCTCCATAGGGCCAATCCTCCGCCGGAAGATTCGACAGGATGAGGGCCCCCCCCAGCAAAAAAAACCATAGCGCGCGCAGCATGTTCTGGCTTGACATGGGCTATCCGTGTTGCTGCTGCAAGACTTTTTCGAAACGGCTCAACCTGCGATGCATCACCCGCGAAACACTATCAATGAACAGGACTGCCGAAGCAGTTCGAGCCTGATTTCCCGATTCGCGCCAGAGGTTGATGTAGCCATGGCCGGGAAAGTCAATTCGTGCCTGCCAGCCTTCAGACACCCCTGCCCGGTGAATCTCATCGTCTAGATGAAAATCGACTCCAGAGAATCCGAACTCCAAACTGTTCAGGCAGAGAATCTCCCAGCACTCTCGCAGGCTTAAATCGTCACGGAATTCGCGTTCAAAGCTGTCCAGTGCAAACTGTGCGCTGAGAACACTGCGAAAGCCCCCGCCAAGCAGCATCTTGCCCACAACGCCGAATTCGCTGTAACCCAGGTGCTGCAAGCCGAGCCAGGCTGCGAGAACCACAAGCACAAGAACAAAGCCACGATAGGTCTGGTGGTAAAAGGTCAAAAGCAGCGAGACGGTCGCCCCAATGCCGCAAACTCCATAAATAAGCAGCACCACATGATGGGGAGCATATCCTCTCGAGAGCAGCCTGTGATGAATGTGGTCTCGGTCTGCCTCAAAGATTGGTTGACCTCTCAGGAACCGCCTTACGATCGCTAGGCCGACATCGAGAAGTGGTACTGCAAGAACCAGCAGCGGCGCCGTCATCCCCAGCACGGTTGAAGACTTCTCTCCCCAAACAGCCGCATAGCAACCGAGCAGGAATCCAAGCGTCAAACTGCCTGAATCGCCCAGAAAGATGCTTGCAGGGTTGAGGTTGTACCGGAGAAAGCCTATGAGCGCGCCGACCATGGAAACAACTGCCAGGGCGAGTGGAAAGTTGTGGTTGATTGACGCAGCAATCAACATCGTCAGCGAGGCAAAGAGGCAAATGCCGGCTGCAAGCCCATCGACGCCATCAATCAGGTTGATCGCATTAGTGCAGGCAACAATCCATAGAACCGTTCCCGCGAAACCGAGAATTCCGATCGTGTTGTAGCCGGCGATGCCACTGATGTGCACTCCACCGAACCACGCAAGACCAGCCGCCACAACTTCTGCACTTAGCTTCTTCCATGGGCGAACCCCAACGATATCGTCAACCAGCCCGGTTCCGAATATCACAGCGAGAGCGGGAGTCAGACGTACGAAGAGCGGCAGCCCTTCCCAGACGATGGTTCCGGAACTCAACCGCACTGCGAGCAGCAGAGCATAGGATCCAATTACCGCCAGAAAGATTGCGACCCCTCCCAGTCTCGGAACCGGGGCAACATGAAACTTGCGCGCCTGATCAGGCTGGTCAACCAGGCCAAGACGCAGCGATGCATTCCTGACTATTGGGGTCAAGAGGAGCGAGAGCACGCATGAAACGATGCCTAGGAACAGGAGAGAATACATTCCATTATCTCAACCTTCAGAGTGCACCGGGCCTAAGGATCAGGTCTAAGTTTGAGATGGGGGACTTACTTCTGCTACCCATCTTAGCAGACGGCCTGAAATCGCCGGTTCCTTCGTTCTGCTGTGGCCGCGTCATAGATTGACAACAGAGATGCAAAGTTGCCGTCTTCTGTGTACGAAGTCAGAAAAGACTTCCGCGCGCCAGCGGCTAGCTGCTCCAAGAGCTTTTGATCGGACCAGGCACTTCGAGCGACTGCGGCGATCTGCTCAGGGCAGTTTGGTTGAAAGAGAAATCCATTGGACCTTTCGTTCACCAACTCGGCCAGTGAGCCAAGGCGAGAGGCTGCGACCGGCACACCGAACGCGAAAGCTTCCCGTATGACCATTGGGAATCCTTCAAACCAAGTCGACGGCACAACCATCAACCGGGAGCGCGCAATCCGCTTCTGCGTCTCGTCGAAGCTCAATGGGCCGAGCAACCGAACACGATCGAGCCCATCCGAATTGATTTGATTTTCCAGGATTGTTCGCTCAGGCCCGTCCCCGATGATATCCAGATTTGGGGCGGCATCCCCCAGGAGTTTCCATGCCGCGAGCAGATCGCGAACGCCTTTTTCGAGGCTCAACCGGCCCACAAAAAGCGCCTTGTCATCACGCAAGCTCCACGCAACCGGCTCCGGGTCGCCTGGATAGAATTGCGGCTTGACACAGACCAGGTTCGGCGGCAAACCGCCGTGAATCATCATTTCGCGCTGATACTGTGTGAGCGCAATGAATCGGTCAACATGCTTGTTCCAGGTCCCAATGCGACGATGGAGCGCAATTGAACTTGCCAGGGGAATTGTCGCCAGCCGGCTTCCTCGATAGCACCCGAATCTCAAGGCTGGAATCACGCTTCGCTGGTCCAGACACTCCGTGCATATCTGGCCATCTCTCATCGGCATACCCGCCGCACAAAAGAGACGATAGTTGTGCAACGTGAGAACGACTGCGCAAGAAAGATCGCGAACGGCCCAGAATATCGATGGAGATATGAGTGGAAATGAATTGTGCACGTGCACAATGTCCGGCTTCGTTTCCAGCGCAAGTGCTCGAATCTGTGAAGCAGTTGAAAAATTGTATGGAGTTGAAATTCCCCCAGCAATCAGTCCGATCACGCCCCTGGAGCGAATCTGGTCGCTGCTTCTTTCGAGCCTGATGACCTCAATTCCTCTGCGCTCGAGAAGTTCGCGTTCAGCGAGATAGGCAACGTTTTCACCGCTTGGGTTTTCAGAACCGTAGAAGTTGTGGACCAGCAGGACTCGCATTTGGCTCCAGGCATCCCTTTGGACTCCCGACCGCATTAGGTATCGGTTGCAGTGACGAGAACATCAGCGGTCGGCGTATTTCGAGGAGCCGGCGCTTTTGAATCGAAGTATCGTTTCAGTTTAAGGAATCGCTTCTCAAGCAGGTACCACGAGAGGCTGGCGACTCCGTAGCTCGCTGCGAGGATAAGCAAAACCCGGCCCAGGCGCACGCTCCAAGTGGTTCCCGGCAGAAGACTGAGCACCAGTAGGCTGACGATCATGTGGCACAGGTAGAGGCAATAGCTAACCTTGCCAGTGTAACGAAGCGCCCGAANNTGTAGCAGGTGTCTCGTCCCGGTGGCAAGCACGATGGCTTCTCCGCAAACTGCGAGAGCGATCATAAGGAGCGCGGCGTCGCGGAGCTGCCGGCGTCCGGGATTCCGGGTCGCGATCCACAAGGCAAGCAGTGATCCCATCGCGATCGCATCGAACCGGCACAGCGGGTTCATATAATCGCGTGGCGCGAGGAACCACCGTGCGATTGGGGCTATGCCTATCGCACAGACCAAGACGGCCCTCGCGCCGCCGGCAGACAGCTTGGCGACGCCAATGGGCCACGCCAGATAGAACTGTTCCTCGATCGCCAGCGACCACGTGATGCCTAGCGCAAGGCCCATCTCGCCGCTCTGCCCATACCAGAAGTTCTGGACGAAGAGCACAAACACTGGCCAGTGAACTCCCGGCGGGAGCCTGAGCGCCGGTATCCATCTGTCCGCGACGGCAAACAAAAACAGGATGAAAAGGCCGTAGAGAGGCCAAATCCGCAGAGCTCGACGCGCGTAGAAGTTCATGTAATACCGCGCGCCGCCCCGGCTTCGCCAAAGGCCCCCCGTTATCAGGAAGCCGGAAAGTACGAAGAACAAATCTACGCCCGTGGGAGCCAGCGGTGCCCCCGCTTCGAGTCCAAGCCCAAAGTCGTACATCGCGAGGTGACCGAAAATCACGATCAGCACGGCAATGCCGCGAAGACCGTCGAGCTGCGGAAAACGCGGGGGCTCGGAACGATTCATGTTCTCCATATAGCTAGGACGTTTCTGCTCCCGCCAAAGCCTGACTGCAAGACCTGAGAGCCTGTGCGTACACTTCATTCAAGGATGCGAGCTTTTTGCCCCAAGCATAGTCCAGGCTTCGCAAAAGCGCTCCTTGTGAAAGCCTCCTTCGCAATGTCTCATCATCCATCAGGCGAAGGAGTGCAAGCGAGAGGTCACGAACAATTTGATCGACGGAAACAACATCCACCTTGATCCCGCATTCATCGGTGACCAGGTCGGCCATGCCGCAATGGTTCAAGGTTACGACTGGAAGTCCAAGGGAAACCGCTTCGATCGCAACCGTCGAGGTCAGCTCCTTCAGGCTGGTGATCGCAAATACGTGGCACGATTTCATTGTTTCCAGAGCATCGTTTCTCGGCAGGCGACCGTACCAGATGCACCTCTCTGCCACCCCCAGCTTTTGCGCGAGTTCTTGCCAGGTTTTCCTGAAGGGGCCGTCGCCAAGTACTTCGACGCTGAAATTCGATTCCCTGGGAAGAAGCGCGGCTGCCTTGAGCAGCAGGTGAAGCGCCTTTCCGGGTACGTGTGGTCCACTCCAGCAGATGCGGAAAGTCTCATCGGATGAACGGAGCTGCGGTCCAACCATTCCGACATTCGGCGATCCCACCTCGCAGATGACTCGACTACCATTGCCGAAGTGTGTGGCGAGGGCACGCTGGATCTCCGATGTTGCCGCGACAACCGCGCCCCCTGCTTTGCGAAGTGCGCGCCTTGGGCCCGGCAAAAGAGCAATCTGCAATGAGTTCACAACGTTTCGACCCGTGTAATACAGTGCTCCCTTGAGGCCGAGCGCCGGCATCAGTCTCCAGGGAGTATTCATCAGGCCTCCGACGGGGCCCCATACAAACGGCAGGTTTAGCCGATAGAATTTGCCGCAGAATCGCCAGCCAACGTATGTAATAAGATGAACCAGGTCATATTGGCCGCTGGCTGTTTCACGCTCTGCCACGCGCAAGGCGTGATCGAGCCAGTTTGAATATGCAAGGTTCATGATCGGCTTTGCGGCAGATGCTTCAATCTTTGCCCACACTCCCCAGGGCCTATAGTGCCACGGACAATTCTTCACATACCTGAATCGCAAATTGTTCCCGGTACCGCTCGGCCCAACCGCAAATGCATCAATGTCCGCCCTGTTGTAGTCCGCTGTTATGACTGTCACATCATGTTGTTGAGCGATCGCGTTGACCCAACCCCAACCTACTGCATCCTCAGAGCCACGCGTCGGATTGCACGCATAGGCGATTGCGAGTATCCGGATGCGTGTCATTTCTTTGACGTCGCCTGCGGGGGCTGATGTGCCAGAACCTCGTTCTCCCAGCGGGGTCTCATGGGAACCGAATGCACTGAAAACACAGGCCGCCTTCGCGCAACGTCTAAAGTCAGCGTTTCGAGGTAAACATAAACCGCAACCATCACCAGAAGATCCACAGAGTAACTCGCCGTTGTCGTCTCCGGCATGGCGCGAACAGTGAAAAACATCATCACGGCCCCCGACTCCATTAAGGCGAGTCGATCTTCCCTCCCCAGCCACTTCCACCGATTTCGAAGCTTGAAGAACATAACCCAGCCTACGGCCCACGATGCGAAGTAGGGTATCCCTCCAACAATTCCCCCGTTCAATAGCGCTTGCAGGAAGGAGTTGTGAACATGCTCAAAGATTACGAGTCTATCCGTCCACTGCCCGCGGCCGAAGATTGGCGAGTCAGCAAACGCTGCAATTCCGTTTTCGTAGGCGCGGGTTCTTCCGCTCATGCTCTCGAAGAGTTCTACAGACTGTCCGCGGCGAAGATAGTCAAAGACCGTCTCAGAGATTCTGCCAGGCGATTCAAGCAGAAACAGGAAGATCGTAGAGAGGATCACAAAAGGGAGAGCGTATCTGCGCATTTTGCTTGAGAGGAGCAGAATGAAGAGAAGCGCCCCAACGCAGCCGAAGACAGCTCCTCGAGACTGCATACGAAAGACTATGAAGAAGGAGAGTGCAGCCGATGCCAGAAATGCGGCGATTGAAATCAGGCGACGGCTGTAAAACGCTCTTACGACGCACACAAGCCCCGGAACCGCGGCCCAGCGAGCGATGCCGGAAGCGCGTGACAATTTGTCCAATCCGGTTTCAGGACGGCTATAGGCCGACACAGAATGACCAAAGATTAACGTGCTTGAGGAGTGACCCAGGTAAACGGCAACAGCGAATGTGAAGACCCATGTCACCAGAAGCAGCGTGCGGCCGGACATCACAGGAGACCGACCGTCAACAAAGGTCCACGCGGTGAGAATTGTTGCCAGGTAGGTGACCGACCAATAGGCTGCCCACAGAGGCTGGGGTGAGAAGATTCCGGAGATCGCCGCGAGGACTCCATAGATGAAAAGCAGTCTCGATGGGGACGTGCGGGGCAATCTGAGAGTGCTTTTGCGGATCAACAGTAAGGCTGAAAGCGGAAGAACGATGAATGGCAGGCAGGCCCTGATCAAGCCCACCCAGTCGTCAAATGTTTCTGGCGCGACAATGAGCCAGAAGCCGGTATCGAGGTTCGCCCACAATAAGAGCCAGAGAATTACCGCGACCAGCGGAGCATGAATGATCCTGGCCTTTTTGTCAGGGGAGAATGTGGTGAAGCTGAAGCGCGGATTTGGTTCCATGATTGCCAGTGAGTCCAGAATTGAGCTAGGGTTGCGAAAAGTGAACGCCCGCTTTGGATGGTGCTTCCTCAAGGAGGTTGGAAACGAGCGAGACTACCGACTCAGAGAATGTAGCTGTAGAGAAATAGTCCGCTCTCTGTTTCAAAGAGGCTCGAACAGACTGGCTGAGCCCGGGATCGGAAAACAACTCGCGAATCTTGGCGACCGCCTGGTCTTCGCTGGCGTATAAGACTGCTGGGTGGTTGAGTATCTCCGCGCTTCCACATGAGTTCGGAGCGAAGGGAATACATCCGGCCTTCATGAGTTCAACGAGTGTGATGCCAAAGGGCTCGTCTGCCCTTGTATGAAGAGCGTAACGGAATTGCGCGAGGAAAGCCGTTTTGTCCTCGCCGTAGACCGGCCCGTGCAGCACGACCCAGCCGCCCATTCGCGCCGCAAGGTCACGGATGACTCTCAGGTATCCCTTATCGACAGCCGTGCCAGCGATGTGGATAGAACAGTCGAATCCAGCTTTTCGGAGCCCAGCCACGATATTGATTGCTTCTTCTACCTTTTTCTGCGGGGCGATCCTGCCAAACCAGACAAAGTCCTTACGTCTCGTGTTCCAATCCCTTTCCTGTGAGGCCCAGGGGACAGGCGGATAAATGACGGGCGATTCAATGCCCATCGTTCGCAAGGAAGCCGCAACCCACTCCGAATTCGAAACCAGTACATCATCACGCAGTAGATCCCTCCCAGATGGATCTTGAATCCGCGTAGAAAGCTTGTGGTATAGTCGCCGCGGCAACGACACGTTCTGACGGTGAGCTGCCCCGTTGATTGATTGAGCGGGCCGGTCCGTTTCCGGAAGCCACTCGAAATCCGAGACAAAGTGGACTGCCGAAACGCCGAGGTCCTTAGGGTTCATGGCACTTAAACAAATATCGAAATCCGACGCGCAAGCTCTCGCGGCTCTCTGGAATATTGGCTCCTGAAGGGCCGACATTGGAAATGACTGCGGGGTGGGCAAAAGCGGAATACGCCTTATGTGGAATTGATGCGGCTCGACCTGTGTCCCGGCGAATTTATTAAAGAAGCCGAGATCGAATCGCGAGGTGGTTACCAGGGTGACATTGTATTGAGTACATAGCGCCCGAATCAGCCACATCGCCGTGACGTCTGCTCCCCCTCTGATCCCCGACAAGAAGGTCATAAAGATGCCGACGGTCGTTCTTGAGTCACGCATGCTGTTCATGATTCTTCTGGCGGAAGGCTATCGGATGTTTGGTAAGCCGGTGGTGGGAGTGGGCGTGTCAGTTGGTTGGGAGTCTTTCGTTGGTCGTTGGGGGGGGGGTGACCGATTCCCGTCATCAATTCAACCACGTTCCCGAGAGCGCGCTTCAGCAGGCCCAGGTTCAGATGAGCGATCCCACTCCCAACAGACATCGCCATGCGAATCGCCAGCCCCAGGTAGCACCTTGAGAGCGACAGGTTGTGTTTGCGAACAAAGTGAATGCGATTGCGAACTTCGAATCGCCCAAACTGAAACAATGTCACGCGGCCACTGGGCGATGGAAAATGGCTGAACCCCGCATCAGCTACGACTGCAAGCCGCCCCGCTCGACCGATCGTGTAGCTCAGATCGAGATCTTCGAGATAGCTGTAGCTTTCATAGAAGTCGTCGAAGAGGCTTAGCTGCAGGGCCTCCTTTCGGAATGTAACCGCGGTGGTTGGAAGCCAGTCAACATACTGCGTTTCGGCGAGGCCCGGGATAATGGTTTGCCATCCGCTCCGTGTGACCGTTCCTGGCCGCGAGGAATAAAGGCCGAGTGCTTCTGAGATCCGGCTGTGTCTGAGCAGCGATGGGCCGCGCTGCGGATAATTCCTGAGATTGAATGCAGCACCCAATGTGTCAGCCGGAGCATCGTCCCAGAAGCGCAGCAGACGCTCAAACGCTTTCGGCTCGAAGACGATGTCATCATCCGCAAAGCCAATCAAAATGGCGTCTGGCGAGCAGGCTTGAATTCCGGCATTTCTCTGGCCGGCGGCTGACGGTGGAAGATGCCGAAGGTAGCGCAAACCAAGAGCAGGGAACTCCTTGAGGATAGCTTCGACAGGATGGGAACTCGCGTCAACCACGATGACCTCTGCGGGCGGTATGGTCTGATCCTGCAGGCTGTTGAGCATCTTGCGCAGATCATCCGGCCGGTCCTTTGTTGCAACAACCAGCGAAAGGAATTGCGTCATGGGTGTTGGACCTCAATAACGTCCCCGGCCCGCCTGCTTTGCTCGACGAGGGGCAACAGATACTCCCGAACGGAGGAGATAAAACTCGACGTGCCGAAGGACCGCGCTCGGTCATGCAAATTGGATCGGACCGCTGATTGGCTTGAGGAACTCTCAAGGACTCGGCAGATCTTTTCAACTGCATCGGCATCATCGGCGAAGAGGAGATTGGAATCCTGCACAATCTCCGCTTGTCCACCGTCTTGCGGAGCGAAGACGATCGCACCTGCTTTTACCATCTCAGCAACAGAGATTCCGAAGGGCTCGGCTGAAGGGGCAGGGATTCCATAGCGGCATCGCGCCAGGATCAAGGCTTTTCGTTCCCCGCTGACGCGGCCCTCAGGAATGATCCAGTCCGGATTCTTTCGACAAAGCTCAGCGATTCGACGACCGTAAAGGTCGTCCTCGATCCGTCCGCAAAGGTGAAGTCTGATAAGGTGTCCACGATCCCGAACTGCAGTCAGAATTGAGATTGCCTTTTCGACACGCTTCTCTGGCGCGATCCGGCCTATCATCACGAACGAGTCTTCCTTCTCTTCCCATGCGACAGCAGGAAACTCGCTCCAGACAGGAGGGTAGATCATGGCGGCACATTGGACGTTGCAGCCCTGCTGTACAGTCTTTGCTGTCCAATGTGAATTCGCGATGAACCGATCCTCGACCAGAGGGTCGCGTCCAGACGGAGATTCAATCGCAGATGCAAGGCCCAGATAGGCCTTACGCAGCAGGGAGTCCCTGTAGACGAACCCCGGCGACGGGGGAGCAATTCGATCGCGAATCGGCTTGTTCCAACTGAAGTCAGCCAGGAAGTGAATCGCCGGAAGCCCCCAGTCGGTGATGTTGTACGCGCTGATCCTGATGTCATATTCACCGGCAATGCGACGCGCGAAGCGCTGATACGCCGCGCCTCGCAGAGCAGCGACCGATCGATTCTGCAAGGGCCAGGGCAGCGAAGCGATCCGCACCTTTACGTCATTCTCTTGAACCTGGGTCCCATAGAATTCGTTGAGTGCTGTCCGATTCCAGCCCTTGGTCGTGGTGACGGTCAAATCGCAGTCTTGCTTGAGTGCCTCGATGAGCCACATGACAACCGATTCAGAGCCGCCGAATCCAAGCATGGGATGGCCAATAACGACCTGGAGCCGGCGTTGGCCCGCAGACGAAATTCCGAAGCCAGAATTATCCTCGTTCAAGGCTAAAGGAGAACTTGGCTTGGACAGATCGTCTGGCATCATGAAGAAGATTCTCGCAATTTGGTTGTTGATTTCGCGCAAGATCCTGCGCCCGGCGCCTGCGCTAATCAGAAAGCTAACACTCAGTCCGGCTCAACCAAACAGCGCTAGGGACGGCCGGTCATAGCTTTCAGCTTCGCACGCCGATCCTCATCCAACTCGCCCCAAAGGACAGCGACGAAGTCATAACCCGCGGGGCTTTCGTTATTCCCGACTGGAACCAGGCGCGTCTTCCAAGCAGGCTTCAGGTCATACCCCATCAACTCGTAACCAAGCCCCTTCAGGATTTCGACGGATTCAAACTGCTGAAACACTTTTCCTTCATGACGACACTCGAAAAGGATGACTGGCGGTCGAGCGGCGCCAAGCCATTCCGTCAGGGAACGGAGGATGACATCCTCATGTTCCTCGACATCAATCTTGATCAGAGCGGTCTTTGCAAGTCCGAGCGCCGATACATAGTGTCTCGCTTCTTCAATTCCTACCTCAATCTGCGCGGCATTGGGCCCCCCGTAGCCTTTGTCGATTTCAAGTGTTGTCTGGCCCAGGTTGCAGGGATCCACCACTGTCATCCGGGCTGTGCCTGTTCGGTCAGACAGCGCGCATTCATGGACAGTGGCCTGCGAGAAGCTATTCATGAGCAAAGATGTCTTGAGGTATTGTGCGACATTGGGCTGGGGCTCGAAGAGATGAACCTTTCCGGTTGGCCCCACAATCTGCGCCATTACAAGCCCCACGACACCGAAGTTGGCGCCAATATCGAGGGCGGTGTCTCCCTTGCGCAAGACAGTCGTCACGACATCCGTGATGCGTGGATTTGCGTCTCCCCAAAGGTACATGGGCGGCCCGTCGTATTGATTTCCGAAGACGAGAGCCTGAGCGCCGCAGCGGAGCTTCGCAATCATTGGGCCCTTACCACAGACGAATGAACCGAATGGGGAATTTGCAATTCGGTGTCCATACTTAACGGTTGTGAGCCGGTGAAGTGCCGATGCGAAGGCGATACGCGCAAATTCACGGAAAAACACACTGTCACCTGTCCTTCTCAAATCGATAGGAAAGAGTCAAAACAAGAGGAAACTAAGGCCGAATTCTATTTTGAATTGCCTGGCGATCCGACGATGTAAGAAAGATGAAGCCGGTGGTCAGCACTGCGCCCACGAAGAGGATTATTGGGGAGAGGATTGGCGCAACCAGGAATGGGAGAACGGCGGCGCATCCAATCAAAAACCCGAATGGCAATAGCATGCGCATGAGTACAAATCGAATCGGCAGGTCGGTCTCCTTGCAAGCGTTCCGGATGGCAAGTGGCGCCATGATGACGATCATGAGGGCAATGGCCGCCATCGGGACCGCTGAGGGACCAAATCGTCCCACGAGTACAACAGCAAGGGCAATGGAGGTGATTGCAGACACCATCTGGCCGATCGAGACACCCTGAATCTTGTTGGTCGCCCAGCCGGTGCTGGCAAGAACCTGCAGGAACGCGTCGAGCACGGCAAGCGCAAGCAAGTAGTGCAGAAGGCGTGGATCAGGAGTGATGCGATGGTGCGACCACACTGAGATCAACCAACCGCCAACCGGCCACAGGGCAGCAGCCAGGGAGATGGAAGCGACCGTCTCAATGCTTACCGCAATGCGAAAAAGCCGGCGCAGTGAGTCCTTGCTTGGGTCGGCTGAGGCTGCAGCCAGTTCGGGCCTTAGCGGGGCGCGTACCAGCAGCACAGTGCCGTGGATGACGTTTGCAACCGTCCGCGTGGTTGTGAAGAGCGCGACCGCAGGTCCGCCGAGAGCTCGACTCAAAATGATGACCGGTCCCTGCAGAGTGAGAGCGGTGGCGAGGAGGGCCAGGCCAACTTGTCCGGTAGGGGAAGCAAGGGTTCGGGCAGTTTCCCAATTTGCATCCCGAAAACGAGGGATCAAGCGAGGATCGCGGCGGTAGAGAAGGCCCATTGATACAAGGATGCCCAGCACTCCGGACGAGACGATGACGACGGCGACAGTCCTTGGGGGTGCTCCAAGCGCGAGGGCACTAGCTGTGAGAGCAAGGGAGAAAAGAGCGAGGGCGTTGGAGAACCATTGATAGCGGGGAAACTCCCCAATCGCGATATAGACAGCTATGAGCTGGCGGCCGGGGATGCCAATCAGGAAGGAGATCGCCAGGCAGCAAAAGACAATCCGGGCTTCACTCTCCGCCATGACGCGCAGACCCAGCCATTCATTCATGTGGAAGTAGGCGACCGATAAGGCCACCACGGCAAGGATGCCGATTGAGGCGATAAGAACGGATATGGTCCAAGTCGTTCCTTGCACACGCTTGAACGAGCGAATGTCTCCGCGGGCATAGGCGATTGTGGCGGAGTTGATGGACGCGAAGGTGAGCCCAAAGTCGAGATTCGCCAGGTAGTTGACTGCGGAGTAGAGGGCCATCCACTCTCCATAAACCGCTACCGACCAGAAGCGGAGATAGAGGGGCAGCAGGAGCAGGTTGCTGACGATCGAAAGCCCATAGGAGAAAGCGCCCGCGCCCGCGCCATGGAGCAGACGGGCGACAATCCCGGCGCGTACCTTGCGGGGCGGAAGCGATTGGCCGGCTGAGGCCGCTGGTGAAGCAGGCTCACTCAGGAGTGATGGATCTTCTGTCAGTCGAGGGTTCATTTCGGAGAAGTTCGAGTCCAGCTTGGTAGATAAATCGAGGTCCATCGAAGAAGTCGCGACGCCAGAGCTTTTTGGGTTCAGCCAGCAAACGGAAGACCCATTCGAAGCCGGCGCGCCCTATCCATTCCGGGCAGCGCGGAACCGTGCCTGCAACGAACGCGAATGCAGCGCCGACGCCAACGGCGGCCGGTACCTTGAGACGGCTCAGTCGGTCGTGGATCCAGATGTCCTGCTTGGGCTGTCCTAGGGCAACCCACAAAACATCGGGGCGGGCCTCATTGATGCGGTCGATGATGGCCCGATCTTCTTCCGGAGTCAGTGGCCGGAATGGAGGGGAGAAGGAGCCGACAGCCCGATGGCCTGGGTATTTCTCACTGACTGCCTCGGTCAGGGCTGCAAGGGTCTGCTCGGTGTCGCCGTAAAAGTAGCTTGAGTAGCCGTTCAGATTCGCGCGGTTGAGAAACTCCGCAAAGATCTCGGGGCCTGGAGATCGGACAGCGTCCCGGTGGCCTCTCAAGCGAGCAATCCACACAGGAGCAATTCCATCGGGGACCCAAAGCTCAGCGCTATTGAGAACCGCATGGACCTTTTCGTTCCGTGAGGCTTCAAGTAGTCCGTGAAACCCGGTGGCAACAATCTGCCGGCATTCCCCATCACGGAGGCGAATCCAGGTCTCAATGTAGTCAACGGTACGGGACGTTGAGAGCAGGTGAACGCGGGAGCCGAGAATGTTCACCGTGGGCTCGACGATGGGATGTGTTGGAGATTCCATGGTTTGGAAAGAAATGAAGTTAACTCAGCGCGGGATGGCGACGAGACGGGTCGAAATGCGCTTTCCAAACTCGATCGCTGGATGCTCAAGCAGGTGATAAAGAGAGATCGCGAGTGCTGCTGTAAGCGCGATCGAGGACAGAGTGCTAACGACGAGCGAACCCGTATGGAGCACATCGAAGCAAAGCCACATCGCCGGGACGTGGGCGACGTAGATGCCATAAGAGTAGAGTGCGACATTGCGGCTCAAGCCGTTGAGCCAGCCAATGCGGATCTCGCGAAAGAAAGGAAGCGCAACTCCCGTGATCGCGCAGAATACCCAATCGCGAGCGAGATCAAGGTAGCGCGGCCAAAAAATCCCGTGATCGTTTCTGACTGCGCCGTTGAGCGCGGCTAAAGCGGCCGGCCCGTATACCCTGAGTGCGTCAACAACACGGAAGGCAACAACCAGCAGGAGCAGAAAGAGAATCCAGAATGACCCAGGGAGGCGTCTGGATTTCGAGTCCATGATGCGCCAGGCAAAGACGCCGGCAAGAAAGCAGGGAATGTAGCGAGTCAGCAGGAAATCCATCTCGATGCCTCCGTGCCTGAGCGCCCACTCCCCGCAGGCGACAGCGATGCCGAGCAGCCAAATCAGGGCTGCGAACTTGATTGATGGAAAGCGGCAAAGCAGGAGAAACAGTACCGGGAGGACGAGATACATCTGCATCTCAAACGGAAGAGACCACAGGACGGCGAGAATGGATTCGCTGTGCGTGAGGTTCTGGGTGAGAAAGATATTTGAGAAGAAGGCAGGCCATCCGATCCAGTTGAACCCTCCAGCCCAGGAGGCTACAAGAATCCTGAATGCGGCGACGGTAAGGACCGCAAGAATGCTGAGCGGGTAAATGCGAAAGACGCGGCGGATGAGAAAAGCGGAATAAAGACGGAAACCAGATAGGCCGAGCCGCCCCATCGACAACATCAAAACCAAAGAGGTGTGAACGAAGAAGATGAGTACTCCNNCGAAGGAAGTCGAGATTTGCCAGGTCGCGCGAATCCTTGGTGACAAACGCGACAGAACGCGGAGGATGAGCGCGCCGGGAGCTTAGCGCGGCCACCTTTGCCGGGTCTGGAATAGGTCCAGAGCGTCTGAGGACGGGCTGCATGAATAGGCGGTAGAAGAAATGCCAATTGGGGGCAATAATATATTTCGCAAAATAGAGGCGGACGGTCAGTTGGTCGGCGGGAGCGGGTGAGCCGCTTCAACATGTGCTATGAACTGATCTGTGAATGCCGCTTGGGCGTCGTATGGATTTGAGTACAACGGGTCCGGCTCCGCCATCCGTCTGCCACAGGCCGAACAGACCGCTTCGGTCTGCCGCCGAGATCGTGGCCAATGATCAATTCTGGGAGCTTCATGGCCTCCTGATTTCAGGCTTCTTGCATTGCGTCCTCTGCCATTCGGCTTCCCGGCGCCGCATCTCTTATTCCGAGATGCCAAACGCCTTGCGGATAGGGTCGTCGAACCGCTCGGCCTCTGATTTGGCGGGTGTGTTTGGCGGGGGTTTCCGAACAGAACATCGTGTAGGTTGGTGAATCCGGATGGGTGGATTCTTCGGGCCGGCAAGGCCGCGGGCGTAGGGCGCCTATGGCTCCCTTTTAGGACCGTATCCGTATTTGTAGTAGCCATAGTAGGAATAGCCATCGGCGGAGGTGTGCTGGCTTACCTGGTTGAGAACCACTCCGAGAATATTTGCGCGCAAGCGATGGAGAGTGGAGACGACCGCAGCCACTGATTTGCGTTTTGTCTGTCCAGCGAGGCTCACGATCAAAACCCCGTCGGCAGCAGTTGCCATTTGAAGGCATTCTGCAAAGCCAAGCAATGGAGGCGAGTCAAGAATCACCAGATCGTATTCTTTGCCAAACTCGTCAAGCAGAGGAGAGAGACGTGGTCCGACAAGGTCAGCGGCTCGATGGGAGCCGGGGCCTGAGGGCAGAAAGAAGAGGTTCGGGTTACCTTCAATGGGCAGGACTACTTCCTGCCAGCGAACCTCGCCGTTCAAGACGCTTGAAAGTCCGGCGGAGGGGTTGAGGCCGAATTTTGAATGAAGACTGGGTCGGCGAAGGTCACCGTCGACAAGCAGGGTTTTCTTTCCGCGGTCGGCGTTGGCGATGGCAAGATGGGCCGCCACGGTCGATTTGCCTTCGGAGGGTGTGGCGCTGGTAAGCATGATCGACCGGAGCCGGCCATCGAAGTCGGAAAGAAGGATCGTGTTGCGTACTGTCCGCATCGCTTCGTCAAAGTCCGAGATTGCGTTGTCTGAGCCCTTTGGGCTCAGGCTGGAGCTTCGCTTTGGAACGATCGAGCTGGTGCTTGCAGAGGATGCGGCGTTGGCGGAGAGCAGGGCTGAAGAGCGATCCACGGGCATCGCACCGATTATGTCCACCCCGAGGAATCTCCCGGCTTCCTCCGGATCGCGGAGCGTTGTATCGAGCGAGTCGTGAATCACAGCGAATGCGATCGCTAGAGAACTGGAGAGGAGGAATGCCAGAAGGATGTTGAGCTTAAGATTGGGGAAGACCGGGCTTGCGGCCGGCCGCGCAACATCGGCGATACGGATATTGTTGTTCTGGAAGCCGGCGTTGATATTGGCTTCCCGGATCTTGCGGATAAGCTCGTCGTACAGGGCCTTGTCCGCATCGGCTTCGCGCTTCAGCTGCTGGTACTGAAATGAGTTTGAGTTGATTGAGTCCCATTCGGCCTTGGTCTCTGCCACAGCCTTCTGCAGCATCTGTTCCTTATTGAGCGATTCACGATACTGGACTGCGATTCTCTCGGCGATATTGGTGCGCGCATCGGCGAATTGCTTTTCAATTTCGGCCAGCTCGGAGGCGGCCTTCTTGTATTCCGGGTGATTCGAGCCGTAGGTCGCCTTGACCAGGGCAAAGTGCTGGCGAGCCTGGTTGAGCTGATCGCTCAGCTTGGCCAGGGATTCGCCTTGAGTCGAAATCTGGGCAGCTTCAAGTGAACCGCTCTTCATGGCGTTGTAGGCCGCCTCTTTGGCAACCCGGTCCGCCTGCGCGTTGGTGTAGTCAGTATTCAGCTGCATCAGCCGCGCGGAGAGAATGTTGGTCTTCTCTTCCGGGTTGACCACATTCATTTCTTTCTCAAACTTGCCGAGTGCAAGATTCGACTGCTCCATCTTCGCCTTCAACTCTTCGAGCTGCTTCTCCATGAACTGAGAGAGCGAGGCCGAAGAGCGAATACGGATGTTGTAGATATGGGCGACATAGGAGTTGGCCACGGCGTTGGCCACATCGGCGGCAACCTGAGCATTGCCGGAGCGATAGCTGATCTGCAGCAGATAGGTTCCAGATGGCCGGTTGACGCTAAGTTGAGAGAGCGACACAGGCGCGGCGGCTCGCTGCTGCAGCTTTTCCGCACTCACCTTGTTGCTCGCATCCTCCTGGCCGAGGAGATGAAACTCTTCGGCAACGGGGCGCAGGACGGCATCGGACTGGATGAGCTTGATTTGCGTCGCGATGAAGGTTTCAGGATCTTCGAGGTCACTTGTGGAATGGGTGTTATTATCGCCGACGACATCTGCAGGCGCTTCGAAGTCGATGTCGACGGTTGCTGTCGACTCGTAGACCGGCTTCATGCGCAGCGAGACAATGGCGGTGGCCAGAATGGCAGTCGCAACGAAGGCGAGGATCTTCCAGCGATGCCGGCGCAATATCCAAAGATAATGAGCCAACGGCACCTTTGGCGCTTCGGGGTCTACGTCCTGCGGGGGCGGAGGCGTGTAGTAAGCCAGAGCCGGGTACTGATTGGGCGGATTCGACGGAATGATTTCCGCCATCCGGGATTGTTCAGCCATGTTCTTCCTTCAAATAGATTAATGCGTCGCGAGGAGCAGGACGCTGGCAAGACCAAGTCCAAGCCCAAGAGAAATTTCGACAATCTTTGCCGTGTTGCGGCGGCCTGGAGAGTTGGGAATGTAAAGCATGTCATCGGCATAGAGCGGCGGATCGGCCACTTTGCGATTGAGGATTCCCTTTAAATCGATGGGAATCTCGTTTTTTCCGTGCATTCCAGCCTCAGTGCGGTAGATGTAGGCGGTGTGGGCTGAGAAACTGTCCAGGCCCTGGGAGAGGGCGATGGCCTTGAGAACGCTGCTTTCTGACCCGTCGGTGATGGGGTAGACGCCCGGCTTTTTCACGTTTCCTGCGACAAAGACTCGGCCCGCCTCAGGCACGCGAATCTGTTCGCCGCCTTCGAGCTTGATGTTGAGAGACGGGTCCTCACCGTCAAGGAGGCTGCGGACCGGAATGCGCTGCGTGAGCGGAGCCGCCGCGCCTGAGCCATTTTGCGCCTGTCGAGTTACGAGAATCGATGAACCTGCGTTTTCAGCGACGCCACCGGCTCGGGAGATCGCGTCGAGCAAAGTTACATTGCCGGTCGCCTGAAAGGTAAGGGGACTCTTGACAGCTCCGGCGACCGTAATTGGCCGGCTGCGATACTCGACAACGGATACGGTGACGACGGGATTGACCAGGATGTTCTCGTTGATGAGGGCAGTAGTGATGGACTTCTCAAGCTCGTAGGGAAACAGGCCTGCTGCCGGGATGCGCTGGCGCATCATGGGCAGCCGGATGTTGCCGTCGGCGTCGACGCGAACTGTTCGGCTGAGTTCCGGTGAATCGTATACAGAAATACCGAGCAGATCGTCGGGGCCAAGCTTTTCCACAGGGAGATTCGCCGCCTCGGAGGCAGCAGCTTCCGCGTGGTTGGCCATTCCTTGTTGCTGGATGGGTTGTGCCGCAAACGAGCTAGCGGATGCCAAAGCCAGAACTACGGGATAGAGATACTTCATTGACAGCTCCCAACCGCTGTTGTGCAGTCTTCAAAACGCAGGACACGCGGTTTTCTACTGAAGTAGTTGAAGCACCCGGAGCCGGAATAGAGGTATCCGTGTGCGTCTTGATTATCTATTGGACGTTGTTAGCCTTGAAGGCATTGATTTCGGCGGCCAGGGATTCAATCTTCCGGTCGAGGCTGCTCATCTGCGCCCGGAACTCCTCCATGCGGGAGCCCAGGGCCTCTTCGCGCGTGCCGTTTTCAAGCAGGCCGCGCATCGCGTCACGGGTCAGATCCGAGACGCTGCGCGCGCCCGTGGCCTGGCAGAGTCGCCGAAGTGCGGCGTACTCTTCCTCTGAAAGCCGGACACTGATCATGCGGGAGCGCGGTTTAAGGACTGCCATCGGATAAATCCCGTTAACTCTTGTGAGCGTTGAAAGTGGTCACATTACTGGAAGCAGATTGACCGGAAAAGGGGATGGTGAGAAGTTCTGGGCCCCTCAGTTTTTGTTGTTCGTTCCTTGAGCCAGGGCAGGCAACATCAATTCAGGACAGGCTTCGCCCCCCTCGGTCCCATTGCGGCGGCCAAGACTTTGTCTAACAGGTACCGGGCTCAATGGACTGTGATAGCGTCCGTCCCAGGCGAACTGGCGAGTGCCATTGAGGCACTTAGGAGAAATAGACTGAAATCCCATGGAAGCGAACGACTAACCCGGTTAATCAATGGAGTTGAGAGATTCAACTCGCAAGGGTAATGTAATACGCTTGCAAGACATACGTCAATCTGACTAAGGTTTCCAGCTGGATTACTTTTGGTCCGGGAAAATCCGGTGTTGGCCTGAGCGCATGTCGTGATCAGGCAGAGTCCCACTGCTGTCGGCAGACAAAGAAATCCCCTCCGCAAGGGCCTATTGAAGTCCGTGCCGGAGGGGATTTAGGTGGATTCTTTTAGTTGCGGCTAATCGGCGACAGCGGATGATTCGCTTCCCAGATAGCAATTCCGCCACCAACCGCGCCCGCGATGACGAACCAGGCGATAATCGCGCAGATGTTAGCGTCAACGGGTGCAACGTGGTTGCTGGTCAGGTTGACGACCATCACAGCGCCATCGGCCGGTGCCTGATCGGGCACCGTGGTCCCCTTGATGGTGACCTTCTTGTCGACCGATTTGTCGAGATCCTTGCCCGTGATCTGGAACTTCACTTCCCCCACAGTCAGAAGGAAGGCGCCATCAGAAGCCTTGCTCAGCATGCCGGTGCCTTCGAACGGCTGTGCNNAGCAGAGCGCCCTTGTCGTTGGTCACGCCGAAGCTGCCGCTAAGAGCCGCAACCTCAACCATGTTTCCAGACTTGACGGCGACGACTCCCCGCGAGTCAGTTCCATTGGCGGTAACACGCAGATTGCTGGCATCCACCTGGAACGGGCTCGTAGAAGTGAGTTCGCTCATACCCTTCTGAAGCACAAGATGATCGCGATAGAAAGTTGCCCGTGATCCCGTCGACATCGTCACGGCTACACCCTTGTCGAGTCGCAGATCTGCAGTTGCCTGATCGGTTTCTACAACCGAGCCATCGAAGAGGGTCGCATTGCCGTTGACCTTGTACTGGTCCACGCGCATATCTCCACGCGCACTTGCTGTGCCGATCGCTACGCTACCGGCAAAAGCGTTGGAGAGAGTGGCAACGAGCATTGCAGCCACCGCAAGATTTCTAACCATTTTGACCCTCCATCAATGAATTCCCAGGGGTCTGGCAAACACACAGAGACCTTTCGAGTACTATACACCGGAGATTTGAGGGGAGCAAGGCTGTTGATCTGCGGAAAATGACTCAAAAGCAATTACTTGTTTGCAAAAGAGTCATTACCGAGAGTGCCGGTTCTTGTTAGACGAATGCCTTACAAAATCGATTATCTGAATACACTGCCCGGGCGAAGATACGGCTGCGATGGGTGCTTCGAAGGCAAAAAACAGAAAATCAGCGAAGTCATGGAAGGGCGAGTCAGAACAGTCGGCGGGGCGCACCGGGGCAAAGTATCGGATTTTGCCGGGCAAAACTCGATTGCAATTGAATCGTATTGCGAGGCGGAAGGCGGGTGGTATTCTTGCGCCAAACGATGAGCTACTTTACGCGCATGTTTCTCGCAGCGACAGTGCGAATTTCAGTGGCATCCGTCTGCTGCCTGGGGATCTGGTTCAGTTGGAAGGCTGCCCGTGCAGATTGGCTGTTTCGGGAAGATTCGGTTGCCTCGCTGAGGGCTGCAATCAAGCTTGTCCCGGATGGCTGGCAATACTACATGCGCCTGGCACAGTTGGATCGCGAGCACGCGCACGTGCTGCTCGAGACGGCGCTCAAACTGGACCGATACAACGCCCAGGCGGCGATTGAGCTGGCCTTGCAGGAGGAAAGCGAAGGAAACTACAGCGAATCGGAGAAGTTGCTGCTAGGCGCTTTCGCTGTGGACCGAACCTACGTACCCCGATGGAGTCTGGCTAACTTCTATTTCCGCCGTGACAACCTGCCTGCCTTCTGGATGTGGGTGAGGAAGGCAGCGGAGATGCCATCGGAGGACATGGGCCCTCTGTTTGAGCTCTGCTGGCATGTGACGCCGGATGCGGGCGAGATTGCCAAAGAAGTGCTGACCGACGATCGAACCGTTGTGCGGCAGTATATGAGCTTTCTGATGGATAAGGATCAAATGGACGCCCTGGCAACGGTGTCGCCACGGCTGGTAAGGGTGGGCAATCCCGAGGCGGATCGGGCCTTCCTTCTGGAGGCAATAAATCGGCTGGTGGCTGCAAACGATGGGGCGGCGGCGGAGAAAGTTTGGAAGACGCTGGTCCAGCATGGCTGGGTTCTAGGCGACGCGAACCTGCCGAACAACAAGGAATTCAATCGAGAGCCCTTGCCAGTCGCGTTTGATTGGAATCTCCCCGAGTATCCAGGGCTACACTCCTGGCCTGGATCATCTGGGTTGGAGACGGAACTGAGCGGCGAAGAGCCGGAGAATTGCATAATTGCGGAGCAGTATGTAACGCTTGCGCCGGGAAGCTATAGCCTGAGCTACTCATATCGGACGACCGGGATTGCTCCAGGGACGGGAATCCACTGGCAGATTATCGATGCAAAAGGAGCGGTGGTGATGGCTGAGTCAGAGGCGCTTTCGAGCGACGTCCAGGCGCAGGCAAACTGGACTTTCTCTATCCCTGAGGCGGTTCCGTTGCAGCGGCTGAGGCTCGCTTATCAACGAACTCTGGGAACACCACGGGTTTCAGGGACATTGCTGGTACTATCAACAAAGATTCAAGCTAACAGTGAACGATGATCTGTCCTAATTGTGGTAGTTCCGAAATTCGAAGGTCGCAGCGGTCGAGCTGGGCAGATATTGTCCAGCAGTTTCGCGGGCAGGATGCGTTTCGCTGCCGCAAGTGCAGGAACCGGTTCTACTATCCGCGTGCTGGCGTGGGCGAGCCGGGATCGGTGAAGCCGATTCGCCGGCGCCGGTCGGGAGGGAAGAGCAGTCTGAAGAAGCGGCTGCAGTTCATTGGCACCGTGACCCTTGTCATTGCCGCCAGCACGGTCACACTCCTTTGGATTATTCAAATCGCTGTTGGAACTCGGCCAGCTCCGCCGTTTGATCCGAAAGATGCGGTTGCAGAGTTTGCGGCGGGCACCTGGGCATTTCCGGAATACACCGGCTTACGCTCCAAGGCGGACGAAAAAGGCTTAACCACGGAATTCAACGGGAGCGAGCCGGAAGAGTGCCGGATTGCCGAGCAAACGGTTTTCCTACCCCCCGGTGACTACGTTCTCACCTACAACTATCGGACGGCAGGGATTCAGGCCAAGAGCGGGATACGATGGCAGATCATCGATTCCCGCAGAGACACGCCACTGGCAGAGTCTTCTGAACTGTCCAGCGATCATATGGACCAGTCGTCGATGTTCTTTTCCATTCCCAAAGACTCTGCGCTTCTACGACTGCGCTTGGCGTACTGGCATTCGCCAGGGACCAAACCGGTCAACGGAACCTTATTCGTGCAGGCTCCGCAGATCTCTCTTCGTTCACCAGCACCTTAGTAAGTCGATTCGATCCCATCGAAGCAGTTGAATGTGGGCAGCGGGCGGCGCTGCATCGGCGGCCCCTTCCAATCACTTGGACTGGTGTGTGCCCGTCTTGGTCTTAATGGGCGGCATCACAAGGGGCCGGCTGTTCCGGCTTCCCCACTCGGCCATATAGATCAAACCCAGCATTGCAAACATCCAACAGGATACGGCAGCGCGCGGAAAGGGAAAGTCCACACAGGCGTGGACCATGACCGCAATCAATCCCATGCCCCAGGGGTTGCGCATTGCGGCCGGAATTGCCGCAGCAAAGGGAATCAGCACCAACAGCAGAAACGGAAAGCCGCCATCCGCCGCGAATTCCGCCCAGTCGTTGTGAGCATGATTGGCGTAAAACGGCAGGTCATGAAGAGCATAGCGCTGGTAGACCTCAGGAAAGGTTCCGAGGCCATAGCCAGTGATGGGCCGATGTTCGGCCATATCCATGGCGGCCATGATGAACTCAGACCGTGCTCCGTAAAGGCCGTTCAACTGAAAGCGCTGCCACACGCGCTCCCAGCCGACCACAAGGGTAAAGGAACCGGCGAGGGCGGGAACAAGCAGAAGGATTGCCACCGCGAATCCAGGAGGCGCAGTTGAGGAGCCTTTGCGGAAGTTGACCAGGCCAACCACCAGCATGGCCAGCACTTCCAGGGTGCAGAGCAAAGCGCCGGTGCGCGACGCGGAGCCGATCACCGAGCCGTACATCACGCCGCCGGCCAGAACGCACCACCAGGCACGCCAGCCCTCGCGGACTGCCCGCCACAACCCAATCGGCAGCGCAACCTCGATAAGTTCTGCGTAGTGGTTGTAGGACGGGAAGGTGGCGTACACATCGGGGAACCCAGAAGGAAAGATCCACAGAACGCGGCCATCTGAGGTGAACAACTGCGTCATGCATAGCACTGCCATGGCAGTGGCGAAGGCCAGAAAAGCGGTTAGGAAGTTGCGCCGGGCAGTGTTAGTGCGCGCCACGACCTGCGTCAGAAAGAAGACCCCTGCCAGCGCACCCCATCGCAACGTTGCTTCGCGCGTTTCCACAGTGGATGCGGTGGTGTGCGCGACGATCTGAAAAACGCCCCAGAATGGAATGGCATAGATGAGCCAGGGCATGGGGCCACCAGGGAGGCGGCTACGCTTGCGACGAATGTCGAGCAGGAGACAAACGGCGACCAGCGTAAAAATGCCAATTTGGAAGAACTGCGTCGCCCATGCCTGGGGTACAAATGCCACCGATGTGCAGTAAGCGAGAAGAATAAACAGACACACGCCGAAGACCGCTTGCTTTTGAAGGTAAGGTGCGGCGTGCGGGCTTTCAATCCCGATGTCTTCGCGAATGGGCTTGACTGGCAACGAAGTCATTCTACGACAGGGGAGGGAACACAAGGGCATTGAAGGAGACGGGATTTGTAATGGAGGAGTTGTAGAATAAGCGCAAATCCGCGCTGAGGTTTCGGGAACGGACGTCAGTGCGATGGATGTTGAGCCCGGCAGGCTGTCCATTGCGCATTCAGCGTTCCACAGGGCAACGGATAAAGAGCAGGGATTGATTTCGGAAGAAGCTTCAAGGAGCGGCCCAATGACGGAACACCCCTGGCGGGTTCTGCATGTCATTGCGAATCACGAGAAGCGCGTGGTGCAGCACCTGGCATCACGGAGCCTTGAGCACTATCTTCCGCTCTACTCCCTGAAATCCCAATGGAGCGACCGAACAGTAGCGCTGGAGCGCCCCCTGTTTCCGTGTTATGTGTTTACTCGGTTCAAAGCGACTGACAGAATCGCTGTTCTCGGTACACCGGGCGTCCTGAGTTTGCTGGGGGATGACGACCTCGGAACAGTGAGTGCGGAAGAGATCTCCCGCATTCGCGAAGCTTTGGCCGCTGGACACACGCTTCGTCCCCATCCATCGATCGCGAAGGGCACGCGAGTTCGCGTCCGAAACGGGGTTTTCGAAGGGTCTGAGGGGCTTGTGACCGAACTCCGGGGCCAATGCAAGGTGATCCTCACAGTGAAGGCGATTCACCAGTGCTTTTCTCTTTGCGTTGAAAGCAGCGATCTTGAGGTCTTGAACGAATCTGCAGCGGAGCGGGATCGACTGTCGGCACAGCGGCTCCTGGCAACCCACCGGACATAGCGGAATCCGCAGCAAAGCCAATTCAGCTGTCAGTTGGGAACACACACCAGGAGCAAGCAGGTGATGTTGTCGTGGCCGCCGCGATCATTGGCGAGTTCTATCAATTGGGCGCAAACGAGCGCAGGTTCGGTGGCGGCAAAAACGGCGGCGATTTCCTGGTCCTCCACATGGCGCGTCAGCCCGTCGGTTGTCAGCAGTACAGCTGCGCCGGGATGGAGATCGACCGTGAAGATGTCCGGTTCTACCTCGCTCGCGATCCCTACGGCACGCGTGATGATCGATTGCATCGCCTCAAGATCCGCGAACCGTGCTGTGTCCTCGGTAAGCATGCCATTGCTAATGAGTTCGTTGATGTAAGAGTGGTCGATGGTGATCTGGCGGCACTGGCCGCTGTCAATGAGGTAGGCGCGGCTGTCTCCGACATTGGCGATGAGCAGGTTCTCCTCATCGATAGCGGCGGCGACAGCTGTTGTGCCCATCTGTCTGGGGGGCCTCCTGGCGGCCTCAAATACATCGTGATTGGCGGCTTCAACGGCTTCCTGCAGGCGAGCACTGACTGTAGCTTCGGTCTGCGTGCTCGTTCGAAAACTGGAGAGGATTGCTGCCGCCGCGCGAGAACTGGCCTCTTCTCCACAGTCGAGTCCGCCCATGCCATCGCAGACGACATAAATGCGGAGGCTCTCGTCAAAGGCGAAGGCGTCTTCGTTGTTTTCGCGCACAAGTCCGACATCGCTCATGGCCCAGACTGCGACGTGAAATGAAAGGGAAAACGGTGCGGTCATAGGCTCGAAATCCGGGTCGACTGCGGGGGCGGACGGACCGGGTGACTCAGTGTCGCACAGTCCAGAGGAAAAGGGATACCGCCGGCCAAATGCGTCCCGCGTTAGCTCACGTACTTCACAATCTGCATGAAGCCGTAGTCCATGTGGAGTTGCATGTGACAGTGGAAGAGCGAGTCCCCCGGGTTGTTGGCGACAAAGTCGATGGCCACGGTGTCTAGCGGCATCACATTGACGGTGTCTTTGATCAGGCCGCTGAGCTTCTTGTCGCCGATCTGCGTGACTTCGAAGCTATGACGATGCAAGTGCATGGGGTGCTGATCGGCGCTGGAGTTGTTCATGATGAAGCGATAGCGCTTGCCCTGCGTCACATGGATCGGGTCGACGTTGGGCCAGGACTTGTTGTTGATGGTCCAGGTGTCGAATTTGGAGTCGCCGACTGGGCCGATATCAGAGAAGGTCAGGCGAATGGTTTCGTCCGGCGCTTGAGCAGGAGCGGAAGTGGCGAATATTGTGTAGTCCCAGTCGGTGTGCGCGGGGTCCTTCCAGACTGCAGTGCCTGTACTTCCGGCATATTCGACCACGATGCCGAGTCCCATGGCCCGACTCTTGTCATTGGTAGAGCCGAGGATCCAGACGCCGGGAGAGTTCATCTCGACGACGCAATCAATGCGCTCGGCAACGGCGAGGGAGACCATCTCGACACTGGTGGGATTGGGAACTGGATTGCCATCCATGGCCAGAACCTTGAAAGTGTGGCCGGGCAGCGAGAGGAGTACGTTTTCGGTAGCGCTGGCGTTCAGTAGATGCATCAGCACGTGTTGGCCCTGCTTGACGCGAATCGGTTCGCCTGCTCCGAGGCGATGCTGGTTGATGGTGGCATACTTATAGCCGACATCGGAGCCCGAAGTGGCGGGCATATTTGCCGATTGCGCCTGCATGGTCTCGGCCATGGGAACAAATGACGGCTCCCAGTGATGAATCGCGAGAAAAAGTTCCTGATCGTAGTGCCCAGGATCGGGGCGCCCGTCAACCAGCAGGAATCCGAACTGCCCTGTGTACGTACCGAGGGAGAGATTGCCTCCGGCGCCGGCGTGGGTGTGGTACCAGCGCGTTCCCGTGGGCCGTGGCGTGAAGGAGTAGCGGAGACGGCTACCGGCAGGGATCATCGGCGAGCCCTCTTCCATGGCGCCGTCGTTGATGACGTCGATAGCGAGGCCGTGCCAATGGACAATATCTTGCTCGGGTGAGTTGTTGAGCACGTCAATGACCACAGGCTTCCCCTCTCTCAGGCGGAGCAGGGGGCCCGGAACCTGGCCGTTGTAGGCGACTGTCTTGATCGTGACCCCGGGAGAGATTTCGAGCGAAGTGGGATCAATCCTGAGGGTGTAATCGGCTGCGGATGCGTTTTTCGCTGGCGAGGAAGACTTCTTGCCGAGGGCGACCGCGGCATTTGACTGGGCAAGCAGGAGTGGATTCGCAGCAGGGCTGAGGGCGAAGGCCCCGGCGGACGCGAGAAAGCTTCGACGATTCATGTATGCCTCGACAGAATCTTAGTCCATTCCTTGAATGCGTGGTTGAAATGGTTGGTTGCTTGGTGTGCGGCTCTCGAGTGGCCAGAGGGTGTTGTGAGGCCAATGGAGGCTCGAGGGAGGAATCCGATCCGATTGGGTGCCCGACTATACTCGACTGGTGCAAATGACATCAGTGACAAGGCCAGACCGAGCAATCTGACCTGAGTCGCAGATTGGGGACCAATGGCGGAGACGAGAACGGCAACACCGACAGCGAATTCAGGCGCAAGAAAAGTGCGGTGGGGTGTGCTGAGCACCGCGGCCATTGCAGTGAAGAAAGTGATTCCGGGGATGCAGAAGTGCAGGCTTGCGGATGTAACGGCGATTGCTTCGCGCGACCTCGGCAGAGCCCGGAAGTCGGCAGATGCACTGGGCATTTCCAAGGCATATGGATCGTATGAGGAGCTGTTGGCTGATCCGGAGATCGATGCGATTTACAATCCCTTGCCAAACCAGATGCATGTGCCTTGGACGATTAGGGCCGCCGAGGCGGGCAAGCACGTTCTTTGCGAAAAGCCGATAGGCATCAGTGCGACTGAGGCAAGGAAGTTGCTCGCAGTCCGCGACCGTAGCAGCGTGAAGATGGGCGAAGCCTTCATGATTCGCAGCTTTCCGCAGTGGCTTCGACTACGCGCACTTCTCGACCATGGAACGATTGGAGAGTTGCGTTCAATCAGTGGCTTCTTCAGCTATTTCAATGTGGATCCGCAGAATATTCGGAATCAAGTCGAATCCGGCGGTGGGGCGCTGATGGACATCGGCTGCTACATGATCCATGCGTCAAGATTTGCATTTGGCGAGGAGCCGCAGAGGGTCGTGGGGTTGATCGATCGTGACCCGGTCTTCAAAACAGATCGGCTCTGCTCTGCCGTTCTCGATTTTCGGGGTGGGCAATCGATCTTTACCTGCAGCACCCAGCTCATCCCGTATCAGCGGATCCACTTTCTGGGGACAAAAGGGAGGATCGAGCTTGAGGTTCCTGTGAATGCGCCAACGGATCGAGAGACGCGCATCTTCATCGACCGAACAGGCGACCTGACCGGTTCGGGGATTGAGATGGAAACCTTTCCGACACAGGATCAGTACACGTTGCAAGGCGATGCCTTTTCGATGGCAATCCTGGAGGATTCCCAGGTGCCTGTATCACTTGAGGACGCAATCGCAAACATGTCTGTGATTGATGCAATATTCCGATCCTCCGACCAGAACGGGTGGGTGCGGGTTGAGTAGGAAGATCCAGCAACCGAAGATGAAAAGCGAATGTATTCAGTTAGATATCCGTAAATAATCACATGTATTCAAAAGTTGACGAATCCCGCCAATGTCGTTACGTGGGGCACGGGAACTTCGCTGGCAGCGGAGGTTTGAGCGTGCTAACCTGAAGCCTACCCGGAACTTGCGATGCAAGACTCTATTACAGTCATCATCCCCGCATTCAATGCTGAGCGGCACTTAGGGCAGTGCCTTGAAGCGCTGCGTCAAAGCGAAGATCAAGAGTTCGAATTGATCGTTGTCGATGATGGTTCTGAAGACAGGACCCGCGAAGTTGCCGCGCAGTATGGCGCCAAAGTGCTTGCCTCCGAAGCGCGGAGCGGCCCCGCGTCCGCGCGAAACCTGGGCGCGGAACAAGCAAGCGGGGCGATTCTCTTCTTTATCGATTCCGATGTGTGCGTGAAGCCCGACTCGATCTCAAAGGTCAAGGCGCGATTCAACTACGATCCAGAGATGTCTGCGCTGATCGGGTCCTACGACATGGCGCCCAAGAGTCAGGATTTCATTTCGCAGTACCGCAATCTGATGCACTGCTTTGTCCATCAGCATGGTTCAGAGCAGGCGTGGACCTTCTGGAGCGGGTGCGGTGCGATCCGCAAGGAAGTCTTCATCGAAATGAGTGGCTTCAGCGAGGATTACGGCCGGCCCGCGATCGAAGACATCGAACTGGGATACCGCCTGGTTCGGGCCGGACGCAAGATCGTCCTTGATCACTCTCTCCTGGTTACACATCTCAAGCGGTGGACGTTCTGGGGCCTGGTCAAGACCGACATTATGGACCGCGGGATTCCATGGACTGAGTTGATCCTGCGCGACCGGTTCATGCCCAACGATCTGAACGTGATGGTGAGCCAGCGGGTCAGCGTCGCGCTTGTGTTTCTAGTCGTGATTCTGACCGCGGCCATGGCGATCATGCATGGCTTCTATATCCTCATTCCTCCGCTGGCGATTCTGTTTCTGATGCTTGGCCGCTGGTGGAGCGAGATGGGAATCGAGAAGCGCCCGATTGGGGTGCTTCTGGTTTTGAACGGTACGCTCGTGCTGATTGCTGTGCTGGCCTACACCTACAGGATGTTCTGGCTCATGGTGCCGCTGCTCCTGAGCCCGGGACTCCTGTTTATCCGCCATCGATACGCCACCGTCGGGAGTATTCGCAAGCTGGTGCGATGGGTCGGCGTCCTTTATATGCTGGCTTCCCTGGCCGCCGCCGCATACTATCTGCCCGCACATCATCTTATTTTTGCGATCTTCATCATCCTGGCGGTCATCGGCGGAATGAACAGCAACTTCTATGTCTTCCTCGCCGGTAAGCGTGGAATTGCTTTCATGCTCGCGGCCATTCCATTCCATCTGCTGTATCACTTCTACAATGGGATTTCCTTTATCGTCGGGAGCGCGCGGCATTATTGGAATGCAGTCCTGGAAGAAGGCGACCTGCCTGCCTCTGCATCAAAGCCGGATGCTCCGACGGCTGAGCTCAAGTCGAAATAGTCTCGATTCTACGTACCCAGGCTCATTAGAATTCCCTTTCAAGATCCAACACCGGCGCATAAAGGGTAGAGTTCGCCAAAGTGGTCAGGCGTGACGGTGCTCCAGGAATAGATTTGTCACTTTTGAAGGAAAACCCGACAAGGAAGGACCTGCAGGATGGTCGAGTCAAAGAGTTCAACATCGAAGCGGCCAGGTTGGATCGGGGGGCTGGTGTTTGGCCTCGGTCTTTTGGCGATTTATGTGCTGCGGGTCGCCCTCGAATGGCCGATGGCCCTGGCCTTTCCAAACTTCGCTTTCAGAGACACTGGCAGCTTTGCATATCTGAATCACCTCCTGGACATGGGGCTCAGGCCGTCGGTCGATTTTGGCTTTTCCTACGGACTGCTTGGCTTGCTGGTGCAAAGGATCGACTTTGCAGTATTCGGCGCGGGGCACTGGACGACGCTTGGCTTCACTGCTGCGTATCTTGTGGTGATTGCGATCTTCTGGTGGCTTCTCGCGCGCGAGTTTGGCTTCTCGTGGTCGAACTTCGCCATTCTGCTCGGTCTCTTCGAAATGATTGTGGGCCTGCAGTTTTCAGGGCCGTCGCCGGCGCATGAACTGCAGAGGGTGCTGCTGGTTTACTCACTCTTGTGCGTGTTGAAAGCCAGGCTGAGACTCGCGCTTGTACTTGCTGTACTTGCGGCGCTCGCCATCCCATCGTTGCCTATCATTCTTATTGGGCTACTCAGCATCACAATTGCGCTTGAGTGGTGGCAAACTCCGCAGCGGAGATTCCGCAATCTTGCCGCACAGTTTGCGCCCGCATTCGTCGTCTACTTCCTTGGAGTCCTGTGTTTTGGGCTTGTTTTCGGCTGGCGCTCGACTTTAAACTCTCTGCTCCCCACGCAGGGAATGGCTTTGTACCATGCAATGAACTTCGGCTTTTTTGCGAAATATGGGCTGGGTTCAGGGCGTACATTCTGGCTCCCTGAGCACCCGACAATCGCCTTCTACATCCTCACCAAGGCCGGAATCTGGCTTTTTTGTTCCGCTCTGCTCGTGGTCTTTGGGGTCGTGAGTCTCATCCAGATGATTCGCGACAGAAGAGCCAGTGGTGTGCCGCTGTTCATCTTCCTGTGTAGCGCCTTGCACCTGTTTTTCATCTTCTTTGCTTTTGGAGGACCGTTCAGCAGTGTGTATTACGAGTTCATCCTGGTGGCGGGGGTGCTGGCGGGCGTGAGCGGGTTAACAAAAGGGAAGCTGCGCGTTGTTCTGAGTTGCGTGATCTTGGTTTTCGGGCTGTTGAGTAATCGCAACGAGGTGAGAAACAGGCGCTCGCCCTGGAATACATGGCATCGTTCCCCCGAGACCGCTGGACTCTACGCGCCAGACGACTTCAGGCAAGAATGGGCTCCCATCCTTAAACTCGCAAATTCGCACGATCTGCTGATGTTGAGTTACGGGACCGGCGTCAGCGCAGATTTTCCGCAGGTGAAGACCCCTCGGAGCTGGTTTCTTTTGCCTGGAATCGTTCTGCCCGCGGAGGACGCATACGTTCTGGATCAAATAAAGAAATCCGGTGTGGTGGTCGAGTACATCGGCGCACCAACCTTGTACATCGACACGAACACCGCCTGGCAGGCGGAACTTGCGAAGTTTCCGATAAGGCTGAAGGGCGCCAACTTTAGAATCTGGTTGAGGAACCCAGCGGACGGAGAGGCGTTGGTGCAGACCACCGATTATCGACCGGAAAAAGTGAAGCCTGACCAACGTGCGCCAGAGTAGAGGGATGGAATCGGTACCGCTTGCGACAGCATGAATTGCCAATGTTATCGGTCTCATTTCCTAATTAATTCGGAGTATGATCAGTGCGAGCAGCAGGACGAAGTCAATGGAGGTTCAATTATGGGCGAGACGTTGAAAGGGCGGAGAGATTTCCTGAAAGTGGGCGGAGCGGTGACCGCCGCTCTGTTAGCGCCTGTTGGCATGAAGGCGGATGCAGCGCGAACGATGCCTGCGCTGCCCGAGAACCCACGCACAATGAAAGCGATGCCGACGCGGAACCTGGGCAAGACAGGGTACAAGGTGGGCATCTTTTCACTGGGCGGCCAGGCAGCATTGGAGCAGGCGAACAACTTCGATATTGCTGTGCCAATCGTTGAGCGAGCGCTGGACCTCGGCGTCAATTACATCGACACTTCGTCGATTTATGGCGGCCCGGAGCGCTGGAGCGAGCAGTACGTCGGCCGGGTGATGGCAAAGCGGCGCAATGAGGCATTCCTGGCCACCAAGACCAAGGAGCGCACGCGCGATGGCTCAATGCGAATGATTGAGAAGTCGCTGGAGTTGCTCAAGACCGATCATGTTGACCTGTGGCAACTGCACGACATCGGCACGCAGTTTGACGTGGACCAGGTGTTTGCCAAGGACGGCGCAATGGAAGCGCTGATCGAGATGAAGGATCAGAAGGTTGTGCGTCATCTCGGTCTGACCGGCCATTACCGTCCGGATGGGCTGATGGAGGCAATCCGCCGGTTCCAGTTCGACACGATCCTGATGGCAATGAACGCCGCCGATCCCCATCACTACAGCTTTAACGACAAGCTGCTGCCGCTGGCCGTGGAACGCCAGATGGGCATCATCGGGATGAAGATCCCAGCCCGCGGGCGGATGCTCTCTTCGTGGACGCCGCCCTCGCTTGAGCAGCAAAAGCACAGTTGGGACGGAATGGTAATTGCTCCCACGCCGGGCACCCTAACCATGCGGGAAGCGATGTTCTACGCTCTTTCAAGGCCCCTGAGTACGGTTATCATTGGCTGTAACAATGTTCAGCAACTCGAAGAGAACGTGCAGCTTGCGCAGGAATTCACGCCGTTGAGCGAGGCTCAGCAGGGCGAGCTTGTGGCGCGAGCAGAGTCGGTAGCCAAGCCCTCGCTGTTCTTCCGGTTCTACGATCGACCGTAAATCGCAGAAAAGGGAACAGTCGGAATTGATTCGGGGCAGGCTGGCTGGTGAAATAACCAGTCTTCCTGCCCCGAGCCATTTCACCAGACAGGATGGCGCGCTATCATTTCCTGCGATCTTGGCGGCGATTGATCCGGTCGGCAGATGTGTCGATTCAGAAATGCCACAAGGTTTGGAACCGTTCCACAGGGAGGCTCGCAGTGGCCCGTTTTGTCGTTTCATTCCTTCTCGCCGGCTCAATGGCGTGCTCGACAGTTTGCACGGCCCAGCAGTTTTCCCGGGGAATAGGAGTCTATCCCGGCGATCCATCGCAATATGACGGCCCGCGGATGGTAACCGACAAGCTGACCTACCGAAATCTGGCATTGCATCGGCCTGCCTATCAATCAAGCGCTTATGATTACAACCTGACGGCGCAGTTGGTGACAGATGGGATCAAGGAGAAGAACCTTCCGCAGTGGGTAGTCACTTCGACCAGCAGCCAGGGCGTGCTCGCGAAGAGTGAGCGGAATATCTTTCTCGATGGGAATCCTGCTTCGGCGGTATACCTGAGCGGCGCGCAACCGTGGGTTGAGGTGGACATTGAAGGGGAAGGCGCGGTGCCCCAGGTTGACCATGCGGAGATATGGATTCGAAAGGCCAGGCTCGCCAAGCCGGATGCAAAGTGGAGCATGAAGGTCCTGGGTTCAAATGACCGGGCGACATGGACCGAAGTGGGCCACTTGGATAGAGCGGGTTTTCCCCAGGTCTGGGATGACCAGCCGAGCTTCAGTGTATCGATCGACCTGACCGGAGTTGTGCGTTATCGGGCATACCGCCTTGAGTTCAGCAGTGAAAGCATCCCGTCGATTGGTTTGGCCGAGGTGCAGTTCTTCGAGAATGGTAAGCCGCAACCTCTGGCTGGCCCGGAGATATTCTCGAGCGCATGGATGAGCGCCGGGTCAGGAGAAGAATGGGTCTCAGTGGATCTGGGGGCGATCTGCACATTCGATCGCGTGGTTCTCTCGTGGTTGCGCCGGCCGGCCGAAGGCGCGGTGGAGATATCAGACGATGGGAAGGCTTGGCGGCAACTTGAAGCGCTGCCTGGGGCAAACCAGACTGTAGACGATCTGCGGCTTGCGCCGGCGGTGAAGGCGCGTTGGGTTCGTGTGAAGATGACGAAATCGAGCGAGCCTGACGGTCGCTACATTTTGACGGAGTTTGAGGTCTTTGGCCGGGGCGGTCCGGTTGCGGCCGCGCAATTGGCCCCTGTTTCGTCGGCGGCGAGGGGAGCGCTGCGGCTATCGCGGGGGAAGTGGCGTTTACAGCGGGCTTCGCTGGTGGCGGCGGATGGAAGCGCGATCTCCCGGACTGGATTTGACGACAAGGAGTGGATGGTGGCAACCGTACCAGGAACGGTGTTGACGAGCTATCTTAACGACGAGGCGATTGCCAATCCGGACTTTGGCGAAAACCAGTACGCGGTGTCGGATTCGTATTTCTGCGCGGACTTCTGGTATCGCAATGAGTTTGTGGCGCCTGCGGCTCGCGACAAGGATGATCACGTCTGGCTGCACCTGGATGGAATCAACTGGAAGGCCGATGTTTACTTGAATGGACGGCGGATCGGCACCATAGACGGCGCCTTTCATCGCGGGGAGTTCGACGTGACGGGGGTAATTCTGCCGGGTAAGCTGAACAGCCTTGCCGTGCTCGTGAAGCGGAACAATAACCCGGGCAGCACAAAGGACAAGGAAGGCGAGACGATGAATGGCGGCGCGCTGGGGCGCGACAATCCGACCTTCCACGCTTCGGCAGGATGGGACTGGATGTCAACGATTCGCGGTCGGAACACGGGCATTTGGAATGAGGTGCGGCTTACCACCACGAATGCAGTAAAGATCGAAAGCCCGCAGGTGACGACAAAGCTGCCGCTGCCCGACAATTCGTATGCCGATGTGTCCATCCAGACGACGCTGCGCAATCTGGATGATCGAGCAGTCAGTGGCAAGTTGCACGTGGCATTCGGGACGGAAAGCTTCGATGTGCCGGTTGCACTCGGCGCAACGGCGACGACCAGGGTATCGCTGTCGCCGGAAGATTACCCGCAGTTGCGCATCCAACATCCGCGGCTGTGGTGGCCAAACGGATATGGCGATCCGAATCTGTACCCGGTGACGCTGACGTTTGTTGCGGGAGATGCAACCAGCGATGAGACTGCCTTCAAGGTTGGGATACGGCAGTTCACGTATTCAGAAGTGGGCGGGACCCTGCGCATTTGGGTCAATGGCAGGCGGTTCATTGCACGCGGCGGTAATTGGGGTTTCTCCGAGTCGATGCTGCGCTACCGCGCCCGCGAATATGACATTACGATGCGGTTCCATCAGGACCAGCACTTCAATATGATTCGCAACTGGGTGGGTCAGACCGATGATGAACTGCTCTACGACGCTGCGGATCGATACGGAATCGTGATCTGGCAGGACTTCTGGCTTGCCAATCCGTGGGATGGGCCCAATCCGGACGATGACCAACTGTTCCTCGACAATGCCCGGGATTACCTGCTGAAGATTCGGAACCATGCGTCGATTGGGCTCTATTGCGGACGGAATGAGGGCTTGCCGCCAAAGACAATCGACGATGGGTTGCGTGCGCTGATTGCCGGCCTTCATCCGGAGATTCATTTCATCTCCAGTTCGGCCGACGGACCCGTGAGCGGACACGGACCCTACCGCGTGATTCCGTTGAAGGAGTATTTCTCGAAGGCGCCAATCAAGATGCACAGCGAAATCGGCGCGCCAAACGTGCCTGAGCGCGTGATCTTGGACAAGACCCTTTCGCCGGGTGGGATGTGGCCGTTGGGACCGGAGTGGCGGCTCCACGATTTTCATGGGCATAATCCTTTTGCAACGGCGATAGACAAGGACTACGGCGGCGCGAAGAACCTGGACGAATTCCTCGGCCTGGCGCAGTTTGTTGACTACAACGCGTATCGGGGCATGTTTGAAGGTGGAGGCGAGAAGCGGCTCGGCACACTGATCTGGATGAGCCATCCTGCGTGGCCCTCAATTCTCTGGCAAACCTACGACTACTTCTACGACACGGATGCAGCGTACTACGCGGCGAAGAAGGCGTCGGAGCCGCTCCACATTCAGTGGAACGCCGCGACGGACGCTGTTGAGGTTGTGAATTACAACGGCGGCGACCAGAAGGGAATCCAGGCGCGAGCTCAGATCCTTGATTTGGATGGCAGCGTGCGTTGGGAGAAGACGGTGACGTTGGACAGCCCTGAGGACTCGACGTTATCGCCGATCCACCTTGAGTTTCCGCCAGCGATGAAGAAGACGCAGTTCATCCGGCTCGCGCTACTGAAGGATGGAAAGCCTATGAGCACGAACTTCTATTGGCACGGAACTACAGACGAGGATTACACCGGGATTCGCGATCTGGGCCAGGCGACTGTGCATTCAGCATCGACAATGGCGAGGTTTGGGTCGAAATGGCGGATCACCACGACGCTGAAGAATGACTCGAAGACGCCGGCACTCATGCTGCGGGTGAAGGTGGTGCGCGCGGTTTCAGGAGATCCGATTCTTCCGGCCATTAGCGACGACAATTACATTGCGCTGATGCCGGGCGAGTCGCAGACAATCCGAACTGAGGTGAACGAAGCGGATACACGCGGCGAGCGGCCTCGAGTGAAGGTTGCAGGATTCAACCTGAAGCAGGCGGCTGTGCATTGACGTGGGCGGTTCATCCGAGAACGGTCAGCGGCCGCGAAGTTGGCGTTCACTTGAGGGTTGGCTGCAGGCGCATATGCAACTCGACAAGCGCATGCACGCATGCTAGCCTTTTCGGGACTGATAACGCTATCAGTGCCCAATTTCGAGAGAAACGTTTAATCGCAAAAATTGAACCAGAAGGGGTAAAGAATGTCGGCTTCGCGACGTGATTTTCTGAAGGCATCTGCGGCTGTTGGAGCATCGTTGGCGGTTGAGGGACTTCCGGCGTTGGCCGAGTCAGGTTTGGCACAAGCAGACGCACCGGCGACCGCGACTGCCGAGAAAGCAGCGCAGTATACGCGTGGGCTGGGTGTCTTTCCCGGCGCGCCGTCGGAGTTCTTTGGGCCGGAGTTAATCGCCGCCGAACCGGTCTATCGGAACCTGGCGCTGCGGCGGCCGGCCTATCACTCGAGCAGCTACGACTACAACCTCACCGCGCAGCTTGTAACCGATGGGATCACGGAGACACGCCTGCCGAACTGGGTTGTTGTGTGGGCCGGTGGAGACGAACCGCTGAATAAACTTGAGCGCGAGACGCTACTCGACCACGACGGCGTGCACAGGGTGGCTTTGCGTGGGCCGCGCCCTTCGGCGACCATCGAGTTGCATGGCGGCGACTCGGCGCCCGAGATCGATCGCGTTCAGCTCAATCTGATCATGCCGTTCAATATCCCCCACGACAAAATGCATTTCAAGGTGTCGACGTCCGCCGATGGCCGCGCATGGGAGACAGTGGGCGAGACAGTCGGTGCGACGCCTGCATCCACTGAAGGTCTGCCTCCTGACTTTATCCGCAGTGGCACTTTCCTGGCTCCATGGATTGAATTCAAGAGCGCGCAGAAGAGCCGGTACTATCGCGTCGACCTCAGCCTCGATGGCGCGGCACAATCGGGCGCCGAACGCTTTTTGATCTGGCCGCTGACGCAGGTCGCCTTTTTCCATGGCAAGGAAAGATTGCAGATTGGCGGGCCCTACAGCTTTACCAGTGCGTGGATGAGCGCGGGCATGGGCGAGGAATGGGTCTATGTCGATCTGGGACCGAACTGCGAATTTGACACAGTAAAGCTGCACTGGATTGCGCGCGCGGCGGAGGGCAAGCTGCAAGCATCAGACGACGCGGAGCATTGGCGCGATGTGGCAGACATCGGTGGGCAGCCCGGAGCTGTTGAGGAGATTCGGCTTCAGAGGACTGAGCGCGGACGGTATGTGCGCGTTCTGATGACGAGGCCCGCGACGCCGGATGGATACATCCTGAGCGAGATGGAGGTCTTCGGCGAAGGGGGGCTTGTGGCCAAACCGAAGCCGACGTTGGCACCTTCAGCCGATGGGGTGTTGCGACTGGCGGGGGGTGCATGGCGCGTCGAGCGGGCCAGCGAAGTGCATGCCGCGGGCGAAGCGCTGTCGAAGGCGGGCTTCAAGGATGATTCATGGGTGGTGGCAACGGTTCCAGGCACGGTTTTGACTTCGTTCCTGAATGTCGGTGCGCTTCCCGATCCAAACTACGGCGAGAATCAGCTTTACATTTCCGACAGCTACTTCTGCGGCGACTTCTGGTACAGGACGGAGTTCACTGCACCGACAGTGGATGCGAAGCAGACGGCGTGGCTGGACTTTGGCGGAATTAACTGGAAGGCCGATGTTTACCTGAACGGAGAGAAGCTGGGGCGGATCGAGGGCGGCTTTATTCGCGGACGGTTTGACGTGACCGCAAAGCTGATTGCAGGGAAGCCGAATGCACTGGCTGTGAAGATTGAGGCCAACGCGACCCCGGGCAGCACGAAACAGAAGACGCTCGCTGCCGAGAGCGGAAACGGCGGAGCTCTTGGCGCGGACAACCCGACATATCACGCCTCCATCGGGTGGGACTGGATTCCACCGATTCGCGGCCGCAACATTGGCATCTGGGCTCCCGTGAAGCTTGAGGTGACGGGCGCGGTAACGCTCGAAAACCCATATGCGTGGAGCACGCTGGGGCTCCCGGCAAACGCGAGCGCCGACGTGAACCTCGAGGTCGACCTCGTCAACCACCAGGCCAAGCCGTTCAAGGGCTTGCTCGAGGTCACCTTCGGCGAAATCCGCGTCTCGCAGCCGATTACGCTCGGGGCCTCGGAGCGCAAAACAGTCAAGCTGAACCCGCAGACTCAAGGCGCTCTGCACCTTGCGAACCCGAAGCTCTGGTGGCCTGTGGGCTATGGTGAGCCGCATCTCTACGACGTTGCCTTCACGCTGAGTTCGGCGGGAAAGCCCGTCGATCGCACGGCGATGAAGTCGGGCATTCGACAGATGACGTGGAGCGAGGACGGCGGCAAGCTGCGCCTTTGGGTCAATGGTCGTCGCTTCATCGGACGCGGCGGCAACTGGGGTTTTGGCGAGTCGATGTTGCGCTATCGCGCCCGTGAGTACGACGCGGCGGTGCGATATCACAAGGAAATGAACTTCACCATGATCCGCAACTGGGTCGGCCAGATCGGCGACGACGAGTTTTGGGAGGCATGCGATCGCCACGGCGTCATGGTGTGGCAGGATTTCTGGCTGGCCAACCCGTGGGACGGTCCAGATCCGGATAACAACGCGATGTTCCTGAATAATGTGCAGGACTTTGTCCTACGCATCCGAAATCATCCTTCGATTGGGCTCTATTGTGGGCGCAACGAGGGCTTTCCGCCCAAGCCGCTTGAGGATGGAATTCGCAAGATTCTTGGCGACCTGCATGCCGGCTTGCACTACATCCCAAGTTCTGCGGATGGACCGGTGAACGGGCATGGTCCGTATCAGGCAATGCCAACGAGCTTCTACTTCCGCGCAGCGGACGTGAAGATGCACAGCGAGATCGGCGCGCCGAACATTCCCCCGATTGAGAGCGTGCGGTTGATGATGCCGGAGAAGGACCTGTGGCCGCAGGGACTTTCGTGGGGTCTGCACGACTTTTGCCTCGAAGGGGCACAGGGAGGCGCCGGCTTCCGTGCCATGATCGACTCCGGACTGGGCGGAGCATCCAATGCGGATGAGTGGGTCAGGTTGGCGCAGATTCTGAACTATGACACATATCGCGCCATGTTCGAAGCGCAGAGCGTGCATAGGATGGGCGTGCTGCTGTGGATGAGCCATTCGTGCTGGCCGTCGTTTGTCTGGCAGACCTACGACTACTACTTCGAGCCGACCGCGGCGTACTTCGGCTGCAAGAAGGGGTCGGAGCCACTGCACATCCAGTGGAACTGTCTGGACGAAACGATCGAGGTGGTGAATTACAGCGCAGGCAACCAGGCTGGGCTCACGGCGGAGATGGAACTGCTGAACCTGGATGGCAGCCGTATCGACGGGAAGAGCGGCAATTTCGACAGCAACGAAGACTCGACTGTGACCTGCTTCAAGATGAGCTATCCGGCAAACGCGAGCCCGGTGCACTTCATCCGGCTGCGCCTGAAGAAGGGTGATCAGTTGCTTTCCTCGAACTTCTATATGCGCGGCATCGAAGAAGGGAATTTGCGAGCGATTCGCGAACTCCCCGCCCCGCAGATTGATTCGTCAACGAAGGTGGTGAAGAGCGGCGACGGTTGGCGCCTGACCACGGAGCTCCGAAACGCCGGAAGCGCACCCGCGCTGATGGTTCGCCTGAAGGCGGTGGGCGAGAAGTCGGGAGAGAGAATTCTCCCGGCGATCTACTCTGACAACTACGTCGCCCTGATGCCCGGCGAGCGGCAAACGATTACAACGGACGTGGCGGAGATCGACACCCGTGGTGAGAAGCCTGCGATTGTGGTAGGTGCCTAGACTGATGGCGCGCCACGTTCGCTGATGCGAACGCGCATGAAACAAATCGATGGAAACGGCGCGAGGCGTAATCGACCGCCCCGCGCCGTTTTGCATGCGGCTACTTCGCAACCATGCGGATCAGCTCGACTCCACCCATGCTGGTGACGGTAAAGTCAGGGGATTGTGCCGGGACCGCGACGATGCCACAAGCCGGAAAGCTGATTTGTTCAAAGCTGCCTGTGATGGCGGCCGAACCGGAGGCGGCAAAGAGATAGGACAGCCGAGGCGTACCTTCGCCGGTGGCTCGAAGAGCGGAGCCGGTGATGGAACGTTTCACCGCGATGCGCTCGACGCGGAAGAACTCTGCGTCGACAAGGATTGTTCGATCGGGCAGGACGCGCGGTGCCACCTTGCCGGCGTGGGTTGCGAGGCGCATGGCTTCGAGGGATCTTTCAATGTGGAGCTCGCGCGGGCGGCCGTAGTCGAACATGCGATAGGTGATGTCGGAGTTTTGTTGGGTCTCAAGAATGACGGAGCCTGGCCAGATAGCGTGGACGGTCCCGGCATCGACAAATATCATGTCGCCGGCCGCGATTGGGATCGCATTCAGGTCCTGCTCGAGGGAGCCGTCTGCGATGCCGGTGCGGACCTTCTCCGCGGTGACGCCGGCCTTGAGACCGCAGGCAACCTGTGCGCCCGGCTCAGCGGCGAGCGCATACCAGCACTCGGTCTTGCCCCGCGGCGAGCCGTACTTCTGGGCCATTGCGTCGTCGGGATGGACCTGCACGCTTAGCTTGTCTTTGGCAAAGATGACTTTGATCAGTAATGGAGAGCCCTCGCCCCGTGCAGATGAACCGAGCAGTGATTCGCGATCCTCGGCGAAGATTTCGCCCAGTTTGTGACCGGCCCACGCGCCCGTCTCAACTACACAGTCATCTCCCGTGAGCCAGGCTTCGCCGATGGGTTCGCCCTGGGCCGTCTGAGCAAACCATGGATCCAGCTTTGTCCATCCCCAGACGCGGTTGACGAATTGAGGGGCAATGCGAAACGGCCCGGAAGTAGGTGGGTTCGATGCGGTATTTGTTGGCAACGAAGGAGTCCTCTCTAAGATTATGAACTCTCAGATTGCGAGGACGAACCTTTGTCTCCGGCCGTAGGCCAGGCCTACGCGCTGACGAGCACCGGTGTGCGATGTTTGCAGCCGCACGAGCGCCGGATCACCATCTCAACCGGAAGCGTGACCTTGGTGCCGGTCCTGGGTATCTCCCCGCGCGTAATGCGCTCAAACAGCAGATTGGCGGCGACCCTGCCCATCTCCTGGGCGGGCTGGCGAATGACGGTCAGCGGCGAAGAGGTCAGCTCCGCTCCGTCGAAGTCATCAAACCCGGCGAGAGCCACGTCACCGGGAATGCGCAGCCCCAGGTGGTAAAGCGCATTCATCACATACCGGGTTGCCAGAGTGTTCGATGTGAAGACAGCGGTTGGCGGCTTGGAAGATCGCATCCGCTCTTCGAGCGCTTTGAGAGTGTCTTCCTGGGATTGGCAGCCGAAGAATACGTCTTCCTGAAGGCCTGCTTCTTGCATCGCGCGGCGATAGCCGAGGAAACGCGCATTAATCGTGAATAGGCTCCGGCTGAGGCCCAGGAACATGATTCGCTTGTGTCCGTGGCCAACAAGGTGCTCGACGATCTTGTGGGATCCGGATGTGTTCTGGACCAGGACCGTATCGAAGGACTCATCGGGGATTGGCCGGTCAAAGATCACCACCGGCGTCCTGCCGAACAGAGAGCGCGTGAGCCGGGTCTGACGATAGCGTGCTGGAAGCACCACGAGGCCATCGACGTGGTGCTGCAGCATGTGCTCGGCCTCGTCGAATTCCGTATCGGTGTCTTCGTTGGACGTGGTGATGAGCACCGAGTAGCCGTTGCCGCGGGCAACGGTGGTGATGGCGTGGGTGCATGTGGCAAAGAATGGATCGTAGAGGTAGGGGATGATGACGCCGATCGACCGGCTCTTTTGCCCGCGAAATGCGCGCGCTAACTCGTTGGGGCGGTATTTGAGCTGCTCAATCGCAATCTGTACGCGCTTTGCAGTTTCTTCTGAGACGGGGACCGCTCCACTCAGGAAGCGAGAGACTGTCATCGCGCCTACCCCAGCCAGTCGCGCTACATCGCTCATGGTGGGTTTGCGATTGATGGGCTGAAACCGTTCTTTAGGCTTCGCCTTCGCACGAATGTGGCCATCGCCGATTTCGCCCAAGTTAGTATCTCCCTCACCTCAAAGCAGGTGCACGATCTTAACCGAACATGAAGTTATCGGAGATCGCTATCCCGCCAATCTACCAGCATGAGCACTGCGGGGGCAAAAGATACTTTTACCCATAGTGCGAGTTAGTAGCCCGATGGAGTTGAATCCGCAAATGGACATTCCAGCGGCTTAGGCAGTTTCCAGCCTCCGCCAGGGTCCGGCCAGAGTTGACTGCAAGCTGAAGCTCGCGTCTCGGCTCCACGATGAATCCACATATTCATTGGTCTCCCCTCGTTCTTCTTTAGTGGTTTTCCTCATTTTTAGTACGTCACATCCCGCTGTGCTCCCGATCACATTCCCAGGCGTTCCCACTGTCTAATCTTCGTCTTTCCAGATCGAATTGGAGAAGATCGGTCTAGATTCAGCTCGCAAGATGTGATCGAACAGCGTTCTGGACCGAATCGAATAGAGCAGGCCCTGGTGGGCGGGAGCGGCGACGCATGGAAATCACATGGATTGCGATCATCTCCAGCCTCTTGATGGGGGCCGGAGCACTGTTGATCTTCCTCTGGGCGGTTCGTAGCAGGCAATTCCGTAGTTTTGAGGATGTGAAATACCAGGTGTTCTGGTCGGATGCAGGAGAGCTTCCCATACACCGGCCATCAGAGAAGGCAACGGAGGAGCAGGAGCATGGGAGCAGCACTCAAACAGACTGACGCAGGCGGGCAGCAAATGCCGAGGCGTAAATTCCTGGCTTGGTTGAGCGGCGTAGGCTTGGTGGGTTCAACAGTTGCGGCATTGTTTTCAACCTACTTTTTCATGAAGCCGCGCGCCACCTACGGACAGCCGAACCGCTTCCGCATCGGACGCCCCGAAGACTTCCCGTACGGAGCGCGCGTGGCCATCGATTCCAAGCGCGTTTGCATCGTCCGCGACGGAGGAAAAATCGCGGCCATCTCCACTACCTGCACTCATCTGGGCTGCATCGTCGCGCCCTCTGAAACCGGCTTCCAATGCCCCTGCCACGGGTCGCAGTTCGATGTGGACGGAAACGTCACCGGCGGACCCGCGCCGAAGCCACTCGCGTGGTTTCAGGTCTCCCTCACGCCCAGCGGCGAACTTGAGGTGGACAAGGACAGCGAAATCCAGACGGGAACCTACCTGAACGTATGAGCCCTGATCCTATGAGTAAAGAGAAGAACTCGATGGTAAAGGCCTTGGTGGACCTGCCAAAGAATGTCTGGATGTCCATCTTCCGCAACCCTCTGCCTTCGTCAGATCGCGGGCGCGCAGCCACCAGCTTCAGCAACTTCTTTCTGCATATCCAGCCGGTACGTGTCAGCAAGCAGGCCCTGCGGCCTACTTACACCATGGGCCTGGGGTTGATCAGCTTTTTCCTCTTCGTCATCCTCACGGTCACCGGCATCCTGCTCATGTTCTATTATGTGCCGTCGACCACGCAGGCCTACGACCGCATGCTTGACCTGCGCAGTTCTGTGGCCTTCGGCATTATCCTGCGCAACATGCACCGCTGGGCCGCGCACGCCATGGTCGCGGTGGTCTTCCTGCACATGTGCCGCGTATTTCTCACCGGCGCCTACAAGCCCCCNNGGAACCTCAATTGCCGCCTACGCGCCGTTCATTGGCAAGTCAGTGAAGTTCCTTCTGCTGGGCGATGCCACCGTCGGGCAGGAAGCCCTTCTCCGCTTCTATGTGCTCCATGTCGTCGTTTTGCCGACGATCCTTACAATGTTTGTCGCCATCCACTTCTGGCGTATTCGCAAGGATGGCGGCCTGGCCAAGCCGGAGGAATCGGCTCCAGTTCCGGTGCCGGTTTCTGTGGAGATCGAACAGGCGGTACCTGTTGTCGCGAGTGCGGCAGTCGTGGCTGCCGAATCGGCGCCGCGCCGCTTTACCATTCAGGGCCTGGTCCGCGGGCCATTCGTCAAGGTTGGGAAGCTGGAAGAGGACACCGTCTTCAGTTGGCCGAATCTGCTGATTGCCGAACTGGTTGTTCTGCTCATCACCATCATTGGCGTGATGGCGGTTTCCATCTTCTTCAACGCGCCGCTGGAACACCCGGTCAACGTCATGCATCCGCCGAATCCGGCCAAGGCGCCTTGGTACTTCCTGGGTCTGCAGGAACAGGTGAGTTACTCCGCCTTCTGGGGCGGCGTCGGTGTACCGGGAATCGAACTGCTGCTGCTCGCGCTGGTCCCATACATTGACCGGGGCAACGCGGGCGTAGGCCGCTGGTTCGCGCGTGAACGCGTCTGGGCAAACGCCCTCTTTCTCACCTTCGTTCTTATCAATGTTGTCCTCATCGTGATTGGTACATTCTTCCGCGGCGCGAACTGGTCGTTCGTGTCACCGTTCTGAGGAGCTTAAGGGTATGCGACTGGCTTTAGCCGTCCTGAGTCTGGTGCTGCTGATTCTTGCTGGAGTGGTGATCTACGGCCAGTTCCAGAGCCATTGGCAAGACAGCCAGAAGGAATATCTGAATCAGGCTCTCGCTATGGCGAAGACGCCCGCCGAGAAAGCCTCGTTGGAAGGGCGCGACCCGAAGCTCGAGCAGAACATCGTTGCGAGCTTCAAGGATGCGCACGGAGGCACAATCGTAGACCGCTGCGAAAGCTGTCACATCGCGGTCGACGATCCGCGCTTCGACAAGGGCAACGAACCTGTTCGCACACATCCATACCTCGCGCAGCTTGGCGATGTGCAGAAGAATGGCCGTTGGGAGCGAAAGCACAAGTTCAGCGAGTTTGGCTGCACCACATGCCACGACGGGCAGGGCCATGGCCTGGAAAAGGCCGATGCGCATGGCGAAGACGATGCCTGGCCGTACCCGCTGCTCGGCTTCACAGTTCAATCCAATTGGGACAAGAGCATCGCCTTACATGTGCAGGGCAAAGACTACCTTCAGGCCAACTGTGCTCGCTGCCACACCGATAAGGACTTTCCCGGAACGCCGCTTGTTACGCGCGGTCGCGAGCTCTTTTTCAAGACCGGGTGCTTTGGCTGTCATCGCATTCAGGGCTTGTCGTCCGGCACCATCGGACCTGACCTGACCCAGATCGGCAAGGAACGTAAGGTCGATTATCTGTGGGGCCACATCGTCGATCCCCGCGCGTACACGCCAACCTCAGTCATGCCGAAGTTCAAGCTCAGCGACGACGACCGCAAGGCGCTGGTCATCTTCCTGAAGAGCCGCCAGGGAACAACGCTTGCTGAGTCTCCCATGGAGGCTTTCAAGCTTGATACTTCAACGATCGCTCCGGTTCCTGAGAGCGCAGCGGCAGTCGCGGCCACGGTTTCGGCCAACCTCAGCACTTCAGCTCGCGGTGAGCAACTCGTAAACGGCTATGCCTGCCTGTCGTGCCACAAACTCGGCGACCACGACGGTGGCATCTCGCCCGATCTGACTTACGAAGGCCTCATCCGCGATCACGACTGGCTGGTCTCGCACTTCCGCACTCCTCGCTCACGCATTCCCGACTCAAACATGCCGGCCTTCGGTCTGCCCGAAAACGACTACGGGGATATGGCGGCGTTCCTGCTTACGCGGACAACCTCGCCACCGGCAATGAGCCCCGCCGACACCTACAAGACACTCTGCGCGCGCTGCCATGGAGACAAGGGCGACGGCAAGGGCGTAAACGCCATCTACATTGATCCGGCTCCACGTGATCTTACTCTGGCCGAGTTCATGGCCAACAAGCCGCACGACCGGTTCATCAACTCAATCAAGAACGGTGTTCCCGGGACCTCGATGCCGCCGTGGGGTAAGGTTCTTACCGACGACCAAGTGAACGGCGTCTTCAGTTATGTGTGGGCGACTTATGTGAAAGAAAAGCCGCGCGAACTCAAGCCGCGCAAAGTGCCTGACGTCAACCCGGTTGCAATGTCGCAGCAGTCTGTCGACCGCGGCGAAACCATCTTCCAGGCGCGCTGCATCGGCTGCCACGGCAAGAAGGCTGACGGCCACGGGCCAAATTCGCCCGACATTTCTCCGCGTCCTCGCAATCTTCGCAACTTCGCATTCATGAACAGCGCCTCCGACCATCGGCTTTTCGAATCCATTAACTATGGCGTGGAAGGCACAGCAATGCCTTCCTGGCTGGACTATGGGCTTCAGCAAAACGATGTCGGCGACATCGTCAATTACATCCGCAGCATGAACAAAGCAGCCAAATAGGAAACAAACACGGGAAGTGAACCAGGCAGTGGAAGTCATTCCAGGAGGCTTTAATGGCAACTCAACCTGCAATTCGGCAAGGAAGTAGCTCGGCCGCTGGCCTTGCCGTACAGGACATTCACGAGGACACAACCGTGAAGTGGTTCCTGCTCGGAGCAGTATGTTACTTCGCAGTCGTAGGCATTATCGCGCTCATCATTGCGGCGAAATTTGTGTGGCCGCAGTTTCTGGGCTCCATCTCTTATTTCACTTACGGCCGCATGAGGCCGCTGCATGTCAACGGCATGTTGTTCGGCTGGCTCCTTGCTGCTGACATGGGCCTGGCCTATTACCTGGTGCCGCGACTGTGCGGCGTCAAGTTGTGGAGCGAGAAGCTGGGAGTCGCAACGTCGATTCTCTGGAACGTCATCATCCTCAGTGCAATCGTTACGCTTCTCGGCGGCTACCAAAAGGGCCTGGAGTATGCTGACCTGCCCACTCCGGTTGCGGTCCTCGTTGTCATCGCATGGATCATGTTTGGCACGAACATTTTCATGACCATCCTGAATCGGAAGTACGAGCAGATGTACGTCTCTACCTGGTACCTCATGGGCACCATCCTGTGGACGGCCTTCGTCTATCTCACCGGAAACTTCGCCACGCTGCTGCCTGGCGTCACCGGCGTCAATCAGGCCAACCTCAACTGGATGTACACCCACAACGCCGTCGGTCTCATCTTTACTCCTGCCGGACTCGCTGTCGCCTACTACTTCATTCCGCGCGCATCGAACTCCCCGCTTTACAGCCACAAGCTCTCCATGATCGGCTTTTGGTCGCTGGCCTTTGTCTACGTTTGGACGGGCGCGCACCACATGCTTCACGGCCCTATCTCGGAGTGGTTGCAAACCATCGCAATCGTCTTCTCGGTCATGCTCCTCATTCCGGTATGGGCGGTGGTCTACAACTTCATCGCAACCATGAAGGGCCAGTGGCATCAACTGGGCGACAACGTCTCGCTCAAGTTTCTAATGTCGGGAACCATCTTCTATCTGCTCACCTGCTTCCAGGGGCCCATGCACAGCCTGCGCTCGGTGAATGCGATTGTTTCGAAGACAGATTGGATACCGGGCCATGCGCACATGGCCGTGCTGGGAACCTTCTCGTTCATGGCGATGGCCGGCGTCTACTACGTCACCCCGCGGATCTTCCACACCAAACTGCACTCTGAGACTCTCGCCAACTGGAGCTTCTGGCTCTTCCTCATCGGCGGCCTCGGAATGTTTACCGCGCTGTGGCTGGGCGGCTTCTGGCAGGGATGGCAGTGGAACAACCCGTCCATCCCGTTTATTGACACCGTGGTTGCGCTCGAACCTGTTTGGATGGTTCGCTTCCTTTCCGGCATCATCATCTTCTCGGGAATCGTCCTGTTTATGTTCAACATTCTGTCTACCGCCATCGACGGCGGCAAATCTTCGGCGGCAGTGCCGGCCCGGTCGTAGGAGAAGGGAGATATCATGCTAGACAAAACCGACAAGAACGCAATGGGGTTTATAGCAGCGGCCCTTGGCCTCTTCTTCATCGGCGGACTGCTCACCACCGTCGCGCCGCCATTGCTCGACAAGAGCTGGAACAAGCCCTTTGAGAATCACGATCCCACAAAGGGTCCCACCGGCAAATTGGTTGCTTATACCGACCAGGAGATGCGCGGCTATCGCATTTACATCCGTGAGGGCTGCAAATACTGCCATACGCAGCAGACCCGGACGCTGCTCAGCGACGTGAAGCGCTCGGGATGGAAAGGTGTTGATTCGCCCGTTTCAACTCCCGACGAGTTCGTTAACGACTGGCGCCAGACCTTCGGCACCAAACGCACTGGACCTGATCTTTCGCGCGTTGGTGGCAAGTACAACAAGCAGTGGCACAAGGCGCACTTCAACAATCCGCGCGACCTCGTGCCCGGCTCCATCATGCCTCCTTTTCCGTGGATCGCCAACAATCCCCAGGAGCTGGACGACCTGGTGGCTTACCTGCAGACCCGTGGCCGTGCCAAGGACTGGCGGCCGGATAACGACTACGAAAAGTAGAAGCGAGGAACCATGAACGACTACACGTATCCCACGATTTACTTCTCGTACTTCCTGTTCGCGCTGCTCGCTGGCGGAGCCGTGTACTTCTTTGTTCGCTCCGTCAAGGCCGGTTACCTGGGCCCTAACAGCGAGGAGCCCAAGTACCGCATGCTCCGCGACGAATGTAACAACGACCCTGATGAACCTGCCGGCGAAAAAGGGCCGGGGAGGCCATGATGAACACTGAACCCAACAAGCCCGAACTGAAGGAGTATTCCGACGGCTGGATTACTGAGCGCAAAGATTCTGAGATTCCAGGATTTCTCAAGCTCGCTTATCCAATCATCATCCTGGCAATGGTCGTGTACCTCTTCCTATTTATGAATGGCGAAGTCAACCATTCCACCCGCGGCATCTTCGTACAGCAACTCAACGCAGTGACGGGAAGCGCGAACACCTTCATGTACATCGTTGGGGCCATGATTGTGGTCTATGCAGTCATTCTGCTCGCCTTTGTCTTTGGCAAGCAAAAACACGAGGAATAACAAGCAAATCATGGCGCCAGCAAACGGGCATTTCGACATGATCGGCGGGGCAGGCTACTGGATGCAGATGGTCAAGTGCCAGGATGCCTGCCCGGTAAACACCGATGCGTGCGGCTACGTGAACGCGATAGCCGAAGGCCGCGACCAGGACGCTTATCGTATTGCGCGTGCCACCAACCCCTTCGCTTCAATCTGCGGGCGGGTTTGTGGTGCGCCGTGCGAAGCGAACTGCCGCCGCGGTAGCCTCGACGAGCCCGTTTCCATTCGCGCTCTCAAGCGATTTGTGACCTCTCAGTACGGCCCGGAGACTGGCGATTTCACTCACTATCGCGCCGGCGCAAATCTTGAAATGCTGTCGCCCAATCGCGGCAGCTTCGAGAAGATCGCGGTAATCGGCGCGGGCGTCGCCGGCATGACTGTAGCGAACGACCTTACTCTTCTCGGCTACAAGGTCACGGTTTTTGAAGCTTCAGCCAAGCCCGGAGGTATGTTGACAGCCGGCGTGCCTGTCTTCCGTTTGCCACGCGAGTTGGTCATGGCAGAAATCGATGCCATTCTCTCTCTCGGCGTCGAACTCAAATGCAACCAGCGCCTCGGTCGCGACTTCACCATCCAGCAGTTGCGCGATCAGGGGTACAAGGCAGTCTTTCTCGGAGTCGGCTTGCCGAAGGGCCGCAAGTTGGATCTGCCCGGATCGAATCTCGATGGTGTCTACGACGGCATGGACTTTCTACGCGCCTTCAACGACGGCACGCCGCTTCCTGTCGGAAACAAGATCGTCGTCATCGGCGGCGGTAACGTGGCCTACGACGTTGCCCGCTCCGCGGTCCGACCACTCGATGCCATGGAAACGGAAGAACACACCGCGGATACGGCCCGCGGGGAGTCGGTTGCGTACGACGTTGCCCGCTCAGCGATGCGCCTCAGCGGCAAGCGCGAAGTGCACGTGGTCTGCCTCGAGGGCCGCCATGAGATGCCAGCCGATGAGGTCGAGGTGAATGAAGGCTCTGAAGAAGGACTGGTCCTCCATAACTCGCGCGGGCCTCGTGAGATCGTGGGCGAAAACGGGAATGTTGCCGGCCTGCGCACGGTCGAGTGCACCGCCGTTTTCGACGCCAACCATCGCTTCAGCCCGACATTCAACGAATCCAATGTCGATACCATCGAAGCCGATACCATCATTTTCTCCATTGGCCAGTCCTCTGATCTATCGTTCCTGCAGCCTGGCGACGGGGTAGAGTCGGTACGCGGCTTAATCAAGGTCGACCCCGAAACCTACCAGACCACAGCGCCAGACGTATTTGCCTGCGGCGACATCGCGCACGGCCCGCGCTTGTTCATCCATGCCATTCGCTCCGCACAGATTGCGGCACGCTCCATGCACGACTTCCTGCGCGGCACCAACACGCAGATCGCTGTTCAGTCCGCGTGGGAGACTGCGGCCTACACCATGCGACAAGGCTGGGATCAGCTTCGTCGTCATCATCCGCCAGTCGTTGCAGCCAGCGAGCGCGCCGTTTCGCTTCGCATTGTCGAAGAGAACTATCCCGATGCCGAAGCTCGTACCCAGGCCTCGCGCTGCCTCCGCTGCAATGTAAATACTGTCTTTGACACCGGCATGTGCGTGGCCTGTACCGGCTGCGTTGACGTCTGCCCCGAGAGCCTTATCAAACTCATCGGAGTTGCCGACTTATGCAAGACGCAGGAAGGGCTCGATTGGGCCGCCGGTCTCGCCGGGGTTCCACCCGCCGAGCTCGCCAAGTTTGATAAATCCCATCTCGACGCCTTGGGCGGGGTCATGGTCAAGGACGAATCCACATGCATTCGCTGCGGACTCTGTGCGGTCCGCTGCCCGTCGCACGCAATCACTATGCAGCGATTCGTATTCAAGCGCCAGTGTGTTTCGGTCCCGGGCCTGAATCCAAAATTGAAGCGCACCCAGCCAGCCGGGAGCGCATAGAAAACCTATGACACCGGCATTCAATCCCGCGGACTTTTACCTTGTACTGGTCTTTGGATTTGTCAGCAGCCTGCACTGCATACAGATGTGCGGGCCTGTCGTGCTTACCTACAGCGTCGCCGCGAACACAGGTCTGCAGCACCGTTCGCTGTTGGGATTGCATCTTGCTTACAACGCGGGCCGCACCATCACCTATATCTTGCTTGGTGCGGTTGCCGGACTTGCCGGCGGCGCCATGGGCTGGGTTGGCCGCCTTGCGGGATTCGAAAACGCGGCTGCAATTATCGCCGGCGCCGCCATGGTTGTTACAGCTCTTGTAATGTTTGGCCTGGCCAGAAGTTTTAAGGGATGGGGAGGGTTCGCAATGCCAGGCAGACTCCTGCGCCCAGTGGGCAGACTCATCTCTTCACCATCCTCTCAAGCCAAGTTTGCGCTTGGCCTGCTGATGGGATTCCTGCCCTGCGGCCTGATTTATGCTGCGCTCATGAAAGCGGTCGGCATGGCAACGCCGCTTGGCGGCGCACTCACCATGCTCGCCTTTGGCATGGGCACCAGCGTCGCACTCGTCGTTGTCGGTCTCGGCTCGTCGGCAGCCACCCGTAGGATCGCCCGCTGGGGTACCACAATTTCTGCAATCACGGTCCTGGTCATGGGTGCAATCCTGATTGCCAGGGGCGCATTGGCCGGCCCCTTCATGATGCATTGCCATATGGGCCAAAGGTCGATCTGATTGGTGGTTGTTCACGTGCTGACTCACGCAAGCAAGCCGCATCAAGCTCCGGGCAAAGTCACAATCCCGGGTTCGCGTTATCACCGTGTACGCAAGACGGTGCAGACAATTTGCGTTCTAATATTCATCCTGCTACCGCTCTTTGACATCATGCGCGTCGACATTCCGCGCCAGCGCTTCTACTTCTTCGGCGTAGAGCTTTGGATCAGCGAATTTGCCATCCTCTTTCTCACTATGATGTTTTTATGGATACTGATCGCCGCAATGGCGATGATCTACGGCCGGTTCTGGTGCGGCTATCTCTGCCCGCAGATGATCTTCAGCGAGGCCGCCAACACAACCGAGAACTGGATCACCAAGCGCGTCAATCGCACTTGTTCAAGATCATCGGATAAGACCCGCTGGTGGATCTCCAAAGCTGTCGTGTACATCTTCGGAATCCCCCCTTCGATGTTCTTCGCCTTTGTCTTCGTCTCTTATTTTGTTCCACCCCTGGATCTCTTCCATCGATTGATGAGCTTTGACATTCGTACCTCGGGCGGCATCCTCGGTGCTGCAGTTACGGCCGTCACCTTCTTTGACTTTGCTTTCCTTCGCCAGCGATTCTGCACCGCTATCTGCCCCTATGGCTACCTCCAAAACATGCTTGCCGACAAGCACACGCTGCTGGTTCACTTTCACGATCCCCAGCACATGTGCATCAACTGCGCCAAATGTGTCCGCGCTTGCCCTATGGGCATCGACATCCGCAAGTCCTCGCATCAGCTCGAGTGCACCCACTGCGCCGAATGCGTCGATGCTTGTTCCAGCATCCTCGGCAAAATGAACCGGCAGACTGTCATTCAATATGGATGGGGGGATGATTCAAGCAATTTCGTCGAAGAGCAAAAGTGGTATCGCCGCATCGGCCTTCGCGACGGCAAGCGCATCGTCATCCTCGTCCTTCTCCTGATCTACGCCACCGGTCTCGCCATTGCCATTGGCCTGCGCAAGCCTGTCCTCGTGCGCATCTTCCCCAACCGCAGCGAACTTTACACCGTCGCTGCCGACGGCCAGATTCACAACCACTTCCGCTTGCTCGCCTCCAATCGCGGCCACCAGCAAGCCACCGTCACACTTTCCGTTTCGGGCCTGCCTTCTGCCACCATCACTGGCCTCGATCAGAACGTCGTTCTCGCCCCCGGCGGAAGCATTGAGCATCAGTTCGACATCGCCTCGCCCGTTTCTGGCGCAAGCCTCGGCATTAACCACATCACGCTTCACGCCCAGGTAACGCCAACGCAACCCCCACTCAGTTTCGACGAGAACTTCATCGCGCCCTTCGAGGCTCCAGCCAAGCCGTGACCCCATTGAGGATTCCATCATGAACAACGGAGTAGCCATGCCAACTTCCCCCAACCCCGCTGAACCAATCGAAGAGCGCAGCCCGATTACGCCGCTGGGCGTTGTCCTTGCGCTCATCTTTATCTTCTTCTGCGGAATTCTCATTTTTGCCTACATTGAAACCAAACGCATCAATCCGGTAATGCTTGACCAACACGGCCGGCCGCTTGAGTCGCAGTCACAGCCCGCACAGCCGTCGCCACCAGACGGGAAGGCACAACAGTCGGCTCAGTCCTCCTCGGCTCACTAGTCATGTCTACCGGAGGTCCATGCGGCCTTTGTGAACTGCCTTGCGGGCGCGGCGCACTTACGCGGGAGTTCGATAGCCGCTCAGTTGGTTTTTGTTGCATGGGTTGCGCAAACGTCTACGCCATACTGCTTGAGAGCGGTGTGCTCGCCAGCGGGCAGAACATTCGCGAGACTGAGGTTTATCGTCGCAGTCTCGAGCTTGGCCTAATTTCGAATCCAGGGGTCGATAGTCCTCGTGCGACCACATCGCCAGTTGCTCCCATCGATCCGAATGCTCCAACCCAGGAAGCGCTCTACCAGATCGGCGGAATGTGGTGCTCGGCATGTGGCTGGTTGATTGAGCACGCCATCAAGCAGTTGCCCGGCATCGTCAGTGCCGACGTCTTTTTTGCCTCCGATCTGGCCAAGGTCAAATACTCACCCCTGCTGCTGCCGCCCGATCGCATTCCAGCTCGGATTCAAGAGCTTGGTTATCGCGCCACGGAATATGGCCAGGAAGCCAATCAATCGAAATCCGATCTGCGTGATCTGTTAACACGCACAGGCGTCGCGGCATTTCTTTGGGCCAACATCATGGCCTTCAGCGTCATTCTCTATGTAGGCTACTTCGAGAAAATCTCTGCTGACGCTAGCCGTATTTTGCCCTTCGTCCTTTGGGCGTTAGCCACGCCGCTTGTCTTCTATTCCGCATGGCCCATTCTCCGTTCTGCCGGGGTGGGTCTCCGCAGTCTGCAGGCCCGCATGGAGACACTGCTAGCCCTCGGCATACTCACCGCGTACGCGCTCTCTGTCGCCCAAACACTGCGTGGTCAGACACACGTCTACTTTGATACGGATGCCGCAATCGTCACCCTGGTCCTTACCGGCAAACTCATTGAGCGTGCAGCCAAAGACCGCGCCGCTCGCTCCATCTCCATGCTCTACCGCGAGATGCCGAAAAAAGCGCGAGTCGAAATCGCCTCTGGTGAGCGCTTTGTCTCAATTGACGCGCTCGAGCCCGGCGTCATCTTCGTCGTCAAGGCTGGTGAGCGGGTCCCTGCTGACGGCATCATCGTCACGGGCAAAACTCATACCGACGAGTCGCTGCTGACTGGCGAATCGGCTCCGCGCGCAAAAGTTGAAGGCGATACCGTGGTCTCCGGCAGCCTCAACGCCGGAAGCGTAATTCGTGTTCGCGCCCTGCGCAAAGGCGAGGACAGCGCGCTGGCACACATCATTCGTCTCGTCGAGAACGCGCTATCCAGCCGCGCGCCAATCGAGCGCACAGTCGACCAGATCTCGCGCATCTTCGTTCCCGCGGTTGTCGTGCTTGCGCTTGCCGACTTCGTCTTTCTCGTCGCAACACACCATGGCGTAGGCCCCGCTATGCTGCGTGCCACTGCAATCCTGGTCATCGCTTGCCCTTGCGCTCTTGGCCTGGCCACTCCTCTCGCTATCACAGCCGCAGTTGGAGCTGCATCCCAGTCTGGACTCCTCATTGCCGACAGCCGCGTGCTTGAAACTATGAACAACGTGGACACGCTCGTCCTCGACAAGACAGGCACCGTCACGTTTGGCGATTTCCGGCTGCTCGACATTGCCTTCTTCAACTCGGGCCGCGAATTCTCGAGCTCGGATCCCTCCGCTTCTTTGGATGAGTACCTTCCGCTCCTCGCTGGAGTCGAGATATATTCCGAGCACCTCCTCGGCCGCGCGGTCGTGCAATATGCCCGCGATCTAGGCGTCCGCCCCGCCATCGTCAGTTCCGTTGAAATTCGAAAGGGCCAGGGCATCGTCGCCGAGCACAACGGCCAAACCATCTTCATCGGCAATCGCGCTTTGGCCGAGGACCAGAACTGCGCCATCAGCGCCGATGCTGAGGCGGCCATTGACCGCTGGCAAACGCAGGGACGCACCGTTGCGCTCTTTGGAATCAGAGGCACGCTACGGGCCGCTCTCGCATTCGGCGATCAACTCAAGCCCGACGCGATCGCAATGGTGCAAAGCATGGTCCGGCGCGGCATCCAGGTGAAGCTCGTTTCCGGAGATGCCTGGCCCACGACTGAGTGGACTGCGCGACAGATCGAAATCGCCGACTTCACGGCCGAGGCCACTCCAGATGGAAAGGCAAAGATCATTCAGCAACTACAGTCCGCGGGCCACCGGGTCGCCATCATTGGCGATGGCGTCAACGACGCGCCTGCCCTGGCTCAGGCAGATCTCGGTATCGCCCTCGGCACGGGCGCTGACATCGCCATCAGCGCCGCTCCTGTCGTGCTGGTTTCAGGCGCACTCGCAAAGGTGGATGAAGCCTTCCGCCTCGCCGCCAGCACTAGGCACATCGTGCGGCAAAACCTTTTCTGGGCATTCTTTTACAACATTGCCGGCATCTCGCTGGCAATCTCAGGAGTCCTCACACCCATATTCGCCGCCGCCGCCATGCTCCTCTCCAGCATCTCCGTTGTTGCAAATTCGATGCGGCTCAGCCGACGACCCTAAAGGCGCATGGCCAGCGACAGCCGAATTATCGCGGCTACCGCGGCAAAGTGCATATTCCTGGCTGTGAGGGTCAATCCCGTTTTAATTATCAATAACTTATGCTGGTCGGGGCGGAGGGANNCTATGTCGAAAATATCGCCGAAGATTGGAATGGTGCCCACCAGCACCCCTATCCCGAGATTGGCTGCCATTCGAATCAGTGTGATGTATGGTACGCCGCGAATCCACGCCGCCAGGGGGATGACAAGCGAGAGGAGTCCGGCCAGAACATCGCCGACGCCGGGAACGAGGCCGATTATGCCGTCGATGCCGAAGCGCAAGTTCGTGCCAGGGACGCGGAATGCCTCATCGAGGAGGACTTCGAGTGATTGGAGCGTGGAATCGCGGAATATCCAGGTGCCCCGATTCCAGCGGCCCGGCCCTTGAATGACGCCCTGCGCCGAAATCGTGCGTGCTTCGTCCGTCTGTGCAGCGTCAACCGTCGCATCACTTCCTTGTGTGTCCTGCGTGGTCGAGATGCCGTTTTGGACTGCGGCGCGTGGGACGATTGGATCCGATTGCGGCATGGGTGGCTCTTCCTGGGGACAGGGCTAGCACCACGGGCCCAACCATGGCTTGGCGAGGCTCAATCGATGCTACAATCTGTAGGGTACATGGCGGCTATAGTTNNGATCCCCACTAGCCGCCCCAATCGACACCCAGCAGATCCCCTCCTTTGTCGAGTCCAAGTGCCTGATAATCATAGTGTTAACGATAACCGCGGGATGATTGCATCTAGCCCGTTAGGGGGCCAGGTGCGTTCGGCCGCATGGCTCCGCCCATTCGAGCCGCAACGGTGGCTTGCCAATGGGCATCTACAGACCATTGTTGGAAATTTCTATCCCCGCCCGCCGTTCCAGGTCCCTGCCGAGACGGAAACGGTGCTGGTGGACGCGGCGGATGGGAGCCGTGTGCTTTGCCATTCCAACTGGCAGCCAGAGGCGCTGCGTTCGAGCCGGCTGACCGTGATTCTTGTGCATGGCCTCGAGGGCTCGTCGGACTCGGGCTATATGCGGGGGATTGCCGCGCGTGCCTGGGATGCGGGGTGGAACGTTGTGCGGATGAACATGCGCAACTGCGGCGAGACGGAGCACTTGACTCCTACGCTCTATCACTCTGGGTTATCGAATGACGTGCAAGCCGTGGTGGACCACTTCGCCAACCGAGAGAGACTGGGGCGGGTTGCCCTGGTGGGCTACTCCATGGGCGGCAACCTCGCGCTCAAGCTGGCAGGCGAGTTGGGCGAGAAGGCGCAACTCACTGCGGTGGCCACGGTTTGCCCTGCGATCGATCTGGCCGCGGGGAGCGATGCGCTGCACGAGCCAAAGAACAGGCTCTATGAGATGAGGTTTCTTCGCGGCCTGATGCGGCGTTTTCAGCGCAAGGCGGCTCTCTTTCCAGCAATATATGGAGACCCAGCGGCGGTCGGACGGGTTGGATCACTGCGAGACTTCGACCAGAAGATCGTGGCGCGCTTTTGCGGATTTCGCGATGCGGACGACTACTACTATCGCGCGGCGAGTGCGCGCGTTGTGGATCGCATTGCCGTGCCGGCGCTTGTCCTCGTTGCTGCGGACGATCCGTTCATTCGGCTCTTCCCCGACACTCGCCAGAAGATCGTTGCGAATCCGTGGATTGATTTTGTCGTGACTCCGCACGGAGGGCACTGCGCGTATCTGTCGCGCGATCGCGGCGAAGAGATTCACTGGGCGGAAGCAACGGTGATCCGATGGTTGCAGGCCCTGGCAGGGGAGTCGCGTGGAAGCTGACTGGGAGTTCGAGATTGGCGGAGAGGCGCCCGTGATCGAGGCGTGGTGGCCGGGCTTTATCGATCTGCGCCGTGAACTTGCAAGCATCGTCGCCATCCCTGAAGCAATGGAGCTTCCAACACTCGGAAACGTACTCGTCCGCCTCAACGCCCCACATGCGGCGTTGTGGACCAGCAAATGCGGCTTGTGGACAAGCAACGACGCTGAGCAGTTCGATGCGGATGAATTCGATGCCCCGCCCGGGGGCACGGCCTGCACTCATGGGTGCTATATAGATCTGCTGCCGAGGGATGAGCAGCAATGGCAATCCGCAGACGTTATCGAAGCCGCCTGCACGTCCTGGTGTGCGCGCTATCGCGCCCTGCCGCTGCGCTCGTGCCGCGCTGACCTCATCATCCGACGTGCCTTCACGCCTCCCGAGCGCATGCACCTCGCCGTGACTGCCTACCTGACCGGTAGCGGATCCACGGCGGCCGAAGCGCTGGCTGTGCTTGAAGCTGCCCTTCCTCGCTTTGCCGATGTCCTCTGCGTGGAATCGACGCTACAATAATGGAGGACCGGGCGAGTAGCTCAATTGGATAGAGCACCGGCCTTCTAAGCCGGGGGTTGTGGGTTCAAGCCCCGCCTCGCCCACCATTTAGAATCAATAATTTATGCGTAGCCTTCTCTGATCGTGTTGTTCTGGTTTGGCGGAATTTGGGAAGAGTCTGCCTGGTCTTTGCCCTGCCGTGCCCTGCATCTTCAGCGTCAGTTGATTTCAGAGAAACTGTCGATATCCCCGGCGAACGTTCCCAGCGACGAATCCGCTCCGGTCCCTTCCAGGCAGAATACGGGCGAATCTGCCCGCAAACGTGAAGGGAGTTCGAGCCTCTTATCTAAGTCGTTGATTATAGATATTTTATGGCGGAGAGCGAGGGATTCGAACCCCCGATACCCTCTCGGGTACGTCGGTTTTCAAGACCGATGCCATCAACCACTCGGCCAGCTCTCCGCAGCGGGAATGCCGATGACTGGAACCAGTTTACCGTAAGTACGGTGATGTCGACGCGTCGGGGCGGCGCTCGCTCCGGAGGACCGAACAGAATGCCAAGTCACTCGCGGTCCTTGGGGCGGAGTTCTCAAGCCAGCCACTTGAGCGGTGCCTTGATGTGGGATTTGGACTTGCCTCGAGGGAACATTGTTTGTGCTGGTGGCACTATGATGGATTTCGGCAAAAACTGCCGCACCGATCAACCTGCAAAGTGAAAAGCTGGAGCGGAGAGAAGCTATGAAGAACTTGACGAGGATTGCCTGCTTGCTCGTGGCGGTTTCAACACTGCTGCCAGCTCAGACACGTTTTGTACACGCTGCGGGAAAAGACCTGGTCACGCCGGATGGCCACCAATTGCTCTTGCGGGGGACGAGCCTTGGCAACTGGCTGGAGCCGGAAGGTTACATGTTTGGCTTCAAGGGAGGACCGGAATCTCCGCGCGAGATCGAAGGGTTCTTCAACGAGTTGGTCGGCCCCGAGGCATCCGCTGAGTTCTGGCGCGCCTACCGCGATGCGTACGTGACGGAGGACGACATTCGCTTTCTGCGCGACACGGGGGCGAACTCCATCCGCATTCCACTCCACTACAAGTTCTTCACGCCGGGAAATGAGGAGGGCTTTGCGCTGCTTGATCGTGTGGTCGGTTGGGCGGCCAGGTATCACCTCTACGTGATTCTCGATATGCACTGCGCGCCGGGAGGCCAGACAGGCACCAATATCGACGACAGTTGGAGCTACCCATGGCTTTATGATTCGCCTGAAGCGCAGAGTCAGCTTATCGGCATCTGGAAGCGGATCGCAGAGCATTACCGCAATAACCCGACGGTGCTCGGCTACGACCTTCTCAATGAGCCGATCCCCCACTTCCCAGAGTTGAAGAAATACAACACCGCGCTGGAGCCGATTTATCGGCGTGTGACTGCGGCAATCCGGCAAGTGGATTCGAACCATGTGATCATTCTGGGCGGAGCGCAGTGGGACACGAACTTCGACGTCTTCGGGCCACCCTTTGACTCGAATGTCATGTACACCTTTCACAAGTACTGGATGCCGCCCAATCGGGAGGCAATTCAGCCGTACCTGGACTTCCGGGACCGCTACAAGGTGCCGATCTGGCTGGGTGAATCCGGCGAGAACAACGATGGCTGGGTGCGGGATTTCCGCACCGTGCTTGAGAAGGACAACATAGGTTGGACGTTCTGGCCCTATAAGAAGATGGCCGCGGGGTCAGCGTTCGTAAGTTGGCAGAAGCCTGCCAACTGGGATGAGATCGTTGCGTTCGCCACGACTACTGGGCGTACAGGCGACGCTGAAAAGCAGATTGCTGCTCGTCCTTCAGAGGAACACATTAAGGCTGCCATGCACGATCTGCTTGAGAATGTGCGCCTGGAGCATTGCCGCGTCAATTCCGGGTACATCGAAGCGCTGGGCTTGAAGACGCCGGCCAGGTAGTCCCACTTCAGCCCTCCATGGACTTGTAAGTTTGCCCTGGGCGCATGTTCATGACTCACGTCAGAGCCGGCGCCGCCACGATTGTTATTGCGCCACGGCTGGTGTGGCAGCAGCCTTGGGACGCTCGTACACAGTCATTCCAGGCAGTGCGGCATCAGCTCCCGCGGTCCATCCGGTAAGGTAATCCTGAAGGACACGAGACTGCCGCAGGCCCTCGGGAACAACAACGCGTTGCGGGTTCGCGGGGATGGCTGATACAAACTGCGCGGCGCTGATGGGCCGGCCTCCGTCCTCGCGGTCGACCAGCATCGTATCTGCATGGTAGAAGCGTTTTTCGCTATAGAAGATGGCGAGGGGAGCGTCTGCAAAGTAGGTGGTTTCGTGAGGTTGACGCTCGTATTGCTCCACGACTGCTTCGTAGTTAGGCGACTGGCGGAGCATAAACATGGTGGAGTGAACTCTCTCGAAGACGCCTGGAATGCTGTACGCAATCATCAGGCCAGCGATCAGTTTGGCGGCCAGCCGGTGAGATGGCACAGCATCGTTGCTCATGAACTGAAGCAGTGCAAGGCCGGTGCCAACAAAGAAGAAGAAAGAGAAGATCGCCGCGTGATTCTCTGCGCCGCCGATCGTCATGCGTGCCTTGATCGTCAGGGGTGCGAGCAACAAACCGACGAGCGGGAAAACAAGCCAGCGGTGTTCCGACAAGAGCGCGCGGACACCCCTGGCCGAGCCTTTGCGGCAGAGCCAGAGGAACGCGAATGTAATCATTCCGAGTGCGCAGGGTAGCACTGCATACAGCGAGTCCTTGATGACTGACTCGAAGACTGAGAAGCCTGCTCCTCTGCCGGGCCGGTGTGTGGCGAGCGTGACGGTGTTGAACAGGAAATCGCGTGCCGGGCGGAAGAGCACAAAGCAGAGGACGGCAAATGCGATACCGCTGCCGATGAGGTAGAGAACGTAACGCAGCGTGGTGCGCAGGCCGTCGGCGACGAGGACAAAAAGGCAGAGCGCCACGACAAGCGACACCATGGTCTGCTTCGCCCCGACCGAAAGGGTTGCGCAAAGTGCAGAGAGGAGCAGCCGTCGCCATCCGATCGGACTGCGCGTGGAACAGAGAAGCCCCGCGGCAAGAGTTGCCAGGCCGACGGCAGCCGCATCGGTGTGAACAATCATGAACTTTGTTGGGCTGCCGCCGCCGGTGAGGATTAGAAACCCGGAAGCGGTGAGTGCAAACAGTGCCGTATGCAGGCTCCTGGACCGAACAAATCCGGGGAAACAAAAGAGCCAGAAGAGCGGAACCAGCACGAGCGCAACGGCGATGACGCACGCCACATAGATTGCTGAGGTTGCGGATGGCGCGAGGATTGCCGGGCCGAAAAGCAGATGACTGACAGGCAAGTGGAGAGTGCCAAGTATGGGGCCGGTTGTGTCGGCGCTCGGATAAAGCTTGAAGCCGTAAAAGATGGCAAAGGTGCGGGCCAGGCGTACATCGCTCCAAAGGTCGAGTGGCTGAGCCTTGACCATGACGAAGAGTGCTATGCAACTGAGCGTACCCAGCGCAGGCAGGGCAGCGATAATCAGCCGGTCGATTGGATCGAAGTTGCGGTATCTGATTACGAGAAACAATCCGGCGAGCACGGCAAGCAATAGGAGAGCGCCAAAGAGAATGGTCATTGTCGAGCCTTGTTCCAGGCCTTTCTCAATCGGATTAACTGCTTGACGTAGTCGAGCGACCGGGCGCCGGTAGCCTTGCTTGCGCCACGCTCTCGCTCCCGCATCTGGTAAGGGAACTCGGCGATGGTGCGAACCCTGCCGCGGACAAGGATTTCAATCAGGCTCTTGTAGCCGAGGGGATTCAGTTCTACGTTCACGATCGCCTGGCGGCGAAACATGTAACAGCCACTGAGCGGGTCGGTGGTTCGATTATAGACCTGGGGAAGAATGATCTGGCCGATCAGGCTGGCGCCGCGCGAGAGGATCCTTCTGTAGATCGACCAGTTGCCCACGCCGCCACCCTTGCAATAGCGACTGGCGACGACTAGGTCGTTTGTCTGGATCGACTGCCAAAGCCCGGCGATCAGCGCAGGCGGGTGCTGGAAGTCCGCATTGATAGTTGACAGCACTTGCCCCCGCGAAAGCTGCCAGCCGCGGATCACGGCAGTGGAAAGTTCGCGCTTGTTCAAGCGCTTCACCAACCGCACCTGGGGGCGAGAGGCGGCGACTGCGGCGGCAACATCGAGCGTGCCGTCGGGGCTGTCATCGTCCATCACTACGATCTCGTATGCGCCGGGGAGAACTGGATCGAGCGAATCGCAAAGCGCTTCAAGAAACAGGCCGATGTTCTCCGACTCCTTGAATGTGGGCACGACCACTGAAAGTGCGATCGAATCGTCGGATGCTGGGATGATGAGCGGGCCGTCAGGCGCAATGGTGATCGAGGCCTGATTCACGCATGGACTCCCATAAGTTTCGGCGCGAAGACCGAATTACTGGCGAGATCGAGGATGGGAAGTCCGCTGGCAAGAATTCTGTTCATGGTTTCAGCAGGTGCGGCCTGCGTAAGCGCGATGGCATCAATCGTGGTGAGCCATGCATCGAGGTTTGGTGAAAGGCGATCCAGAACGCTGTCCGCAATCGCCACCGACGGAGAGTTCTGTTGAACGGCGACGATCGTCGGATCGAAGAGGAGAACCTCCATGCCGCGATTGTTGAGCTCGTTGACGAGTGTGAGCGCGGGGCTCTGGCGAAAGTCGTCTGTGCCGCCCTTGAATGAGATGCCGTAGACGCCGATGCGCTTTTTTCCAAGCTCCGTCACCGCATCAATGGCGCGGCTGAGATGACGATCGTTGCTGGACATGATCGAGGCAAGCAGCGGAAGGTCAAGACCGAGGTCCCCGGCGCAGACATTCAGCGCGCGCGTATCCTTGGGCAGGCAATAGCCGCCGAAAGCAAATCCAGGCCGGAGATAGGCTGCGGAAGCGTTGAGCTTGGTGTCGCTGCGAAGCACCTCCATCACGCGCTGGCCATCGATCTGAAGTGCGCTGCAGAGGTCACCCAGTTCGTTGGCGAAGCAGATCTTGAGCGCGTGAAAAACGTTGCAGGCGTATTTGATGATCTCGGCTTCACGCAATCCAACCACCGTGACTCCGCAGCCCATGGATGTGTAGAGGTCTGCGACAGGTTGGATGTGCTCTGGCGTCTCGCCTCCAACCACGATGATTGATGGCTCCATGAAGTCCTTGACGGAGGAGCCTTCCCGGAGGAACTCGGGATTGGACGCGAGTCCAAGCCCGGAGGAGCGGAGCATGGGACGGATGAGTTGATCGCAGGTACCCGGAGGGACCGTACTGCGAATCACGATGGTGCCGTTAAAGATGCCGTCGCGATGGGCCTGGAGGATGTCGTTGACGAGGTGGACAAGGCCCTGGAGGGCTGGGTCGTTGACTGAGGGAGCCTCAGTGTTGATGCAGACCATTACAACGGAGGATTGAGAAAGCGCGAGCCGCAGATCGCCGGCAGCGGTGAGTTTGCCTGCCTTCACGGCACGCTCAATGATCGGCTGAAGCAGATTCTCGTGGAAGGGCGGGTGGCCGGCTGCGACGGAAGCGACGCGGGCGGCGTTTGAGTCGACGCCCCAAACTTGATGGCCTGTCTCGGCGAGGCAACCGGCCGTAACACACCCAATCCGCCCCAGGCCAATCACAGTAATGCCGCTTTGCATTTCTTCATTTGAATGCATTTGGACTCTTTCGTCAGTTCCGTCTTTCAAATGTGGGGCAGAATATAGGCAATTTAGACGAAACTTTCTCTTCCGGGAGCAGGCTGAAATGAGACTCAGTCTTCAAGGAGTCGAAAACGAGCACCGGTTCAAGGGATTTGGGAGTTGCGAACTCCCGGACCTGTTACCCGAGAGTCGTTCAAGATCAACAAGATGACAATACCAGAATCGGCGTAAATTCGTACACGCGAATCGGGCTCTGAGGGGCATCCGCGGTAACCCCCGCAGTGATCGAAATCGAGGCCAATCGTAGCCAAACAGTGTTACAACATTGAGCAATGGTCAAACGAGGGAAAACAGGCGCTGAACCGCAGCCGGGGCAGCCGATCAGTCTCCGAACGCTGGGAGAATACTTGAACCTTTCCCCGGCGACCATCTCCCTTGTGCTGAATAACGCGCCTGGAGTGCGGTCGATTCCGCAGGATACGCGGGACCGCGTGAAGGATGCTGCGGCGAAGTTCGGCTACCGCCCAAGTTTCTATGCGCGATCCCTGCGCAAACGGCAGAGCTTCTCGGTGGGCGTTCTTGTGCCGGACCTCAACGATCAGTATGCAACGCAGGTCTTGAGCGGCGTGGAAGAGCTGCTGATCGAGGAGGGATACTTCTACCTCACGGCCAGCCATCGGCGCAAACCGGACCTGATTGAAGAGTATCCGCGCCTGTTGCTTGACCGGGCAGTCGAGGGGTTCATCCTTGTGGACACAGTTCTGGAACACAGCATGAATGTTCCGGTGGTGGCGGTTTCAGGGCACAAGGAGATTGAGGGCGTTACCAACGTGGTGCTCGATCAGCGCCGCGCCGCGGAGTTGCTGCTGCGCCACCTTTATCAGCTTGGGCACCGCAAGATCGCATTCATGCGGGGCGGAAGCCACAGCTCCGACGCCGACGAGCGTTGGGCATGTCTTATGGCGGTCGCCAGAGATCTGAAGCTGGAGGTTCCCGCGTCGATGACGGCTGCAATTGAAACGCGCGAGTCCTCGCCGGTAATGGGTGTGGCGCCGGTGACAGAGCTTGTCAATCGAGGCGTTGATTTCACGGCACTCGTTTGCTACAACGACATGTCGGCTTTTGGAGCGATCCGGGCCCTGAAAGATCACGGCTTCGCGGTTCCAGACGATGTTTCAGTGGTGGGTTTTGACGACATTCAGGGCGCGGCTTACCACAACCCAAGCCTTACAACGATTCGTCAGCCACTCCAGAATATGGGCAAGGTAGCTGCGCGGATTTTGCTGCAAAGGATTCGCGGCCAAGCTACGTTTCCCGACTCGGTGCCAATTCTGCCGGAGTTGGTAATTCGCGAGTCGACCTGCCCACCCAGAGCAAAAGGCCGCGGGAAAAAGATCTGAGGAGCAGTCATTGGTTCCCAGTCGATTTCGACCGAGCGGGCCTCACAATCAACCCGGTTGCGATGCAGAAGGACCCAGTGCTCCCCGAGAACAATACCGCAAAAGCGAAGGTCAAATGCAGACTGCGCAGGCAAGATTTCAAATTGCTGGCGGTTCTGGTGTTCCTGGCGGCAGCGGTTTTGCCAACCTTTGCCAGCAAGCCGGTTACGATTGAGCAGCTGCAACAGGCGTTGGCAGGGGCGCGTAACCAACAAGACGCAGATGTAGCCCAGCAGTTGTCTGAACTTGAGCTGACCGAACGGCTTGGTCCCGTCAAACTCGCACAACTGCGCGAAGAGATGCCGGGCGAGAAGGCGATGCAGGCACTCACGGCTCTTGCAGACCGAGCAGAGTTTCTCAATCTCCCGGCAACCGGGATTCCCGCGATACCGCAGCCCACCCCGGTTGAACAGCGGCAGATTATGTCTCTGGTCGTCACCTATGTGACAAAGACCGTTCACGAGTTGCCCAACTTCTTCGCGACCAGGGAGACCACCCGGTTTGAGGACCGGCCGCAGGTTACCTACTCCTATCTGCCCTTGCACTATGTGGGCAGTTCCGCCCGCTCGGTCATCTATCGGGATGGCCAGGAGATGGTGGAAGCAGGGCCGGGTAGGCCCATTAAAGGTGAGGCGAAGGAGCAGGGGCTGGTTTCCTGGGGAGAGTTTGGGCCCATTCTCAGCATAGTTCTCCTCGATGCCGCGCAGAGCAAGCTGGCTTGGAGTCACTGGGAACAGGGCGCAAATGGGCCTGAAGGGGTGTTCAGTTATGAGGTTCCAAGTCAGAGGTCGCACTACCTGGTTCAGTCGCGGGACGGGAGCACCCCCGACGCGTATGAGGGGCCGAGTCAGAGGTCGCGTGCCACTGCCCGGCCGCAGGACCTCGGCGCATACGATGGGACGGATTCGATACACCAGTTTCGGGAGCGGCCGGGTTACCACGGCGAAATGAAGGTCGATCCTGCAACAGGCGCCGTTTTGCGGATCACTGTGGATGCGCAGCTTGCACTGGGCGACCCTCTCACTAGAGCCGCCATTATGGTGGAATATGGCACGGTGGAGATCGGCGGCAAAGCCGTAATCTGCCCCACGCGAAGTGTTGCGCTTTCTGAGATGCGCTATGGCCATGTTTCGAATGGAGCGCACTCGGTTCTGGATCATGACCCGCTCCAGACACTGCTCAATGATGTGGAGTTTTCGCAGTACCATCAGTTGCGTACGGAAATGCGGATCCTGACCGACGGAGAAGATGGAACACCGGCAGACGTTCCCGGGAATGTCGCACTCCAGCCCCCCGCAACCGTTAGTGCCGAGCCTGCCAAGCCTGCGGAGACCAGCACGCCGCTTGCTGCTGAAGCCAATGCCCCGGTCCCTGCCGCAACCGTGGAGATGCCCGCTCCTGCAGCCGAAACTGAGGCTGGCCTTCCTGCGCCAATTCCCGCGCCTGCTGAGCCTGAGATGAGCGTAGGGGTAGCCGGCAAACTTCCTGATACACCCATAAACTCGTCTGTGCCGCAGCCTGGCTCGTTTGTTCTCAAAGTGACTTCCCGGCTGGTCGATGTCGGGGTAGTTGTTGTGGACAAGAAGGGCAAGCCGGTGACGGGTCTGAAGGCCAAGGACTTTGCCGTCTACGACAATGGGCGGCAACAGGAAGTCAAGTTCTTCAACTCTTATGCGGTGCGTGCCACTTCTGCCGCTGCTCTTTCTTCGGCTTCGGCAGCCCCTGATGGAAGTGCAATTGCCAAGACTCCCACCTACTCCAATCAGCCGGCGAGCGACGCGGCAGGCGCGCCAATCAGCAATCCAGCGCCGACCAAGTCAATTGCTGCAGAGGTCAACACAACCGTGTTGCTCATCGACGAGAGCCACATTGCGTGGAGCGACCTGTCCTATGCTCGAGGGCAGATTCTCAAATTTCTCCTCGCCATGGCTCCGGAGGAAAGAGTTGGTTTGTACACCATCTCCGGCAGCGGGTTTCGCGTGCTCACGGAGATTACTACCGATCATGCGGCAATGATTGCGCGGCTCAAGAAGTGGATGCCAACAGCGCAGTCCGCCGCCAACGGGCAGGAGGATGAGACCCGCAACCGGCAGCAGTTCGAGACGGTGCACAGTGCCGCTGACCTGAACTCTGTGAACGGCAACCAGTCTGATGTTCCAGATTTTCAGTCCCCGATCGATCCGCAACTGCTCAAGGCGGGAAGCAACCCCGGACGAGCCTCGCTGATCATTCTGCTGGGTGTGGCGCGGCATCTCGCGTCAGTGCCGGGACATAAAAGCCTGGTTTGGATCGCCAGCGACAATGTTCTCGTCGACTGGGCCGACCAGGCCGTCGGAGTGGACAAGAACACCACCTCGGTTGACGCGTATGCTCTGCATGCCCAGGAAGCGATGAACGATGCCCATGTTGCGGTCTATCCGCTTGACGTGTCGCAGTTGGAGGCAGGCGGAATCGGCGCGGACACGCAGAACCGCAACGTGGAGCTGGCGCCGGCAGCCAAGGAGATGGGCCCAGCGCCGCCCCGAGAGATGGATGCGGGCCGTGTCAAAGCCTCGATGCTCCAGGATATGCGGCCGATTCAGGGGCCTATCCGGCAGGTTGCGGATGCTACCGGCGGACGGATCATCCGCCGCTCTGGCGACCTGGCCGCGGACCTGGGAAGCATTGTGGAAGATGGTCACGCCACCTACCAGGTCGGGTTCTATCCCGATACACCGGCGGATGGCCAGTATCACACCGTTCTGCTCAAGCTCGTGGACAAGAAAGGCCTCACTGTCCGCGGCCGCTCCGGGTATCTCTACGCCCAGGAGCCGACCACTCTCAAGGAGCGGTTCCGGCAGGCAATCTGGCAGCCCGCGGACGCGGCAGAGATCAGGCTGACTGCGACCGTGGACAAGGAACCGGCTAGCCCATCCGTCAAAATCAATATGGCTGAAACCGATCTGGCCCTTGAGCTGCGGGGCGGGCGATGGATGGACAAGCTGGATATCTTCTTTGTGCAGCGCGACGATGACGGGCTGCATGCCGAACTGGAAGGGCAGACTCTTGGGCTACGGCTCACCCAGGCTACATACGACAAGTTGGTGACAGGGGGCGTTCCATTTGAATATGCGGTCACTCTGAAGCCGGGAACCGGATCGCTGCGGGTGCTCGTTGTAGATGAAAAATCAGGCCGGATGGGGTCGGTTACATTGCCGGGGACTGCTTTGATGCAGCAGTAGCCTGCATTTCTCACAGGTCGCCGAAAATCGTAGCGCCGATCTCCAGATCGGCTGTCCTGGCCTCCCGGCCCTCAGATACCTCACCAGACCTTGAATTCCGTGGCGTCCGACCGTCTGTGAGAAATGCAGGGTAGAGCATGGTCAGCAGGCAGCAAAATGGGGAGCCCGACTAGCTCCCCATTTTGTTTTTGATTTTCGGTTGAAGTGTTACTTGCCCTGCAGTTCGTCCGCGAGAGCGCCTGCGCTGTAAATCTTGCGCAGCGCCTCGATCATTCCGGCAGAGTGCACAGCGACGGCGCGGTTCTTTGTGCCGTCGTAGACGAAGTCGCCAGCCAGGGACTCGATGTCTCCATCGAAAATCAGGCCGACGAGTTCACCGTCTCGGTTGACCACGGGGGAACCAGAGTTGCCGCCGATGATGTCGCCCGTGGTGACAAAGTCGAGCGGAGTGGCGAGGTCGATTTTGTCGCGAGCAGCTTCTTCCTTTGGTGTCAGGTCGAAGGGCGGCTTGTCACTAAAGCTGGTCGCACGGTCCCAGAGGCCGTAATAGGTGGTGAATGGCGGGGCGATGGTGCCGTTGTAGGGGTAGCCCTCAACAGCCCCATAGCTGAGCCGCAGGGTGAAGGTAGCGTCGGGATAGTGGTCCTTGCCGTACACCAGGAAGCGCGCCTTCCCCAGCTTTTCTTCAGCCGGGGTGATGACGCTGGAGATCGTGTCGTGGACGTGGTGGTAGTTGGCGCGCACGATTGGATCCACGCGGCGGGCCGCCTCGATCATGGGGTCAGTCGACGCGGCGACTGCAGCTTCGCCGCCGTCGATCAGGGCTTTACGGAAGGCCGGATCGGCAAGCTTGGTGCCGTCAATGAGGGCATCCACGCTGGAGTCCACCGGCTTGCCCTGCAAAATGGCCTGGAAGTACGGGTCATTTTCACCTAACTTCTCCTCGCCTAGCTTAATAGCGGCCTTCATGTAGAGCTTCTCGGTCGAGACATAGATCGGGGCCGGAGATTTGAGCCGGAAAAGAAGCGACTCGAGGCCTGCGTCATAGAACTGAGGCAGACGGTCGGCGTCGGGCTTCTTGATCTCGGCGACGTATTGAACGATGTTGAGTGCGAAGCTGAAGAGTTGGCTGTCGGCACGACGGAAGAGCTGGCCCTTGATCTCGGGCTTCACCTGTTCTTCAACGCGGGCAATGGTGTCCCACGCGTCGCCGTACTCTTTCTTCCACTCGGGGTTGGCATCCACCTTCATGCGGAAGTCCTTCTCTTCCGCCTCTTTCTTGGCGAGGATTGCCTTGTCCGCGAGGGCATCGCGGCGGCCGATGTAAACCTTGAGACTGTTCTGCAAGCCGAAGATGGTGCTGCCGACCAGGCGGGCGTTTTCCGGGCTTTCGGCCGCGAACGCCTCTGCGGTGGCGACTCGGCGCTCAAGGTATTCGGTCACGGCGGGCCCGATGACGTCACGCTGCATCAGCAGTTGGGCCACCGTGTCATCGCGCTCGGTTGAGCCGGGGTGGCCGGAGATGAAGGTCAGTTCGCCCGGCGCGGCGCCCTTGGCGCTCCACTTGAGAAAGTTGTCGGTGTGGAGGGGCTTGCCGTCTTTGTAGACACGGAAGAGCGCCATGTCGATGTCGTAGCGGGGATAGGTGAAATTGTCAGGATCGCCGCCGAAGAATGCTGCCTGCTGCTCGGGTGCAAAGACTAGCCGGACATCGGTGTAGACCTGGTATTGGTAGAGCCAGTACTCGCCGCCGTTATAGAAAGAGACAACGTCAGAGCGGAGACCGCCGGACGATTCCTTGCCTTCTTTCTCGATTGCAGCTTCTTCAGCATCGCGGGCCTTCAGGGCCTTTGCCGGGTCGCTGATGCCCATGGCGGCACCCTGGACGCGTGCGGTCACGTCCTTCATGGCCACCAGAACGTTTACCTCGAGATCGGGAGACTTCATCTCCTCGTCGGGCGTGGTGGCATAGAAGCCGTCGCGCAGGTAGTTGTGTTCCGCCGTGGTGTTTTTCTGCAGTTGGCCACGCGCCACATGGTGATTGGTCAGCAGCAGGCCATTGGGGCTGACGAACGACCCCGATCCGCCGTCATTCAACCGCACGCTCGAAAGGCGCAGATGATCGAGCCAGGCCTGGCTGGGAACGAAGTTGTACTTTTCCTTCAACAGCTTCAACGGCGGGTTGTCGAATGTCCACATGCCCTCTTCGGCTTGGACCATGGGCAGGGTGGCAACAAGGAGCGCGGCTGGAAGCAGAACTAAAGAGCGAAAGGTTCGAGTTTGCATTTAACCCTCATTCAGGATCGGTATTCGGATTCGGGATTCAGCATCGGCCGGAATTGACCTGCAACTGGCCGAAACATCCATTATCATGCGTGCCCCGGCGGTCGGGGGCGGGAAATTGAAAAGTTCCTGCCAGATCACAATCAACTCTGCGGCAGGATCAGGACTTCGACTCCGGAGGGCTCATCCTTTTGGCGCAGGATCTGCTCGGTGGCCTTCTGGAAGTCGGATGGCTTCGCGTAGGGAATGTCCGTGAATGTCTGCGGATTACGATCGGTGAGCGGGAACCACGAGCTCTGCACCTGAATCATGATGCGATGGCCGCGGCGGAAGGTGTGAAAGAGATCGGGCATGGTGAAGTTGATGTCGGCTTCTTTGCCGGGGACGAGTGGCTCGGGCTTCTCCCAGCTGTTACGGAACTTTGCCCGGAATGGTTCCCCGCGCAGCAATTGCTGGTAGCCGCCCATTTGCAGGGGAGGGGCATCCAGGATGCGTTTGTTGCCATTGAGCGAGTCGTCGGGGTCGGGATAGTTGTCGGGGTAAACGTCGATAAGCTTCACATCGAAATCGGAGTCCGTCGCGGTGCTCACAATCTTCAGCTTCGGCGAAATTGGCCCGGCGATGGTCACGTCCTGCTCAAGCGGTTCTGTTTCGTAGACCAGCACATCGGGGCGATAGGAGGCGAAGCGCTGATCGTCGACCATGTAGCGCTGCGGAACAGTGTCAGTTGTGTAGCCGACAAATGGTACGGGGTGGTCTGGATCGGAGACATACTCGTCCGCTGCCTTTGCTTCCGTGGGAGGCTCGAAGCTGAGCTTGCCGCCCGAGTGGAAGTAAAGAGTCTGGGGTGCGGCGCCCTTTGGTGGCCAGGCATCCAAACTGCGCCAGACGTCTGTGCCCGTCTCAAAGACGACCGCGTGCGGTAACTCCTTTCCTTTGCCCTTCAGATAGTGCTCAAAGAAGGGGAATTGGAGGTTGGTGCGGAAGTACTCGCTGGTTTTGGCGTTGAATTGAGCGTCGCCCAGGTGGGAGCCCTCGCCACGCGCCCAGCCGCCGTGGACCCACGGGCCCTCCACAAGCGTGGTGGGCGTGGAGGGGTTGAATTTGTTGATGGCGTTGAAGGTGCGGTAGGGGCCGGCGAGGTCTTCTGCGTCGTACCAGCCTCCCACCACGAGAACCGCGCATTTCACGTTCTTCATGTGGCGGGAAAGGTCGCGCGCCTGCCAGTAGGCATCGTAAGTGTCGTGATTCATCTGGTCGGTGAAGAGCCAGTTGGAGCCTTTGAGGTAGACCTTTTCGAGGTTCGCGAGGTCGCCTGCGTTGAGGAAGAACTTGTAGTGGTCGGGGGTTCCGAAGTCGAAGGGGACGGTCGGTTTGGGGGTCTGCGGGCCGTCCTGGGGATGGAAGAACGGCGCGTAGAAGCCGAAGTTTGCCTCGAGCATGAACGCTCCGCCGTGGTAGGCGTCATCGCCCATGAAGAGGTCGGTCATTGGCGCCTGGGGACTGGCGGCTACCAAGGCGGGGTGCGAGTCGATGATGGACGCCGAGGTATAGAAGCCGGGGTAGGAGATGCCCCAGATGCCGACTTTGCCGTTGTTATTAGGAACGTGCTTCAACAGGAACTCAATGGTGTCATAGGTGTCTGAGGCGTCATCGACGTCCTGCGGCGACTTCTTGTCGTCGATGTGCGGACGCATCTCAACGAACTCGCCCTCGCTCATCCAGCGGCCACGCACATCCTGGTAGACGAAGATGTAGCCGCTGTTTTGAAACTCGGGAGACGGCCCCAGCGAGCGCGGGTAGCGGTCTTCGCCGTAGGGAGCGACGCTATACGGCGTGCGGTCCATAAGAAAGGGGTATGGCCCTCCAGCCGCATCCTTAGGTACGTACACAGCGGTGAAAAGGCGCTTGCCGTCGCGCATGGGAATGCGGAACTCGTACTTGGTGTAGTG
>PMXB01000278.1 GCA_003165935.1 Acidobacteriaceae bacterium | reverse complement strand
GTGGGGTCTAGGGTGTGGGGTCTGGGGTATCGAGTTGTCAGGGTTCGCGGCGGAGGGCCTGGAGGTGGAAGGTGCGGCGGAGCGAGTAGCCGAGGCGCTGGTAGACGGCGATGGCTGAGGCGTTGGAGGACCAGGAGTGGAGGTAGGGGATGTCGCCGCGGGAGCGGATCTGCTGATGGACGCGGGCGATGAGGGTGTGGGCAAAGCCGCGGCCGCGGGCGTCGGGATGGGTGCATACGCCGGAGACCTCGGTGAATCCGGGGATTCGGGTGCGTTCGCCGGCCATGGCGAGGAGACGCGAGCCTTCGAGAATGCCGAAGAAGGCGCCTAGTTCGGCGGTACGTTGGCGGAATGGGCCGGGTTCGGTGAGTTGAGCGAGATCGACCATGGCGGGGTAGTCGGCTGGTACGAGCTGGCGGAGGATTGTGCCATCGGGGAGCGGGCGGTTTAGTGCTTGAGCGACTTCCGGGGAGTCGACGGGGCAGAGCATCTGGTTGAGGGAGCCTTCGCGGGCAAGTGTGAGGCCCGAGGCGGCCGGGATGGGTGCGTCAAGGAAGAGGACGATGATGTCACCGGATTCGGCGAGGGCGGGAAGGGCGGTGATGCATTCGGGTCTGGGCTCACGGATGCCGGCGAGTGGGCCGATGGAGGGGGGGTAGCGGCGAGCGCGGGCATCACCGAGTGCGAGAGGCGCGTGGGCGTGGCCGAGCGCGTGGTAGATGGGATTGTCGAGGAGAACGAAGTCTGCGCGGGTCACATTGTCATGATAGCGAGTCAGCGAGACGGCAGGTCAGCGAGTCAGCGAGACGGCAGGTCAGCGAGTCAGCAAGACGGCGAAACAGCGGGACAGCAAGGCAGCAGAAGATTTTGGTCTTCGACCCTTGGCACGAAGGCAAAGACGTGCCAAGGATGGGGCACGCGGCCGTCTATTGGTTGTGCGGCGGCATCGGTACGACGGTCGGGACGTGCGGAGGCTTGTCGAAGTTCATCACGAAGACCTGGCCATGGAGGCTAACGGGGACCGATTTCGGCTTGCCATTTTCGAGATAGGGCTCGAAAAGCCAGCCGGAAGCAGCGGTACGCACCTGCGCGGCAACATCCTCAGGCATGTCTCCGGAGATCTTTACATTTTGCGGCTCGCCCGCGGGGCTGATGACAAGCGCAATCTGCACAGGGACGGGACCGGAGTTGCCCGTCTTCGAGACGAAGATTCTTGTCAGGTTGCAGCGAATGCAATGGAATCCATTGGGGAGGGCTGGTTCGATACTGGCTTCACCCATGCCCGGCTTGTCTCGGAGCAGCGGGGGAAAGGTGTGATGGTCCCACTGCGCCAGGTCGCCTTTTGTATCGAGTGTTTCTACGGTGGTCAATGTGGTGCACTCAATGGCGCCTTGCGTCAGCAGGCAGAGGTTGCTTCCACCGCGTGCCCATTGGTTGGAGAGCATGTGTTTAGGGAGGCGGTCGAGGGGTTCCAACGCGGCTGACGGCTGGGCAGATGTCGCGGGCCGATCCGGGTTGGCCGGGGGTTCGAGGAGCCGCGAAAACGGGACGAAGAATGTGCCTCCGGCAAAGCAGCCCTGAGGCGTGCATCCGCCGCAACCGGCCCAGTGACAGGCCTCGCGAAAGACCGGAAGGTGCTCCCATTGGATGCCGTCGTTGGAGCGAACGGCCATTGGGATTCTCAGTCCGCCGCCTGGTTGATCGCTGCCGACGACCTCACCGCCGATTGACCAATACCGAGCCTGCTCGACAAACACGTCGCCGCCGCCGGCACCATGAGGCAGGTAATTCGCGTTCCAGGTTGCTCCACCATTGGCTGTCCAGAGGAATTCGCCATCGCCGGCTTCGCCCTCGCTGACCCGGACGATCAGGTGGTTTCCATCGAGGGCTGCGAGATCAACTGTGAAGGGGTACTTCTGCATCCAGTCGGGGTCATTTTCCGGGCTGACTGGTTTCCAGGTCTTGCCGCCGTCGATGGTGGAGAGGAGGGCAGTGCGGGTGCGCACGACCCCATGTTTGGTGTCTCCGAAGGCAGCCTGGAAGGTGGCTTCAGGGAGGGCGATGGACCCGGTCCAGGAATCTCCGCCGTCTGTGGTTGTGAGCAGGTGAGGACCGGCTCCAGCCGCATAGCCGAAGTTTGCGCCGACAAACGCGAGGGAGAGGAGAAGTCCTCCGCGCGGGTCGTGATATTTCGTTTTCCAGTGCAGACCGCTGTCGGTGGAGACGGCGATGGTTGCATCGCTGCCTGCCGCCCACATTGCGCCCTCGTGCTCGAGGAGCGCCTGCGGAGAAAAGCCGGGAGAGACCGGGGTCCATCCAATCGTGGATTGAGAAGAGAGTTGGAATGGGATCGAGGCGAAGAGGATGAGTGCGGCGGCGACTCGAATAGACGAGGGCGAAAGTGAATGCGGCAGAATAGGATGACGATCCGAGTTATACATAGCGTTCCCGGCAAGTGTAGTCCGTTCCAGGAAGAACACAAGACGCAGGCGAAGAAATGTACATCCAATTGCGGAGAGATTGGGGACAGCTTGCCATAGTAGACTTCGGTTGTTGGAAAGCGCAGGAGAGGGATTGATGCACATAGTGTTTGCGGCTTCGGAATGCGTTCCATTTGCGAAGACTGGCGGGTTGGCGGATGTGGTGGGGGCGCTGCCGCCGGAGTTGGTGAAGCTGGGGCACGAAGTGACGGTGTATCTGCCGTTTTATGCGGGGGTGCGGGAGCGGCTGGAAAAGGAAGCGGGTGCGGCAAGGAGCGGGGAACGGGGCGAAGGGGATCGGGGGGACGGCGAGTGGAATTGGGCGGTGCGGTCGATCACGGTTCCGTTTGAGCACTACAACCGGTTTGTGGGGGTTGTGGACGGGGGGAAACGCGAGGGAGTGCAGTTTTACTTTCTGGATTGCCCGGAGTTGTTTGACCGGCGCGAGCTTTATGGGCCGAAGGGTGGGGAGTTTCCGAATAATTGGGAGCGGTTTGGGCTGTATTGCCGGGCGGTGCTGGAGGCGACGAAGGTGCTGGGCGTGCCGGACGTCTTTCATGTGCACGACTGGCAGGCGTCGCTGATTCCGGTGTATCTGCGGACGACGTATGCGGGCGACCCGGCGCTGAACAAGGCGGGGACGGTGCTGACGATTCATAACGCCGGGTACCAGGGGTGGTATCCGCCGGCGACGACGCAGCGGCTGCTGTTTCCGTGGGATGTGTTCACGAAGGACAAGCTGGAGCAGTTCGATACGTTTAATTTCTTGAAGGGCGGGATTGTGTTCAGTGACATGCTGACGACGGTGAGCCGGAAGTATGCCGAAGAGATACAGACGGCGGAGTTTGGGGAGAAGCTGGACGGAGTGCTGCTGAGTCGGGCGGCGGATCTGCGGGGGATTTTGAATGGGGTGGATTACTCGCAGTGGGATCCGGCGACGGATGGGCATTTGGCGGCGCACTACACGCCGAAGGATTTGAGCGGAAAGAAGGAGTGCCGAGCGGATCTGCTGCATGCGTTTGGACTGGATAAGGTGCCGGAGACGATGCCTGTGATCGGGATCGTTTCGCGATTTGCGACGCAAAAGGGCTTTGACCTGGTGGCGCGGATTGCGGAGCGGATTTCGCAGCGCGAGGTGGTGGTGGTGGCGCTGGGGACGGGCGAGCCGCTATATGAGCGGTTTTTCAGGGAGTGGGCTTTCCGGCATCCAGACCAGGTTGCGGTGCAGATCAGGTATGACGATGCGCTGGCGCACAAGGTGGAGGCGGGGTCGGATATGTTTCTGATGCCGTCGCGGTATGAGCCTTGCGGGTTGAACCAGATCTATTCACTGAAGTATGGGACGGTGCCGATAGTGCGGGCGACGGGCGGGTTGGACGACACAATCCAGGAGTGGTACGCGGAGATTGGGGACGGGACGGGTTTCAAATTTGGCGGGATGGACCCGGAGGCGCTGCTGGGGGCGATCGATAGGGCGCTGGAGGCTTTTCAGGACAAGAAGGGCTGGACGCAACTGATGCGGAATGGAATGGCACGGCATTATGGGTGGGAGGGGCCGGCGAAGGAGTATGCGGAGGTTTATGCGGAGGTGGCGAGAAGGCGAAGCTGATTGGGGTCGGGCCGGGTGCATCAGCAAGTCTGCAAGTCAGCGAGCGACGCTGGCGCGGGACCGGGTATAAGCAACGAGCCAATTCAAAGAGCGTCCGCCTCGGCGGGCGCTCTTTTGCATGTGGGCTATTGAGTAGGCGGGGAGCGGGAAGGTAGTGAGGGCGCGGGCGGCCCCGGCGGCGGAGAGGTGGGTGCTGTCGACGTAGAGCATCGTGTCGCCAGCGCGATAGGCGCACTGGGTTGGAGTGGGGCAGAAAGCTGGCTTGGGGTCAAACACCTGGGGCGGGAGATGGTCTGGGATTTGGGCGGGGAGCTGCTGGGATGCTTGCTGGAGAAGCGACTGGGAGGCGGAGATTTCGGGGGAGGATTCGGGTGGGAAGAATCCAGGATCGCTTGGGGTGCTGGGGTCGGCGCTGCGCGCGGGGTTGAGGATTCGATCGAGTGCGCGGCGGGTGGGGATTTGGGCTGAGCGAACAGCTAAGAGCGGATCGACAGCGAAGCTGGGGGTGTCCTGGACGAGGATGACTTGTTTGCCGGCGGACTGGAGTGCGCGAACGGTAGCGTCGAGAGCGGATTGATAGAGGCGGAGATTGGCTTCGGCGGTGGGGACGGGCGGTGGATGGATCAAGTTTGAAAGCAGGGAGGGATTGGCTGGGCTTGCGTGGGTAGCGTTGGATGCTGAGGTGGATGCGGAGGCGGGAGTCGATTCAATGCCGGGGACGGGGGCCAGCCAGCCATCTTTCCAGTTGCGAATGAGGGGAGCAGACCACGAGGCAGTGAGTACGACGATGCGAATTCGCGGGTCGGATTGGATGCGGATGAAAGTGGCGCGATTAAAGCGCTCGCAGCGGGCGGCGAAGTTGGGGACGCGGGGGAGCAGATGTGTGGCGCCGATGAGCGGAGTGCAGGAGCTCCTGACGAGTTCGGCGAAGCCGTAGCCGCGAGCGTTGGCGAGGACGCGCATGGCTGGAGCGAGGGCGAGGGCGTGGCTGTCTCCCCAGAGGGCGATGGAGGGGAGGGTTGATGCGGGGGATGGATAGCAGCCAGGGCTGAGGTTGGGTTCGTCGTTGGCGCCGTCGAGGCATGGGTCGGCGAAAAGGATGTCGGCGGGGGCTTCCATGGTGGCGAGATGGGGAAGTCGTTGGGGCAGGCCATGGGCGACATAGAGGGCGGCGCAAACGGCAAGCAGGGCGACGCTGGCAGCAGCGTATCGCAGGAGGAGCGGCGCTGGAGACATGGTTGAGTGGCGGAAAGGTTGCTCGATGAATCTCCAGGACAGGACGGCGAGGATAAAGGCAAGGGTGACGGCGAGGAGAGCGGCAGGGAGGGAAAGCGAGTTGGCCGTGGCGACGCGGAGATAGGCGAGCAGGGGCCAGTGCCATAGGTACCACGAATAGGAGACGCGGCCGATGAAGACAAGCGGCGCAAGGGCGAGGAGGCGGCGGTTGAGGAAACTTGTGGGGAGGGCGATGAGGATGGCTGTGCCGAGGACGGAGGGTAAAGCGGCAAAGCCGGGGAAGGATGAGTGGGGAGTGAGCAGAACGAATGGGGCGAGGATGAGGGCGAGGCCGACGAATGCGGCGAGATTGGTAAGCGGTGGAGAGAGACGCAAGGGGCGGCGGTCGCGCTCGAAGACGGCGAGGGCGACGCCGATGCCGAGTTCCCAGGCGCGATCGGGGAGGAGATAAAAAGCCTGCATGGGGACGATGCTGACGTCGCGCGCGGCGAGTAGAAGCGAGAGGAAGCAGACGAAGAGGACTGCGGGGAGGACGGTGCGGGGTCGCAGGCGGGCGAGCAGGACAAAGAGAAGGGGAATGACGAGGTAGAACTGCTCTTCGACACCGAGGGACCAGGTCATGAGAAGAGGCTTGAGGCTGCTGCTGGGGTCGAAGTAGCTGGCGAAGTGCCAAAAGGAGATGTTGGAGGCGGAGAGGGTGGCGGCGAATGCGTCGCGGGCGAAGGTGCGAGCTTCAGAGGGCGAAAGCAGAACGAGCGCGGCGGCGATGGTGAAGAGCAGGACGATGTAAAAGGCGGGAAGGATGCGTCGGGCGCGGCGCTGGTAAAAGCGGAGGTAGCTGAAGGAGCCGCTGCGGATGTCGGCGTAGATTTGGCCGCCGATGAGGTAGCCGGAGATGACGAAGAAGATGTCGACGCCGGTGAATCCGCCGGGGATGAAGGGGACGCCGGCGTGGTGGAGGACGACGGAAAGTATGGCGAGGGCGCGAAGGCCGTCTATGTCAGGGCGATAGGTATGGCGGGTCTTGGGGGAGGATGTTTCGGCTGGCGCGGACTGAACGGCGGTTGAGTACATAGGGCTCCCCCCGCGGTTGGAATTGAAACCAACGGCGGGGGAGGGCCGTTTCGCAGAGAGGAAGAGGGAAATGGTGCAGTGATGGCTGTGAGAAATATAACGCGGAGTAGGTCTTGCGGACAAGCCAGAGGACGGCGGCATGTCATCCGGATTGGCAATCGGGGCGTAGAGAGAATTGTGGGGTTGGGCTGGCAAGTGAACAAGTCTCGGAGACGTGAGCGGGTTCAGCGGAGCGCAGGTCGACGCTTTTGAACAAGAATCACAAAGCCGACGAGCAACCCAGTGGATAGCAGGAGCCAGGATGAGGGTTCAGGGGTTTGGCTCAGAAAGATGTTCACTTGAGGCTGACCATTTGACTGGATCTGAACATCATCCAAGGCCATGAATGTTTCGTAAACGCCAGTTCCAGGGCCAACCACGAGATTGCCTGGAGGAAGCGGCAGTGAAGCGCCGCCATAGTTCAAAGTCTGGGTGGCGGACGAACAGATATCCGCGTCTGAGCACACAATCAGCTCCTGAAAGAACTCGAATCCCCAGTCGGCAAAGGGAAGAAATGGGGGCGGACCATTCTCGCCCGCGACGGAGACGTCGAAGGATCCACCAGCGTGCATGTCGTCAATCGCCCAGCCGGGTGCGATATCAAATGTGAAAGTGGTGATCTGGGTAGTTGTAAATGGCGCCAAAGAGATTCCGTTTGCAAATAGAGGGGACGCAGCCAACGGCTCAACACATTGGCCTGAAGATGGGCACGGGTATCCACCGCCGAGCGGAAAATTGCTGCCGAATGTGAGGGGACCATAGGTTATGTTGTCAGCTTTCAGATTGGGAGACGAAATGAGAGCGAACGCAAGAATGAGAGAAGCGAAGATCCGGGTTTTCAAAATAGCCACCAATCAGGCGCTTGAGCTTTGAATTGATAGCAAAAGCCTCCAAAGCGCTTCGCGCCCTACTTTCATTGGGATCAAATTTGGCAACCATTTTACGCTCTTTCGTTCGCTCTGGATTTCTTTTTGTGTGTTCGTGGTTCCTGGTAGATAGCCGGACTTCAAGTTAAAGTTTTGCGGACGAGCCAGAGGACGGGAAGGCCGAGGAGGATGAGGGCGGTGCCGAGGAGGGAGCCTTTGAGGTTGTCGGTGTAGCTGGAGATGAGGACGGCGGTGGCGCAGAGGACGAAGAGGGCGGGGAGGATGGGATATCCCCAGACGCGATAGGGGCGAGGCAGATTGGGCTGGCGGCGGCGGTAAACGAAGACGGTGGTGGCGGTGAGCATGTAGAAGAGCCACTCGGCGAAGACGGCGAGGTCAAAGAACTGCTTGAAGCTGCTGAGGAAGACGAGCAGCACGGTGGAGAGCAGGGCTTGCACGATGAGCGAGGTTGAGGGGGACTGGAAGCGCGGGTTGATGTGGGCGAATTGCTTGAAGAAGAGGCGGTCGCGGGCGGCGGCGTAGGGGATGCGCGCGCCGGACATGATGGTCCCGTTGAGGGTGACGAAGATGGAGAGGGCCATGGCTGCGGCGACGAAGCCTGCTCCGGCGGGTCCGGCGACGATGGAGAGCGCGGCGACGGCGGGTCGTTCGCTGGCGGCGATGGCGGAGGCGGGGAGGATGTACTGGATGCCGGCGTTGGTGGCCATGAAGAGGAAGCCGACGAGGAAGAGTCCGCCGATGAGTGCGATGGGGAGCGAGCGCTCTGGGTTGCGGACTTCGCCGGCGACCATGGTGAGGTCGTTCCAGCCGTCGTAGGCCCACAGAGTGGCGATGAGGGCGGCCATGAAGCCGGAGATTCCGCCGACGGCATAGGGCAGAGTGGAAGAGAAGTTGGACCAGGAGCCAGCGGCGGAGGTGAAGCATAATCCAGCGACGATGAGAATGAGAACAACTTTGAGGATGGTGAAGACGAGTTGGAAGTCGCCGGCCTTTTTGATGCCGATGTAGTTGAGGCCGGTGATGAACCACGTTACGGCGATGGCGACGAGCTGAGACCAGAGGATGGGGAGCGGGCCGCCGATGGCCTGGGTGCTGAGCCAGTGGAAGGCTGCGAAGAAGCCGAGGGTGCGGGTGAGGCCGGTGGTGACGGCGGCGATGGAGGCGGGTTTGGCGACGGCAAACCAGGTCCACATGTAGAGGAAGGCGGTGGTGTCGCCGTACGCGCCGCGGAGGTAGACATACTCGCCGCCGGCGTAGGGAAGCATTGCTCCGAGCTCGGCGTAGGTCATGGCTCCGAAGAGGGAGAGCAGGCCGCCTACGATCCAGGCGAGATAGACGAGGGGCGAGGAGCCGAGGTCGGCCATCATCTCTCGCGGGACGAGGAAGATGCCGGAGCCGATGATGGTGCCGACGACGATGGCGGTGGCCTGGCTGACGCCGAGGACGCGGGGCAGATCGGCTGGCTGGCTGGCGGGCTGGTTGGCGGCGGTTTGGGACATTTGGTAGTGCGAGGGTAGCAGGGAGCCGGTGAGGGGGCAAGAGAGCGAGTCAGCAGAGAGCGAGTCAGCAAGTCGGCAAGTCAGCGGGTCAGCAAGTGAGCGGGTCAGCGAGTCAGCGAGTGAGCAATTCAGCGAGTGGGCGGTGCGGCGAGGCGGCGAGGCGACGAAAAATAGTTAAGTAAGCGCTTGACAATTTTGCGGGACCCGGAAGATACTTAAGTACAAACTTAAGTATTAAACAGACAGATGAGGAGGAGATGGAGATGGAAAAGACGACGACGGTTCACAGCACGTTTTCATTGGAGCGGAGTTTCAAGGCGACGCCGGAGCGGGTGTTTGCGGCGTTTGCCGATCCGGCGAGCAAGAGCCGGTGGAACTATACCAGCGAGGCGAGCGAGCTGTTGCACCACGAGGCAGATTTTCGGGTGGGCGGGGGTGAGCGGGTAAAGATGAAGTTCGGCGCGGGCACGCCAATTGCCGGGATGACGATAACGCTGGAGTCGGTGTACGAGGATATTGTGCCGAACCAGCGGATGGTGTGGGCCTACAGGATGGCGTTGGATGGAAAGACGTTTTCGACAGCGCTGGCGACGGTGGAACTGGTGAAGATGAGTGCAGGGACGGACCTGCTGTTTACGCACCAGGGAGCGTACTTCGAAGGGGCGGATGGGCCGGAGATGCGGAAGGGTGGATGGGTGGAACTGCTGGAGAGGCTTGAACAGTTCATAGTTCAGAGTTCATAGTTCACAGGGAACAGGGTGCGATGGGGATTTGAGGGATGGAGTTTCGTCGTCTGCGGGCTATGAGATCTTGAATCGTGGCGGAGGAAGATGCGGAAGATGAGCAAGAAAAAGAGGATCGACATCGACCGGATCTTTCATGCGCTGGGGGATGGTGCGCGGCGGGGGATGCTGGAGCGTCTGACTCCCGGGCCGATGTCGGTGTCGCGGTTAGGCGAGCCGATGGAGATGAGCCTGGCGGCGGTGGTGCAGCATCTGCAAATTCTCGAAGAGGCGGGCCTTGTGAAGACGGAGAAAGTGGGGCGGGTGCGGTCGTGCAGGGTCGATGCGGCGGGGCTTGACGCGGCGCGGGATTGGCTTGGCGCGCGGCGGCCGGAGTGGGAACGCGCGATGGACCGGCTGGGGGATTTGCTTGCCGAATCAGACGAAACACCAATATCTGAACGTCGATAAGGAGGACAACATATGCAAAAAGACGTTTTACTCGAAATGGTGAGGCAAAACAAACATACGAGCCAATTCTCTTTTGACAGGATTAATGAAGAAAATGCGAACTTCCGGTTGAACGACGAGACCGCATCGATCGGCTTCATTTATCGGCACATCGGTGAAACGATGAATCTATTCGGTCAATTTTTCGGCATACCAACCGATGTGCAAAACACGACGATCGGCCAAATCGATACCGGCCAGCATCATGCTATAAGCCATAGCAGAGAGCTGATTGAGCGTGGATACCAAATGCTTCAAGACCTCGTGGAAAACAGCCCTGAAGAGGATTGGCTGAAACCAGTTGATACTCCTTTTTTTGGCACTGTTTCCAGAGCAAGGTTGTTCGCTCATACGCTTTTTCACACCTCACATCATGCCGGACAGATATCGCTGACGTTATCGAAGGGGAAGACGCCGTCCGCGGATTGAACGGATAGTGCCATACGGAAGCTATGGACATTTTGCGGACAAGTACGGCGTACATTGGTTCTTCCAGGGCGAGAAAAAGGGAGCGTGAAAGGGAGCAAAGAATTGTCATGTTGAGGTTCCCGACCGGCCAATCATGACAGAGTTCGAATACCTGCTTCGGAGTTGGTGCTTCCGCATCCCGTTTAGATGTGGAATCAGTTCCACTTCTTGATTGAGGGCCAGTCCGCCGAGTAGGGGCGCTTGCGATGACGGAGCCAGAAGTAGCGGCGGTGTTCGAAATCCATGGTCCAAGGGGCGTCGAAGGGGCCGAGGTCAATGACTTCGTCGAATGAGTTTTTGTAGTCGTCGGGATTGTTGCCGAGAGTGAGCATGGATTCGCCGGAGTAGTTGTTCCATCCCCAGTAGTAGTAATTGACGTGGCCGCTGATTGCGGTGGGCAGGCCGTAGGCGGGGCCGAGGATGTTGACGGCGCTGGCCTCGCCGTAGTTGCTACAGAAGATGCCGGTTTTTGAGCGCACGTCTGGGGGCAGCGCGTTATAGCGGGCGGCGAAGCCCTGAACCATTTGCGGCCAGCCGAAGCGGTCGGAGAGGACCTGGGGCAGGGGGCTTGTGTACTTCTCCATGCGAGCAGAGTCAGGTGCGAAGATGCCGGTGAGCGCGTTGTAGCGGTCGGGAGGCAGGATGGTGAGGGTAATGGGGGCGGTGAAGAAGATGGCGACGCCGATGATTGCGGCGTAGGCGGAGATGTGTGAGTCGCGGCGGGCAAGCTGGGAGAAGCCGACGGCGCCAGCGGCAAAGAGGACTGGGTAGATGGGCGCCAGATAGTAGTACTTGCCGTTCATGGCGATCATCAGTGCGAGGAAGACGAGGTAGGCGATGGCCACGAAGCGCCAGGCGCGCGCGCGGGCGGAGAAGCCGAGCCAGATGATGCCGCCGATCCAGATGGGGGCAGTGGAGTAAACGAGGACCTTGATCTGTTCGTAGATAAAGATGATTGGGGGTCGGCGGAGGTTCTTGTCGGACTCGGCGATGTTGTGCAGGAACTCGTAGGTGGGGAAGTGGTGGACCCACTGCCAGAGGAAGTTGGGCAGGGCAACGAGGGCGAGGACAGCGACGCCGGCGACACAATACCAGGAGGCGAGTATACGGCGCTGGGGCGTAAGAAGCAGGCCGAGCAGGACGGCGATGAGAAAGAAGACGGTGGAGTGCTTGTTTTCGATTCCGAGGCCGGCGATGAGGCCGAAGAGGAGCCATGCGCGAGGGTGAGCAGAGCCGTCGGCGAGTCGGAGCAGCACGAGCATGGAGCCCATCCAGAAGCATGGCTCGAAGGAGTTCATGGTGAGGAAGTTGCCGGTGCCGAGGAAGACGGGGGCGACGATGACGCAGGCCATGGCCAGGGCCTGGGCGGGTCGGCGGCCGCCAAACTGGCGGGTGAGCAGACCGGTGAGCACAACGGTGAGGCTATGGGCGGCAAAGCTGAAGATGCGGACGCCGGTGGGCGATGTGCCGAAGAGCGTTTTCGCGAGACGGGCCTGGAGGGCGACCATGGGGGGCTGGTCAACATAGCCCCAGGCGAGATGACGGCCGCAGACGAGGAAGTACATTTCGTCGCGGAAGTATCCGTAGCCGAGGTGCGCACCCCAGAGGGAGCTGAAGAAGTGGATTAGAAAGATGGCCGCGGCAAAGGGAGCGGCAAAGATGAGGGCGGAGCGCGTTGGCGTTCGCTCAAGGGTGGGCGAATTGTCTTCCGTCACAACTTCCTGCTCCTGCTGGGGCCTAGGTTGATTCTACGTTGAAGGATGACCAGCGGGGGCATGGGGTTGCAGTGATTTCACGGTGGGAGGGAATGGCTCGCTGAGGACGGAGTAGAACGAATGAACGCGAATTGGGGTGGTACGGGATTGGGTCTATAAAGTCTTCGATTTAAGTGGTTTCATGATGCGGCGACCGACATGGAGACCGACTCGCTCGCCGGGCCGCACATGGACGAGGAAGATGGCGTTGTTGCCGTCGTAGCGGACGGGCTGGGGGTCAGAGTCGATGAACCAGGGCTTCTCGACGGGGTATGAGACGACGAAGATAGCTTCGCGATCGGCGATGTTGGTGAGCTGGAATGTTTGCTCGATGACGCTGACGTCCCAGCGAAGGAGTTGATTACTGTCAATGCGCTCTTCGCGATGCAGGCTGGTGTGCTGGCCCTCGACGTAGCAGATGGCACCATCGCGATAGGGTTTTTGCTTCTGGCCGGGGAGGGGATGGAGGGGATCGGGGAGGATGTGGCAATCCTGATCGACGTAGATGCGCAAGGGGGCATTGAGGGCGTCGGCGCCGTCATAGGCTGGGCGGCTGGGGTGAGGGGGCTGCTGGGCGGACAACTGGGCAGAGGCTGTGGCAACGGCCGCGAGGCAGAGAGCAAGTAAGAGAAACAACTGCCGACGCTTCATGGGGAAAGGATAGCACCGGGGCGGAGGGGCGGTGGGGCGGGCTGCCTTCGGCTCGGGTCGGGGCGGCGTCGGATCGAGCAGGTTGGATATCAGTCGGCGGCGGCGGCGTTTTTGAGTTGGCGGACAGCCAGGACGTAATCGTGGAAGAGCTGGATGCGAGCGGCCTGGGCGAGGATGGTCTGGCGCACGGGGAAAGGGAGTTCCTGATTGAGGGCGTGGGTGTAGGCCTTGATAGCCGCGTGCTGGTCCTGCTCTGCTGTCTCAAGGAGGGAGTAATCGCCGCCGTCGAGTTTGGCTTTAAACTCGGCCCATGCGCGATTGAGAGTGGCGGAGACGGATCCCTTCTCAGCGATGTCGTGGACACCTTCGTGATGAAGGATGGATTCGAGGGCGCCGCGGAATTCGGCGCGGACAAGGGATTCATCGAGGAAGTAGAGCTTGAGCGTGGGGTCCTTGAGTTCCTCGCCAATCTTCCTCAGGCCAGTCTGGCTGTCGATGAGGCAATCGATGACGGTGCGGAGGGAGTCTTCGAGATGGAGGAGGGTTGCAGACGGGTTGGACATGGGTATTTTCTCCGAAGTGCGGTTGAGGGGCTGGTGATTTCTAGAGGCCTGAGCTGGCTTTGCGATTCTTGGTGACCTGGAGGACGTTTACGACCTGATGCACGTTGGGTACGGCGCCGGCGATGGATTCAGCACTGGTGCGCTCTGAGTCGGAGTCGACCTCGCCGCTGAGGGTGACGACGCCATTCTTGACCGCGTAGGAGATGTCTTTGTGCATGTTGTTCTGGATGAGCGCGGCGTCGAGATTCTTCTCAATGCCCTGATCGAGGTCGGAGTTGATGGCACCGACTTCCTTGCCTGTGCCGGGAGCGACGACGGCGATCTGGTCGGCGACGACCTGTCCGCCGGCGAGTGAGTTGGTAATGGATTCGGCCTGGGTTTTCTGCTGGTCAGAGGCGACCGTACCGCCGAGGGTGACGATTCCTTTGTCGCGATCCTGAGAGACGGTGACATCCTTGAGGCCCTGCTGATCGAGGGACTTGCGGACAGCGTCAGATACGTCGGGGGATTTGGCGCCGAAGTCTTTGCAAGCGTAGACGGGAGCGAGGGTGAACAGAACCACGGCGGCAACGAGCAGATGAGAGATTTTCATGATGGTCCTTTGATCTGGCCGGGCTGGTTAGTCCGGGCCGGTGCGTGCAGGCAGATCGGTGCAGGCCCGAGCGGGGAGCGTGGTAGCTCCTGCTTCGTGGGTCAGCTTCAGCATCCAACAGGTTGGGTAGGGTGTGCTGTGCAGAAATGCACAGGTGCGGGGGGGGGCGCGGGCGGGCGCCTGCGGTGCGGCTGCCGCCTTTGGTGGGGAAGCTGGCTTAATTGTCTAAAGCTGGGCGATGGCGCGGCCAATGTCAGCGAGGGCGGTGGCGATGAGGGATGGGTCGCCGTCCTCAAACGCGGCCTGAAGATAGGCGGCGATGGACTCGGGACTATCGAGGTATTTGGTGGGATCCCAGAGGGTTGTTTTAAGGGACATTTTGAGGTTCCTCGTTACACGGATGCAGCTGCAAGTTTCCTGCCTGAGCGCGATGGAATCGGCTTGCGGACGGTCCTCGGCTGTTTACGAACTTCGGTCGAAAGAGTGACTCGAAGGTTGAGGCGGCTGGAGTAGTAGAGCAGTTTCTCGATGCTCACTTTGGCAATCTTGCCCTGGAGCAGGTTGCTGACGGAGGGCTGGTACTCGTCGAGAAGGTCCACAAGCTGACGCTGGGTGTATCCGTGCTTTTCGATCTCACGCAGGATCGCGTCGAGCAGGTCAGCTTTGATTTTCAGAGCCGAGGCCTCGGCGCGCGTGAAGCCGAGGTCGTCGAATATGTCGCCTTTCGTGATGTGAGTGGGCTTGGTGGTCATCTGGTCGTTCTTTGACTTCCGCGGGGAATGCACTGAGAGCTTCCTTGGAGTCGCGTTCACAAGCGATTTCGACCAGCGGATTGCGCATGTTGCCCTCGCTTTGGGAATTATACGATATTTTATATAGAAAACACTAGACTCGATTCTTCGAAGCAACGTCGGTCGAGGTTCGTGAGATGGGGTACCCATTGAAGAATTGCTGAGGTACTTGGAACCCCTTGCGAGGCGGCGAGTGCCTGTCGGTTGGTTGTCAGGCTCCGATGGTCTGGGCCAAACTTTTCAACAGGGTCTCTGTCGGCTCGCCTTTTGTGACAGGGGAAAGAACTTCGCAGCGCTCCATTATCTGACCGTAATGTCCCTTCCCCTGCATCCAGCGAATTGGCGTAAATGCATAGAATAGGATTCCGGCGCGATCTATCTTTCCGTGCCAGAAGCGCCTTGTGCTAAATGCGATCTGTCTGACGCGCTCATTCAGATATTGGTGCGCCGTCTCGGGACGTTCCACCTCTGGAATGGTGTCCAGCCCGCCTGGATTCATTAGCCGCGACACCGACACCGCGACTAGGCTTAAATCGGCCTTATCTTTCTTAAGTTGCGAGACCGCCTTCTTGATCGTCCCCCCCAGTCCGGATTCTGAAAGTGGCCGCTTGCACTGCACTGCAACTCGCAAGCCGGCGAAGGAGAATTCCAAATCGGGGCCACGATCAAATGACGGAAGGAGGCTTGCGGCGGCTAGTCTTCCTCCAATCACAAGCTCGAACATAAAGTTCCGTCCGTGGCTATTTCTTTGGCTTTCGAGGGCCAGGTCTGCTGGGCCCTTAAGGGCCTTTGCAAGTTGTTTCTGCAGGATTTCTTTTGGGAGACATGTCAGTAGCGAATCAACAGCCCTAACGAATTCATCGGCTTCAACGTAACTCCAGACGATTTCTCTGGATCTTTCTGGCGAGATGTTGTCAAGCGCCTCCATTCCGCCGCTTGATTGGATCTCGATCATGGCTCGGATATTGCCTCTGTATCGCCAAAAACGGTCTCGCGAATCAAACCCGGCAGACTTAAGCCACGTATCGATCGCATCGAGTCGGGCGAGGGTTTCCGAAAATGGATAGGGTGCAGGCATGTTCCGTTGTAAGTGGTTCCGGAGGGCCTCAATGTTTTTGTCTAATGTCGGCGGGTCGCGATGGATTACTACTCGTCGACGCGGAGGCGGCGAATGTATTCGAGGTCGGGCATGGTGCCGCCCATAGCGGCCAGACGTCGAGAGGCTTCTAGATGTATGGTCCACCTCTTGGCGCTGATTTCCTCGGCGCGCGCATAGAGTTCGGCGAAATCGGCAGAGTCTTCGCTGAGGAAATTCGCGGCTGCTTCGCACTGCTGTTCGGTCAATTCGTCGTAGTCTTCCATGCTTGAAATTTTACGCTTTTGGCGGGGTCGTCGATGCCGCATGAAAATGCCGCCAGACGGCGTTGGCGGTTTTTCGTGGGAGGACGGCGGCGAGGGATTCGGCGGTGGCGTTCTGGATGTCGCGGAGGGAGCCGAAGTGGGTGAGTAGGCGCTGGCGAGTTTGCGGGCCTACGCCGGGAATGTTATTCAGCTCGGAGTCGCGGTCGCGCATGGCGCGGCGCTGGCGATGGTAGCCGACGGCGAAGCGGTGGCTCTCGTCGC
>PMXB01000238.1 GCA_003165935.1 Acidobacteriaceae bacterium | reverse complement strand
ACCTGGCTCAAGCCCGGCTGGCTCGCCGATCCCGCCACACGAGGCAGTTTCTCCTCGATCTGGTGCAGATCGCTCTCCAGCCGCTCCGTCGGCACGCCAATCTTTTCCAGCACCGCGGGAATCACGCCCTCGCGATCCTCAATCAGCGCCAACAGCAGGTGCACCGGCATCACCTCAGGGTTGCCAAGTTCGGCAGCCCGCGTCTGCGCCTGCTGCATCGCCTGCTGCGACTTCACCGTAAATTTGTCCCAACGAATCGCCATAAACTTTGCCCTCAGCCCCCAGCTCTTACCCAACCATCGCCGCAGTTCTCTGTCAGTTCAAAACGAACCATCCTGACGCTTCGAACCCCAAGCCCGATCCGCCAGACAAGTAGTGCTCACTGGATACGACCTCCCAAAACCGCCCCCAACCAGTGACTGTCATAGAGTTCATCGTCCAAATTGATGCTTCGGAACTGACAGCCGCCGAGCCTCCAGGCCCAGCCAGTCAACCAACTGTTCTGATGGCAATATAGCATGAGACGATTCATAAAATATGAGCGTAATCGACTAAGAAATATGAGGCGGAATTATGCTGTTCATAATAGGATATTTAACGATGTAATTCTGATCGGAGAGACCCGCCGGCGTTCCCACCCTCCCCGGTGTGCCCAGTGTGCCTAGTGTGCCGGGGTGCCCCAGGTTCGCGGCGGCCGCGCCAGCGGCCAAGCTAACCTGGGATATCTATAGTCTTTTCGTTCGTTTATCTATGGCCTTCCATCCCCCGGTTCCGATTCCTCGGTGGCCAGCAAATAGAAATGCAGAAACGCCGCTTGCATCTGCATCCCGCCCAGCCACGCGAAATATTGCAGCCAGTATTGCGAAGGCATCGCAAAAAGGATGGAAATCAGCTCTCCATGCGGCCACCCCGACTGCGGCGGCAGCCTGAAATACGCAACTTAGGCTTTAACAGCTGATTGTCGGTCTGCCAGATCGTTTATGCCAAGTCCTCATGGCTCGGTTGCCATGAGCAGAGGTGAAGATAGCGCAAATGGCGTTGCACTTCACCCTTCTAGACGTCGTCGGGAACTTTCCCGATCGACGTTGACAAGCCGGACCGACCCAAACTGCCTCGCGTCATGCTGTAACCGCCCGGTTCATAAGGCCGAAAGGGGCTGTCACAGCCGCAAATTCTGAAGACCGGTCAGATCTCCCTAGCGAAACGCAAGCTCTCCTTGCTTCCTGCTCAATCCAATTGATCTGAGATTGGGGATTGGCTCCGCTCAGCGGGTTCAGGGATTCAAGAATTATTGCCGCCTCGGGCGGAATCATAGACGCAATCTCTGCAAACGCTCGCATGGTTCCAAAAGACAGCGGATGATGGTGGCCAGTTGAGTCTAGTTCGCTTACATGAAGCTGGCAGACCCTATCGCCAAATGTCTTCAGGATTCTGTAAGCTTCCGTCATAGTTCGATCAACCTGATGCGCGTGCGCCAAGTCGAGGCAAAGTCGGGCCTCTGGGAGTTTTTCAAAAAAATAGCTAAGTTCTTCAGCGCTCCGCCCAACCTCTTTCCGTCGGTCCATATTCTCAATTGCAACCCGGCTTCCTAGTCCCTGCCAGATTCCGAAATCAAAGATAGCATCGGGGTGAAGGATGATCGGTTGATTCGCTGCGACGCTTTCCAGAAGCCCTACGACATTTTCTTCATTGGCTTCGGGGAAACTGCTTGGGGCGTGAATTGAAACATAAGAGTACTGTCTGAGGTCTAAGTGCGGGAGAGCACTGATCAGGCCTGGGAGTTCACCGAACCGCAGAGCCGACAACTCCACCGCTGTCATTGAAGTGGCCCCCAAGAGCGCAAGGGCAGGTTCAAAGTCTCCGCGAGCAACTGCACCTGTCGAAAATCCGATGAGGACCATCAGAATATCCCCTTTGCAATACTGTGCTCCCGAATTGGTGATTCGCTTCCAGTGAATACTTCTTGAATCGCCAAACGAAACCGGTGGCGGATCTTTCTCGCCTCAGCGAAGATTTCGGATGTGTCTTGGGAGCCGGGATCGAGCTTCTCGAGATGATCGCGCTTTTGCTCATCGTTTAGCAAGCAAAGAAAATCATCGTAGGACCCAAACAACTCTCGCGCACAGTCCTCAAGGAACGTTGACGGCGCAATTTGAAGGTTCGACCGAAAGAATAGCGCGAACCTCTCCAGAGGCGTGTTCGAGAGGAACACTTCCAGACAGTCGATCAGGCTTTGAGTCTTGGGCTCCCGATTCTCAGTGTGTGACACCGCTGGATCGCACCAGAAGCAGGCCAGAAGCCCCGAGGCGAATAGAAGCTTTCTTGAAGTTCCCAGCTTGATGCTTCGCAACGCGTGCCCTTTGCCGCCACGATTGAACTGCTTGTAGGAAAAATCAACCGCCATCGTCCGCCAATAGCGTGCGAAATCATTTAGGAGAAACAATGGAACCCAGCGGGACTCCCCATCAATACCCCTGTGTAGCAAACCTTTATCTTCAATCAGATACCGTTTCAGGATGTTCTTACGGACTCGATCGAAGGCCTCCCGGCGCTTGCCAATAGGCAGGCCTTCCAGGAGCAGCAACACACGGCGAGTAGTGTTGGAATTTGAATCATTTTCACCGCCAATGTAGTGAGTCAATGGCTGGCTGAACGCCAGTGTCCCGAAAGTTCCTTCCGGCCCAGGTTCTTTAAGGCCCAACTCAGAGAAGAGGGTTTGTTTGCCGCTTGTCTCCTTGGCACTCAGGGCGTTCCGAATGCCCAGCAGAATCTCTTGATGGTCCGCGTTTGCCTGGGCATCCACAAGCAGCATCCAGTCAAGGTCGCTCCCTTTTGTGCACTCGTGCCGAGCCACCGAACCATCAACCACGACGCTCGTGTCTGAATCTGGTCCGGGCACGCTTTCAATGGTTTCCGACAGGCGCTTCAAGATTGGAAGGCTACGTTGTCGAGCTTCTTCAATGTTTGCCCATCTGCAATCAAGGATTTGGGAAAGGAGTTCGAGGGGCGAGGAGCTTGAGATGGAATTCTCTGGACCAGACATCGATCTCTCAATTCTTACTGCGGTTCTTGGACGGAGCAACCGTCTGGTAATCGTAGCAGCGTTCTCTGTGGAAGCTCCACCCCGAGGACTCGAGACGATTACCTCAGAGTGATTCGTGCTCTATTGCGAGCACTGAACCACTCTGACACAGAAGGGATACCTACGCTTTCGCCAGCACTCCCCCGCTCACCCGCTCAGCCACCAGCTCGCTGCCGCGTGCGAACAGCTCATCCAACGAGATCTTCCCCGCATCAACCTCCGCGAGAATCGCCTTCTGCGCAACGTATTCCTTGTTCACGATGCCGGCCTTCGATTGCAGCATCCGCCACGACTTGCGCCGCTCCACGCAGAACATCACCAGTTGCCGCGATAGCGCGCGATACTCCACCTTGCCGTCCTCTTCCCACTTGATGTAAACGCCAAAGTCAGGAATGAACGCGCGGTGCTTCGGGTCCAGGTAGTAGCGATAAACAACATCCTGTTGCCTGATCCTCACCAGCATGTTGTCCAGGTGGACCAACTTCGCAGCCGCCTCGGGCTTGATCTTCTTCAGGTGGTTGCGGAAGCGAGCTTCCGTCGTGCACCAGTGAGCGACCGTGTAGCGCGTCGTCTCGCCGGTGGTCTTCGACTTCGTCTCATACCAGTCCAGATCGATCGACGGGTTGCCCTTCAGATCGAGCGCTTCCTGGTAGGTTTCGCCAAGCCGCGGGTTGAACACAAACTCCGGCACGCCACGCGAATCGCGTACGCGCTGCGCCTGGTGCAGAGCCATGTCGTCCGCCACGCCGTGCTCAGGCTGGCATGTGGTGAATGATTGGATGAACGATGTGCCGCGATACTCCAGGCCGTCCAGAATCGCCCGGTAGAGCTTCGGAGCGTTGGCCATCGACACTTGAGAAACCATCGGCGAGCCGTGTCCAGCCAGGAACGTTTCGGCAACGGTCTTCTTCTCCGTGTTCTTGCCCTGCGTGGCTGCGCCAAACACGTTCATGTCGTTGCCGCCAAGCATCGGGGTTGAGTCCGAGTTCTGGCCGCCTGTGTTCGAGTAAACCTGCGTGTCGAGCATCAATACCTTCACGTTCGGCCGGTTCTGCAAAATCACCTTCGACATGTTCTGGTAGCCGATGTCGCCCATGCCGCCGTCGCCGCCCACAACCCAAACCTTGGGCAGTTCAACGATCTCCTGGTCCGTCATCAGCGCGTCGGTGAAGTGGGTGAGGTGGTAATACTGTTCTGCATCGATCACGTCTGAGCTTCCGCCATCCGATGACGCGCCGTCTCCTGCCGAGCTAGCCTCCCGCGTAAGGATGATGTCCGCAAGGCGCTCTGGGATAACGGAGCGGCGGGCGTGGTCCACGATAAAGCTTTCGCCCATCAGCCAGCCCACCGTAACACCATCCTGGAACAGCGAATTCATCCAGGGATACGGGTGAGGATTGTTCGGTGCAGTGGATCCATAAACCGTATTGCACCCGGTGTGGGCGGCCATCGCCATCACGCTCATGCCATTCGCTGCCCGACCGTCGATCGGCTGCAGGTTCTTGTGGTTGAATGCCTCCACCAGCAGCACAGCGGCGATAGCTTCCACCAACTGTGCGTCGGTGAGCAGCCCGTTGGCAGCTTCATAGGCGGCAATGCGCGCGCGGGTGTCGTCTTCGTCTTCGCCGCCGAGGCCAAGGATAAGATGTGCGACGGCCTGACGCAGCAGTGCGTATTCAGCGGGGCTGGTTGCCTGCAGCTTGGCTAGACGGGCAGCGCCATTCTTCTCCAGCTCGCCGGCCTTGTTGATGAAGCGATCGCTCTTGGCGTGGTAGACGGGGCGCATGTAAGCCTCGGTTACCGCCGCGATGGAGCGCAGAACACTCTTTTCGCCGCATCCCGCGCATGCGCCATCGCCAGAGACAAGCGCATCGTAATTGGTGCGAACCATCAGCATGTTGCGCAGCGTTGCTGTCTTCGAGTCCGCAGGATTCGCCGCATTGAACAGGCCAAGATACTTTTGCGACGTATCAGGCAGCAGATCCAGGAACCCGGTACCGGTCTCGTGCTCGGTGTTCACTTCTTCGGTCTCAGGCACCATCTTCAGTGCCATGTGGTCACCGCAAGCGGTCACGCAGGCAGCGCAGCCCTTGCAAAGATCGCTCACAAAAATCGAGAACACGCCGCCGGATCCAGGCGACTTGCGCTCGGGCGACGAGAAGATGGCATTCACCTTCTGGTAAGCCATCGGCACCTTCTCAATGATGTCGAAGAACTGCTTCTTGGCCACCGCTGAAATGCCTTCAACCTGCTCGGTCACCTCGCGCAGGATCGTCGGCATCGGTGTTCCCACCTTCAAGTCCGCCACCATCCGCTGGCGGGCCAGCTTGTCAATAGTCGGGATGGCGCCAAGCAGCTTCACGCGATCTTCAGAATCAGCCACGTAGTAGCGAACCGCCGTCGTAAGCATCGTGCTCAAATCCTGCGACGTATTCGGCAGAGCCGTGTCCGGGCAAACCGAGATGCACTCCATGCACTGTGTGCAGTTCTCAGGGATGTAAAGAGGAGTNNGTTGCGGGCTGATTGTAGCCATAGGTCGACCGGAACTGCGAGTCGAAGTTCGTGATGCTGGCCACAGGTGCGCGCTTCGATTGGCCAGCCGGCACTGGAGTCGAACGGCGGCCGGTACCGCAGGAGCTACCAGCAGTGGCGAAGGCTTCAATGTTTTCCAGAATCGGCAACAGCGCCTGGCCGCGAAGGCTCGACCGATCAGACGCTGCCAGCGCGCCGATCTTGATCTCCTTCACCTGGTCGAACCCTTGCATCATCACTTCCATGTTCGACTGCACAACCGCATCACCCAGCTTGCCAAACTTCTTCACGTACTGCTTGTGGACCACGTCGCGATACTGCTCCTGCGTGATTCCAAACTCCTTCAGCAGCGTGCTCACTGCGAAAAACGCCCCGAGGAACGCGTTGCCCTGCATGCGCAGCTGCAGATCGCCGCGGTCGGTGGCCTTCTTGGCAATGTTGAAGCCCGGCAGCGTGAACACGCGAATGTTGTTGTCGATAATCTGCTTGCGCGCCCACAGGGGCAACCGCTCCCACGCCTGCTCGCCCTCTTCGTCCGACTCCCACACCAGGCTCCCGCCAGGCGCCATCCCGTCGAGCGGGTTCAGGTGGGTAAAGGCCTTCGGATCGCAGCACAGAACCGTCGTCACATGCCGCAGGTCGCAATTCACGCGAATGCGATCCTTCGCGGCAACCATGAAGTAGCTGGTCGGCGAGCCCTTCTTCTCAGAGCCATACTTGGGGTTGGCGCTTACATGGATCACTTCCTTGGGATTGCCGAAGTCGTCCACCAGGCCGTCCCGCTCGTAGAGCAGATCGTTCAAGTCGCCAATGATGGCGCCCAGGTTCTTGCCCGTGGTGATCGCGCCCCACCCGCCAATCGAGTGCAACCGCACCGCAACCGCCCCCTCAGGCAGCAGCGAAGGGGTCTCATCCCCAACCACAGCGTAAGGGTGGTCGATGCCGAGAACCATGAACGAAACGCCATCCGATGCGCGCTTGCCATCCTTGCGCGCCCGATCCCCGGTAACAAATTCGTAAGCGCCAATCACGTGTTCGGGACGGAAGTCGCGCGAACCCAATCCATAGGTCCCGCCAAAAAGCTTCGGCACATCGCTGAGCGAGAGAGCCGGCAGACCTTCCTGCGCCGGACGGCCTTCCGTCACAATCGCCTTCGAGAGCGCAGTCCGAATATCGCGGCCAAGCGGGTTGTCCGGCGAGAGCGCCTCATCCGTCCGCTCAAGGATAATCACGTTCTTCTTGCCCTTGAGCGCCGCAACCACAGCGGCCTCCGGGAACGGCCGAATCACATTCACATGGATCGACCCAACCTTCACCCCACGCGTCTCGCGCAGGTAGTCAACAGCAGCCTCAATGTTCTCCGCCGCTGACCCGAGCGACACAAACACCGTATCGGTATCGTCTGTCTTGTACTCAGACAGCAGCCCGTACTTGCGGCCCGTCAACTCGCCGAAATCCTTATACGCTTCCTCAAGGAACTGGAGAATCGGTTCAGAGAAATTGTTGCGCCGGGCAACGATGCCCTGCATGTAGTGTTCCTGATTCTGCACCGGCCCCAGCAGAATCGGGCTGGTCAGGTCCATCATCTTCGGAACCCGCCGCCGCGTCGCTCCAAAAAGCGCCTTCTGCGCATCGGTCGGGCAATCGATAATGTCGTCCGGAGCGCCCAGATACTCGCGAATCAGTTCCGACTCATGCTTATAGAACGTGCGCTCCAGGTGCGTCGTCAGGAACCCGTCCATGATGTTCATGCCGGGCGTCAACGAAAGCTCCGTCACGCGGCGCAGAATCAGCGACTGGTCGGCGGCCTGCTGCGCGTCTTTGCCCATCAACATGATCCAGCCGGTGTCGAGCGCGGCGTAGATATCGTCATGGCCGCAGTGCACGTTCAACGCGTGCTTGGTCAGCGCGCGGGCACCCACTTCAAGAACCATCGTCGAGCCCTTGCCCGGAGCGTGATAATACTGCTCCACGCCGTACACAATCCCCTGGCCTGAAGTGAAATTCACCACGCGCTTGCCGCATACAGAGTGAGCAATCGCTCCGCCCTGCGCCGCATGCTCGCCTTCCGTCTCAATGGCGATGGTGTTGTGGCCGAATACATTGAGATGGCCTTCGGCATAGGCCTGCTGAAAGAGTTCACCGCCCTCGGTCGAGGGCGTGATTGGGTAGAAAACTCCGGCGTCGGCAATGCGCGTCTCAGTGTGATAGGAGACGAGCTGATTTCCGTTGGCAGTAATGCGGATTCCAGGATAACGCGCAGCAACCGTCATAGTACCCTCTCGGTGATTCTCTTTCTTGTTGAGATTTCTCGCCTTGCACCAGCATCGGACTTCGAGTCAGACTTGGGACTCAAAACAATGCCGAATTCTCGTCTGTGCCAACGGCCGCCGGTGTGCTCAATGTCTGTCTGGCCGGGCTATCTGTGTGCCTATCAAGTGTAAAGGCCGGGTCATGTACCGATGAACCCAAGGGGAGGGCTCAGCCTCAAAACAGCCTACATATCAGTATGCACCCACGGAAGGGAGACGGTGTCCCACAAAGCGGTATACCCAGCTTCTGTCGATCTGAGCCGCAATTGTAGATCGAAAATTACGGAGGGAGCAGGGGGTTTCAACCCCCTGAAAGGGGTCGAACTGGCCTGGCCTTTAGGCCCGGACCTTTGCTTAGTCTGTGCCCCATTCATCGCAGCTTTATCGCGATGAGTGGGAGGAACCGACCAGCGGTCCCCATCAGTCCCAAGCCCCTGCTCATGGAAACACCTTGGCTGGCATAAAATAGCGGGGTTGCGTGATTGCGTACGCGTCAGGAGTTGTAGCGGATGGAGAAGCGGAAACTGCGTTCCCAGGAATGGTTCGGTCTCAAGGGCCGTGATGGCTTCATCCATCGTAGCTGGATGCGCAACCAGGGCTTTCCCGGCGACATCTTCGATGGCCGTCCCGTCATCGGAATCTGCAACACCTGGTCCGAACTCACCCCCTGCAACGCCCACTTCCGCGAACTGGCCGAGCGAGTGAAATTCGGTGTCTGGGAAGCCGGTGGTTTCCCCGTCGAGTTCCCCGT
>PMXB01000297.1 GCA_003165935.1 Acidobacteriaceae bacterium | reverse complement strand
TCCTGCCCATGATTCCGATGAACGAGATCAAGATGATGCTGCCGAGCGCAAAGATCACTCCGAAGAAGACGGCGGAGGTTGGTGACTAATGCCAGCACGCGAAGGAACCTACGGCCTATTGGCCGAATTCGATACGCCGAGCGACCTGGTGAGGGCGGCTCAGCAGGCTCGCCGTGATGGCTGGCGGCGCATGGACTGCTACACGCCCTATCCGGTGGAAGAAGCTGCCGAGGCGATCGGCTTTCATCGCAACAAGGTGCCGCTGATCACGCTGATAGGCGGTTTGATGGGCCTGGTAGCGATGTTCGCTCTGGAGACGTGGGTCTCGGTGCTGGCTTATCCACTGAATATTGCCGGGAGGCCGCTCTACTCCTGGCCGGCGTTCATCGTCCCTGCCTATGAGTGGACCATTCTGTTTGCGGGGCTTTCGGCGGCGTTCGGGATGCTCGCTCTCAATGGGCTGCCGGCTTTGTATCACCCGCTTTTCAATGCGCCCAACTTCCGCAACGGCGCGACGACGGACAAGTTCTTTCTCTGCCTTGAGGCGCTGGACCCGAAGTTCGATCTTGTAGAAGGGCGCAAATACCTGGAATCTTTGAACCCTGTCTCGGTTGTGGAGGTGGAGTACTGATGACGAGGGAACAGGGAACAGGGAACAGGGAACAAAGATCCGCAGGGAGAGTCATGCTGGTTGGCATGGCCGCGGTGGTGCTGATTGCCGGGTGCAGGCAGGACATGCACAACCAGCCGAAGCTGATTCCGCAACGTGGCTCGGAGATGTTTGCCGACCATCGCGGCGCACGGCCGCAGGTGGTAAATACTGTTGCGCGCGGGCAGTTGCACGAAGACAGCTACTTCTATACCGGCGTGGTGCAGGGGGCGAACGGCTATCGCGAAGAACGGAACGAGATGCCTTTCCCTGTGACCATGGACGTGCTGAAGCGTGGCGAGGAGCGGTTCAACATTTATTGCACGCCCTGCCACTCGCGCGTGGGCAACGGTGAGGGCGCGATTGTGGATCGCGGATACAAGCAAGCAGGGAACCTGCACGATCAGGTGCGCAGGTCGCAGCCTCTGTCGCACTACTTCTATGTGATGACGCATGGATATGGGGCGATGCCGGACTACTCAGCGCAACTGACTCCGGTGGATCGGTGGGCGGTGGCGGCGTACATCCGGGCTCTTCAGTTGAGCCAAGCCGCAACTATGCAGGATGTGCCTGCCGGGGTTCAGGTGAAGGAATTGAAGGATATCGCTTCGGCGAAGGGGCTTCCGGTGGGCTTTGCCCAACCATGGACACTTCCTTTAACGGCAATGCAGGCATATCCGGCTGATGCAAAACAAGGAACCCCTGGAATGGCTCCGGCCTATCCGGCGGATCCTGCGATCAAGATACCGGTGACGAAGTAGGGACCAGGAACATAGGGATTAGTCATTAACGGTTAAGGGATTAGGACAGAGGACGAAACGAATGGGTCACGAGGCACACGCGAAAACACTTCCCGCCGAGTTAGGCGCTCCGGCATTTGTCGATGCCTGGAAGATGCGGGCGCTGATGGTAGGGATGGTGTTCTCGTTGATCGCGGCGGCGCTGGCATTTGCCGACCACTCGATCAACCACGTTCTGCGAGGCTGGCTGCTCGGGCTGACGCTTACGTTTGGATGGGCAGTCGGAGGGCTTGCGCTTCTGATGGTTCAGTACGTGACTGGCGGCAAATGGGGACTGCTACTGCGGCGGCCACTGGAAGCGATGAGCCGGACGCTGCCGCTGGTGTTTGTCTACTGGCTGGTGATCGCCTTTGAGATGAAGAAGCTCTATCTCTGGGCTCGAATCGGGGATGCATCCGCTGCGTTAAAGGCGGGATGGATCAACGAAATTCAGGCCCATGCGATTGAGTTCAAGCGGCCGATGCTGAACCCGACGGCATTTGTCGTGACCAGCGTAGTCTGCTTCCTCATCTGGGGGCTCTATACCTGGCGGCTCAATGCGCTGGGGTTGAAGCGCGATCTGGATTCGCCGGCGAACACTCCGATGTGGATCAAGAAGCTGGAAAACATCAGCGGACCGGGCATCCTGATCTACTCGCTTACGATGACGGCTTGCGTCATCTATTGGGTGATGTCGCTGGATGTGACCTGGTACTCGTCGGTTTACGGTTTGTTGTTCCTGGTGGGACAGGGCTACCAGGTGCTGGCTCTCGGGATCATCGTTTCGATCGGATTGTCGAAGGGCGAACCATTCAAGACGATTCTGCGCCAGACCGAGCAGCACGATCTGGGCAAGTTCACCTTTGCCTTTGTGATGTTGAATATCTACCTGGCTTTCTCGCAGTTCCTGATTATCTGGTCGGGCAACCTTCCGGAAGAGATTCCGTGGTACCTGGACCGATTCCAGGGTGGCTGGGGTGTGATCATCACGCTTGATTTCATCTTCCACTGGCTCATCCCGTTCACGCTTTTGCTCTCTCGCGACATCAAGCGCAACAAGAAGCGGCTGGTGCTGGTATGCCAATGGATGATCTTTGCCAAGGCGTTCGATCTGTTCTGGCTGATTGAGCCGAACTTCCCGGGCGCGGCGCGGAACCTTCATTTCAGCTGGGGCATTCTGGAGTACATTGCAGTGCCGGTGGCCCTGGTTTCGTTCTGGATTGCATACTTCTGCATGCAACTGAAGACGCGTCCGCTGGTGCAGACGAACGATCCGCATGTGGCGGAGATACTGGAGGCCGAGCATGCCCACGCATGATCAAGATCCTTTCAATCAAGAGGGCAAGAACCCGCCGGAAGAGATCGACGTAGCAAAAGGCTATGAGGCCACTGACGTCAAAGTCTCCGGCATCATTGTGTTTATTGTTTCGCTGTCGGTTTTTGTGGTGTGCGCGTCCGTCCTGAGCTATGGGATCGGGATGGCGATCTTCTCTCATCTGGCAAAGGAAGACACGGCAGATTACGGCCCGCGGAGCAGATGGACGAAGACGGTGGATGTTCGCACGCTTGGGGACCTGGCCTCGAATCCGCAGTTGCAGAACAAGATTGCCCAAACGACGGAGCAGTTCCCGCAGCCACGGCTCCAGACAGACGACGGGAACCAGGAGATTGCCGACCTGCATGAGAAGGAAGATCTTTTGTTGGAGAACTACAGTTGGGTCGACAAGTCGCAGGGCAAGGTAAGAATACCGATCGAGCGGGCGATGGAGTTGGTGGCCAAGCAGGGTTTGCCCGTTGCGCAGCACGTGGATAGCGCTCCTTTACTGACGGGAGACACCAAGGTCGAGGTTGCAGTTCCATTGACGAGCGGATTTGCGCGGACCGGGTATGAGCACGACAAGGCGATTCTTGAGGCCGTCGAAGGCCGTCAAGCTGGGAAGTAGCTGCACTAGCGGATCGGGTAGAAGTAACTGGGCAGGGTTGCCAGAGAGAAGTGATTGAAATGCGTAGTGAAGCGTCAAGGCGAACGAAATGGATGATCGTGGTGAGAAGTGCCGCGATTGTGGCAGGTATTGCCTGCTCAACGTCGCTGTCATTGACGGCCCAGGTGTCCAGTTATGGTGATAAGCAGGTGGGGTCTGTGAGCGACAAGCCGCCAACGATTCTCAACAGCGTTGGCATCACGCAGAACCTGAACCAACAACTGCCGCTCTCCTTGACATTTACAGACGACCACGGCCAGCAGGTCCAGTTGGCGCAGTACTTTGGAAAGCGTCCTGCAATTCTGGCGCTGGTCTACTATCAGTGCCCGATGCTTTGCTCTGAAGAGTTGAATGGCCTGACCGGGGCCTTGCAGATGGTGAATTTTGTTCCGGGCAAGGACTTCGACGTAATCGTGATCAGCATCGACCCGTCGGAAGGGACCGATCTGGCGGCAGCAAAGAAGCGCAGCTACGTGAAGCGCTATGGCCACCCGGAGACGGCGAATGGATGGCACTTCCTGACCGGCACGCAGCCGAACATTGATGCAGTGACCAAGGCAGTCGGTTTTGGCTATGTGAAGATCCCGGGGCCGGATGGAACGCTGACGCAGTTTGCGCATGCGAGCTCGATCCAGATAGTAACTCCGGCCGGGATGCTGGCTCAGTACTACATGGGGGTTGAGTACTCGCCCAAGGATCTCAGGCTTGGGCTGGTGGAAGCGTCCAACAATCACATAGGATCGCCAGTCGACAACATACTGACGTATTGCTACCACTACGATCCAAAGACCAACACGCATTCGCTGATCGTCGCGCGCGTGGTCCAACTGGGCGGACTTGTAACAGTATCCACATTGGGTGGATTCATGTTTCTGATGTTCCGCAGAGACAGCCAGCATCTCGGCGTTGGCACGCCTAAAACGGGGACAGGAACAAAGGTGAACGGATAACTGAATGAGCCACATCAGCCCAGTACTTTGGCAGTTTTTAGTCAAATGGATGACGGACTTCGCGCTGTTTCCGCCGGAGGCGTCGAAGATCGCGCCGCAGATGGACGCGCTGTACTTCTTTATGGTTTTGGTCAGCCTGATCGGCCTGACCATTGTCATCCTGCTGGTGACTAGTTTCTCGATCCTGTACAACAAGGAGCGGCATCCTGTTGCGATTCAGGTGGAAGGCTCGACCCTGCTCGAGGCGACCTGGACGATTATTCCCCTTGGATTGTTTCTGGTGATGTTTGTGTGGGGCGCGCTGATTTATTTCAGGGTCTATAACCCTCCGGCTAACTCGATGAACATCTACGTTGTGGGCAAGCAGTGGATGTGGAAGGCGGAACACCCCGGCGGCCAGCACGAGATCAATTCGCTTCATGTACCGACAGGCCGGGCCATCCAACTGACGTTGATTTCGCAAGATGTGTTCCATAGCTTTTCGATTCCTGCGTTTCGCGTGAAACGCGAGGCCATACCGGGCCGTTACACGACAGTCTATTTTGAAGCCACGGTTCCGGGAACGTATCACCTTTTCTGCACGCAGTATTGCGGCACAGAACACTCGCACATGATTGGGGATGTTGTAGTGCTGCCGCCGAAGGACTACCAGAAGTGGCTGAACGAGTCGACCAGCGGGATGTCCCTGGCCCAGAACGGTGAACGGTTGTTTGCCAGCCTGAGCTGCGCGGCCTGTCACAATACGCGGCCGGATGCGCGCGGGCCGAATCTGGCGAATGTGTACGGAGCGAAACTGGCGCTTACCAGCGGCGGGACAGTGCTTGCAGACGACGCTTACCTGCGTGAAGCGATCCTGAACCCCTCGCAACATGTGACCCAGGGGTTCGCGCCCATTATGCCTACGTATCAAGGGCAGGTGAGCGAAGAGGGAGTCATCGCACTCGTCGAATACATCAAGAATCTGAACTCGGATTATCGGATTCAGCAGACGACCAACACGACCGACCTGCTTCCAGAGGGGGAAGGTAAGGCAGTGCCGGCAGTGGCAGCACCGGCGAAGTCTGGGATGGTGAAGCAATGAGTTCCACAATCATAAGTCTTCCTGATCAATCGACGGCCAGGGTTCCGAAGATGAACTACCTGACCAAGGAGAACGGGCTGCTGAGCTGGTTGCTGACCGGCGACCACAAGCGCATCGCGATTCTCTATCTCATATCGCTGAGTTTCTTTTTCTTTATCGGCGGGGCGCTGGCAGGGCTGATTCGTTTGGAGTTGTTGACGCCGCAGGCGGACTTGATGGCGACGGACACCTATAACAAGGTGTTCACCATGCATGGCGTCATCATGATCTTCTTCTTCCTGGTGCCGTCGGTTCCGGCTACGATCGGGAACTTCCTGATACCGATGATGATCGGGGCCAAGGATCTTGCGCTTCCGAAGATCAACCTGCTGAGTTGGTATCTGTACATGGCCGGCGGGCTGCTCGCGCTCTACACCATGATGACCGGGGGCGTGGACACGGGCTGGACCTTCACGACTCCGCTGTCGACTCACTACGTCAATACGAACGTTCTGACAACGGGGCTCGCGGCGTTCATCGCCGGATTCAGTTCGATCTTTACCGGGCTTAATTTCATTGTGACGATCCACAAGATGCGCTGCCCCGGAATGACTTGGTTCAAGCTGCCTCTGTTCGTGTGGTCGAATTATGCCGCGGCGGTGCTGATGGTGCTGGCGACGCCGGTGGTTGCCATCGCCATTGTGCTGATCGCGCTGGAGAGGACAATCGGAATCGGCGTATTCGATCCGACCAAGGGCGGCGATCCTCTGCTCTTCCAGCACTTGTTCTGGTTCTATTCGCACCCGGCCGTGTACATCATGATTCTTCCGGGCATGGGCGTGATCTCCGAAGTGATTTCGACCTTCAGCCGGAAGAGGGTGTTCGGTTATACAGCTGTGGCGTTCTCATCGGTTGCGATCGCCATCTTCGGGTTCTTTGTCTGGGCTCACCACATGTTCATCATGGGCATCTCGAACTACGCGGTGATCGTGTTCTCGCTGCTGACGATGCTGGTAGCTGTGCCTTCCGCGATCAAGATTTTCAACTGGACCTTCACGCTGTACAAGGGCTCGATCACGTTTGAAACGCCGATGCTGTATGCGTTTGGATTCATGGGGCTGTTCACGATCGGCGGTTTGACGGGCGTGTTCCTTGGCGTTTCAGGCACGGACATTCACCTAACCGAGACGTACTTCATCGTGGCGCACTTTCACTTTGTGATGGTGGGCGGGATGCTGATGGCTTTTCTCTCTGGTATTCACTTCTGGTGGCCGAAGATGACCGGCCGGATGTACCCGGAGAAGATCTCACAGCTTGCCGCGGTGGTCACATTCATCGGTTTCAACTTCACGTTCTTCCCGCAATTCATTTTGGGGACTCTGGGCATGCCTCGCCGGTACGCCTCGTACCCACCTGAGTTCCAGGTATTGAATGTGTTCTCGACAGCTGGCGCGTCAATTCTGGGCGTGGGCTACCTGCTGCCGGTGCTCTACCTGACCTGGTCGCTGAAGTATGGTGCGGTGGCAGGCAACAATCCCTGGCAGGCAACCGGGCTTGAGTGGCAGACGCAGTCACCGCCGCTGACGGAGAACTTTGCCGTTACACCGATCATGGATCACGAAGCATATGACTACGAATGGCTCGAAGGCCAGAAAGCAAAAGAGGTAGCCAGTGTCGGATAGCCCNNAACTGGTACTATCCGGCGTTTGTGGCTGCGTCGCACCAACTGAATATCTTCTGGGGCACGTTGAATACGCTGCTGCTGATCACCTCGAGCTTCACGATGGCGATGGGGGTATGGTGTGCGGAGACCCGCAAGCAGAGTGGACTGGTACTGTGCCTGATCCTAACCTTCATTCTGGGCATTGGGTTTCTTGGCATCAAGACGATTGAATACAAAGAGAAGATTGAAAAGCATCACGTCCCCGGGTTCCACTACAGCTTGAATTCATTTTTGAATCCGGATTCGGATGAGGCCGCGAAGGCAGCGGGTGACAAGCCGTTGCCGCTGGACATGGCTCGTCATACCGAGATTTATTTCTCGCTGTACTTTGCCATGACGGGCATGCACGCGTTGCACATGATCATCGGAATCGGGATTCTAGGCTTCATGATTTTTCGTGCGCGAGCCGGCGCGTATACGAACGGTCACGTAACGTTTGTCGAGAACTTTGGGCTGTACTGGCACTTTGTCGATATTGTGTGGATATTCCTGTTCCCGCTGCTCTATCTGATCAGCAGACATGCTAACCAATAAGGGAAGAGATCGATGACCGAAGAGAAGGAATTACTAGAGACGCAGCATCATGTGGTGAGCCCCAAGATTTATGTGGCAGTTTTTCTTTCGCTGCTTGTGTTTACCGGGCTGACGGTAGGGGCCTCATACATTGAGATGGGGGTTTTCAATCCCATTGTGGCGATCGCGATTGCATGTATCAAGATGGTGCTGGTTGTGCTGTTCTTCATGCACGTGCGGTACAGCACCAAGCTGACCATGTTGACGGTTGGATGCGGGTTTTTCATGTTCCTGGTGCTGATCAGCATGACGCTGGCGGATTACATTAGCCGGGCCTGGGGGCAGTGGTAGGAAGACAGTTGTCAGTGATCAGTTGTCATTTTTCAGTTAGGGCCGCCTGCGGGCGGCCTTTTCCATTGGTGCGCCCGGCAGGGCGCAC
>PMXB01000261.1 GCA_003165935.1 Acidobacteriaceae bacterium | reverse complement strand
CCATACTCGATGCCGTTGTGCACCATTTTGACGTAGTGACCTGCGCCGTCTTCGCCGACCCAGTCGCAGCAGGGGGTTCCGTCTTCCACCTTGGCGGCAATGGACTGGAAGATATCTTTGACGTGAGGCCATGCCGCGGGGTTGCCGCCGGGCATGATGGAGGGGCCGTTCCGCGCGCCTTCTTCGCCGCCGGAGACGCCGGTCCCGACAAACAGGATGCCTTTTTCGGCGAGAGCCTTGGTGCGGCGGTTGGAGTCGGTAAAGAGCGAGTTGCCGCCGTCAATGATGATGTCGCCCGGCTCGAGCACTGGAAGGATGTGGTCGATCATCTGGTCGACGGTGTCGCCGGCTTTGACCATGAGCATGACGCGGCGAGGCCGCTTGAGTAGCGAGGCCAGTTCCTCAATTGAGTGCGCGCCCACCACGTTGGTGCCCTTGGCCTCGTCAGCGATGAAGTCGTCTACCTTCGAAACTGTGCGATTGAAGACTGCGACCTTGAAGCCGTGGTCGTTCATGTTGAGGACGAGGTTCTGTCCCATGACAGCAAGGCCGATGAGGCCGATATCACAAATTGGATCAGGCATAAGGTCTCCGTAGGGTGAACGGTCGATGCTTCAGGTCCATCTTACCGGTTACGGCAATTGAATTCGTTCGTTGTCAGCGGCAACTCGCATTGCCGGCTTTCTCAAGCGCAAAAAACGTGATGCTTGCCGGCGCAAGAGTCAACGAGCCGGGACGGGTTATGGTTCCGTTCAGTTCGGGGAGTGTGTCGCCGCTGCCGAGCGCAAGTTCCACGCCATTCAGATCGACGGTCTTGTCGAGCAGGTCCTTTGCCGTGAGGGTGTAGCGCTTTGATGGCGAGGCGATGTCGAGGGTCTGCGATTGGTCGCGGCTGGCGTTGATCGCGAGCAGGGTGACTCCGCCCTTTTTGTCCGGCAGGCATTGGGCATAGAGATGCAGGCTCGGCGCGGGCGAAGAACCGGGATCGAGCACAGTGGAGCCCATCAGCCGGTGCCAAAGGAGCGCAGCCCAGTAGTTCGGGCGTGGCGCATAGGTGTTCTCGTCGAGCAACCCGTAATCGCTCGATGCCATGGTGTTGTGGAGGTTCACTTGGATGTTGCGTCTGGCCAGGCTGCCCAGTTGGTTGAGATAACGGAAGCTATCGAGGAAAGTGGAAGCCCAGCGGTCGCCACCACAGGCAGCCTCGGCGGTCTCGGTGTTCCATATGGGCTTGCCAGGCTCGAATCGGTCACGCAGTGCGATGTAGTAGTCGGCGGCCTTGCCTGCTCGGTCGAGCCAATCTTCAGACAATGCGGCATCGGGTGAGGTTGTGGCCGCCGCGCCCAACATGGCGCATCGGCTGGAGACCGCGCCGTAGGAATGATAGGTGAAGACGTCAAACACCGGGCCGGTGGCAGCGAGCATGTCGGTGCTGGAGAGCATTTTCATATTGCCGGGCACGATCATGGTTCCTTCGCCGACCGCGCCGGGGCCGAGAAAGATCATGTTGGGGAGCGCCTGCTTTTGAAAAGAGTGAAAGGCCGTGACATCGCGGCCAAAAGCAGCGGCATCGTACCCCTGCGGAACGCCACCACCCGAGGCGAAGTTGGGTTCGTTCATGAATTCGGCTGCGGCAATCGAACCGCCGATTGATTTGGTGTAGTCAACCCAGGGCTTGGCCGCGATGGGAGTCCACGCGCCCGCCGCGTCGCGAGTCCCCATGCTGGTGGCAAATGAGGTGACCAGCTTCGCGTCGACAGCTTTAGAGAATTCAATTACGCCCTTCCACTCGGCCCGGGTGAGCACACCGTTAAAGCCCTTCGGCGGCGTGGCCATCGCGGCATCGTCGTTGTCTTGAAAGTAGGTGGTGTTGGCCCAGGTGCCGCTGACGCGCAGATAGGCCGGGCCGAGCGCCGCGGCCAACTTGCGCAGGCGGGCGTTGGTGAGGTTGATCGGAGGCCGGTATTGGAAGAGGCCGGGATCGAGGCCCGCTGGCTGATTGGCCGATTTTGGCGCGATGTCGGTCTTGCTCGCATAGGGCTTCCAGAAACGGCCACCGGTGACTTCGACCATCTCGATGTTGTAGGACTGGAACCGCTCATCCACCGATCCCACGCGGGCAAAGGTGGATGGCTGGATGGTGGAGCGCGAGCTTGCCTGGGCGTTGGCTGTGAGCTGGCAGGTTATCAAGATGGCTGCAAGTGCGAAAGCGGCGTATGCGATCAGCCGCAATGTAACTGGTTGTTTCATTCTGTCTTTCCTTAATCGTGCTGGAGCAGTTGGAGTGATCGAATACGCGGGATGCCCAGCGTCGCTCGCCTATTGGTTGACGCCGCTGGCGAGGAAGCCACCGTCCACCACCAGCGTTTGGCCGGTGACGAACGAGGCAGCGTCGGAGGCGAGATAGATTGCGGCGCCGACCAGTTCTTCGGTCTTGCCGAAGCGGCCCATCGGCGTGCGCATCAGCAGCTCCTGCCCGCGTGGCGTGCTGTCAAGCAGTTGCGCATTCAGTTCGGTGCGGAAGACGCCCGGCGCGATGGCGTTCACGGTGACTCCGCGCTTTGACCACTCCACCGCGAGCGACCGGGTGAGCGACCCGACCCCCGCTTTGCTCGCCGCGTAGGCAGCGACCTCGCTGAGTGCGACAAATGCGTTGAGCGAAGAGATGTTGATGATGCGCCCATAGCCGCGCTCGAGCATATGTTTGCCAAAGACCTGGCATGCGCGCAGAGTGCCGGTGAGGTTCGTATCGAGAATGCTGGTCCATTCCTCTTCCGGCATGGTGAGCGTGGGCGTGCGCTTGATGCGGCCAGCGCAGTTGATGAGGATGTCGACCTTGCCGAACTTCTCGATTGTTGCGGCGAGCAGCGCTTCGAGGGAAGGACGGTCGCAGACGTCCGAGGCGAGGCGCAGCGTTTTGCTCCCGCGCTCTTCAATGGCCGCGGCGGTTTCATCCACCTGCTGCTGTCGGCGCGCGCTGGCCACTACGTTGGCGCCTGCGTCAGCCAGGCCCAGGGAGAGAGCGCGTCCAATCCCCGAAGTGCCCCCGGTTATCACTGCGATCTTGCCTTCAAGACTGAGAATGTTGGTTGCCATATTCTTCCTTTTCTAAAGTCTGCTGCGATGTGCCCACAGCCCCAACCCTGGGTTGCCGATGAAAAACACCTGTTCACCGTCAACCGAGTTGTATCCCTGTGCGAGCGTTGCGGGATCGTATCGGCGCGTCATCGCTTCGAGTTCACCATACTGGAATCCAACGCCTTCAACCTCTTCGCGGGTGAGGTGGGCGGGGCACCAGGCAATGGTGAAGCGCCCCTCCGATGACCCGTGAATCAAATGTGCGGCAGCGCTGAGATCGGCGGCGAGATCCGGTTGCGATTCGACGGCAGCAAGCGTCGCTGGCGTGCCCAAGTAGCCGTACTTGCGGATCAGCGCGTCGATGGTCTTGTCTTCGCCGAATTCGTGCACCCCCGGCGCAAGAATGATGAGCTCCGCTCCGTCGGCCAGGGCCATGCGCGTGCGATAGACGGCCTTGTTGCCGAGCCAGGTGGAGTGGAATTCCTGCGGGTCCAGATAAACGACGGCCTTCTTGATGGGCTCATCAACGATTTCGAAGTTTACCTTGAGGCTCAACTCGGCGGCCCGATGAAAACACTCTGCGTCGTCGCCGATGAAAAGTCCTCGAACAGCCAGCGACCCATCGGCGCGGCGCGAAACTACGGTGAGCACATAGACGATGGGCAGATGATTCAGAAAACGTTCGGCGGCGTAGTTGAGCACGCTGCGGACGGGATTCTCCGCGCGGCCCATGATGCGCTCCATCCCGTAGACTGCGCCCAGGTAGTGGCTGCGGTTGATGCCTTCGCGGCCACCCGTGCCCACCAGGATGTTCTTGGTGTAGTTGGCCATGCCGATAACCTCGTGCGGCACCACCTGGCCAATGGAGAGGATCAGGTCGAAACCGCCGTTAGCGATCAGCCGGTTGACCTGCGCAGGCCACGCGTAGTTGAGCTTGCCTTCGGACTGCTCGCGGATGAAGCCTGCTGGAACCTCTCCAAGGGTGACCACATCCGTGCGCCAGTTGTGGACGCGGAACAGGTCCTGCGGCACATCGCCGAACATATGTGTCAGTTGATCTGGGCGCATCGCCGAGTGGGTTCCGAGCGCGGGCAGAACGGCCTTGAGGCTATCGCCATAAAAACGCCAGGCAATATTCGTCAGTTCGCCGGCGCGAGAGTGTTCGCGGGTCTGGTCAGGTGGAACGGCGAGGACGTTTGATCGTCGGCCGAGCCGGCTGAGCGCATCGGTGAGCAGAGCTTTCAACTCATCTGAGGAGAGATCGGTCTCTTCGCTGCCGACCGTGCAGTAGACGCTCATGCGAGCGACTCCACTCGCCGCAATCCGGGGGCAAGAATCAGGATGACGGCCAGCGCGACTAGGTAGGCACTGGCGGCAATCGCAAACAATGTGGAATAACTGTGCGTCCACTCCAGGATGCGACCGGTATAGGTGGCGAAGAGCACGCCGCCGACCGAGCCAGCCATGCCGCCAATGCCTGTCACAGACCCAACAGCTGAGCGCGGGAACATATCGGAGGTGGTGGTGAAGAGATTGGCCGACCATCCCTGGTGGGCAGCGGCAGCAAGACTCAGAAGCGCAATGGCAGCCCATTCCGACGAGACGTAGTTGATGAGGAAAACCGGGACAACACAGCAGGCACAGAAAAGCATCGCGGCTAAACGAGCATGCACGGCGGATAGCCCAAAAATGCGACGGAACGGGGATGGGAGCCAGCCGCCTCCGATGCTGCCGACTGCGGAAGCGTTGTAGACAATGACGAGTGGTAACCCGAGGTGCGAAAGGTCCAGATGAAAGTGGTCGCTGAAGAACGAAGGCAGCCAGAAAAGATAGAACCACCAGACCGGGTCAGTAAGGAACTTGCCAAATGTGAATGCCCATGTCTGGCGGAGGCCGAGAAGTTTGATCCATGGGGTCGAAGGGCCCATTTGTTCCGCTGCTTCCTGATAGATATGGCGAAGCTCAGCACCCGTGAGGGTGGGGTGGTCAGCAGGCTTGCGGTACTTGGAGTACCAGAGAATGATCCAGAGGGCGCTGAAAGCTCCGGTAACCAGGAAGGCAGCGTGCCATCCGTAACGAATAGTCACCCAAGGCACGATGATGGGGGCCAGGATGGCGCCAAGATTGGTGCCTGAGTTAAAGATGCCAGTAGCAAGGGAACGTTCACTCTGCGGGAACCATTCAGCCACCGTCTTGATGGCGGCAGGGAAGTTGCCGGATTCACCAATGCCCAGGCAGAAGCGGGCAATGCCGAACTCGAGGACGGTGTTTGCCAGAGCATGACCCATGGCCGACAAACTCCATATGGCCATGATCACGATGTAGCCGATGCGAGTACCAACCTTATCTACGAAGCGCCCCGCGGCTAATAGTCCCAACGCATATGCGAACTGAAAGGCGCTAACGACATAGCCGTAGCCAATCTCCGTCATACCGATGCTGTGTTCCAAAGTTGGCTTCAGAATCGAGATAACCTGGCGGTCCATGTAGTTGATGGAGGTCGCGGCGAAGAGCATGGCGCAGATGGTCCAGCGGACCTTGCCGATACGCGACCCTGGGGAAGCCTGGTCGTCGCCGGGTTGTTCGAGGCTGATATCAAGCGCCATGCGCTCTCCTTACAGTCGGTAGGCCTTCTTAACAAGACTATAGGTCAGATCGTATGCCACTTCGAAGGCCTCGTCCTCATCCAGGCGATGTTCGGTAACGAGCCGCGCCAGGAAAGCGCAATCGATGCGCCGGGCTACATCGTGGCGCGCCGGAATCGAGAGGAATGCGCGCGTGTCGTCGTTGAATCCGACTGTATTGTAGAAGCCCGCGGTCTCCGTGGCCTGTTCTCTGAAGCGCATCATGCCCTCGGGGCTATCGTTGAACCACCACGGCGGGCCGAGGCGCAGGCAGGGATAGTGTCCTGCCAGCGGAGCGAGCTCGCGGCTATAGGTGGACTCGTCGAGCGTGAAGAGGATCAGCGTGAAGTTCGGCTCGTTGCCGTAGCGGCTTAGCAGGGGGCGCAGCGCATCGACGTAGTTGGTGGGGCTGGGAATGTCGCAGCCCATGTCGCGGCCGTAGCCCTCGTAGATGAGGCGATTATGGTTGCGCACGCTGCCCGGGTGAAGTTGCATCACCAGGCCGTCTTCAGCGCTCATCGCGGCCATTTCTGTGAGCATCTGTGCGCGGAAGAGCTCCTGCTCTTCGCGGCTGGCTTTACCCGCAATGACCTTCGCAAACAGGGAGGAAGCGTCGTTTGCACTCAAGTCAGCGGTCCGGGCAGTCGGGTGGCCGTGATCGGTTGAGGTGCAGCCGAGTGAGCGGAAGCGTGCGCGAGCCTGGCGCAAGGCATTCAGATAGCCCGACCAGGACGAGGTATCTTCGCCGGTTTGTTTGCCTAGCTCGGCGATGTTGGCGGCAAAACCTTGGAATTCGGGGTCGACAACGGAGTCGGGACGGAAGGCGGGAAGGATGCGAGATTTCCAGCCGGAGCTGCGGATCGCCTCATGATCGGCGAGGGAGTCGAGTGGGCTGTCGGTGGTGGTGAGAACTTCAATCTTGAAGCGCTCGTAGAGGGTGCGCGGCAGAAACTCCGGCGTGGTCAGCTTTTCGCTGATGGTGTCGTAATAGAGGTCGGCGGTTTTTTCTGAGAGGCGCTGTTCCAGGCCAAAGAGCTCCTGAAAGGCATAGTCAAGCCACATGCGGGTGGGCGTTCCACGAAAAAGCGAGTAGTGNNGGCTGTAGAGCATGCGATAGACATAATGGTCGGGCTGGACGAAGAGCGTGGCCGGATTCGGGAAAGGTTCGTTCTTGACAAACCAGGACGCCTGCGTGTGGCCGTGCGGGCTGATGATGGGCAGGGACTTGATGTGCGTATAAAGGGCACGGGCAACCGCGCGGGTAGCAGGATCGGAAGGAAACAAGCGGTCTTCGTGGATCAACATGGCCGGAACGCCAACCTTTCATTCGAAAAAGAGCAAAGCGTCCAAGAGGTCAGACCACTAGTATACAAGTGCTCAACCCTCGGGCTGAAAACCGGGCAAATTCAGTATTCAGGGAATGAGCCGGAGAAGGGAACTGTGGTGCGGAGCGTTGTGGGCCCCGCACCCTCCCGTCGCCTCCCTCGAGCCTAGGCCCGATACCCCATCCCGCCGACCATCCCCCGCATATACGCCATGCTCTCGATAACGCCCGGCATCGGGTCGTCGGCGTGAATCTCGTACTCCAGATCGATGAACCCGGCATATCGGGTGGCGATGAGGGCCTCGAACATTTCGCGGAAGGGAATGATGCCCCGGCCCACAGCCACCTGGCTCTCGCGGCTGTCAAAGCTGGTCAGATCCTTCACATGCATGTTGAACAGGCGCGGGCCAACGGCGTGTATCGCCTCCACAATATCTGTACCGGCGCGCACGCAATGGCCGATGTCGATGCAGCAGCCCAACCGTGGGTCCATGCCTTTGACGGCCGCAAGCACGTTGAGCGGCGAGGGCCACACTTTGTCTTCCGGGCCGTGGTTGTGGATTCCAACGCGGATGTCGTATTCCTTGATGAACTTCTCAATGCGCGGCAGCACCTCTGGCTTTGGATCGCCAGCCACAATTACTTTGATGCCGGCGCGCTTGCAGTACTCAAACTTTGCGCGAATGTCATCATCTTCATCCTTCGGGAAATAGATGGTACCGGCAGCGTGAAGCGCGGTTCCGGCTGCTGCGTAATCCGCAAGAGCCTTGGCTTCTTCCACCGGATCCGAGGGAAGATGATCCTTGGTGTCTTTGCAATTGATCGAAGTGACCTCCAGTTGCTTGAGGAAGCCGAGCATCTGTGCGCGGGTAAAGTTGCGGAAGGTGTAGGTGGCGATTCCGAACTGCAAGGGCGACGGCTTGAACACGGCGTGTTTCGGTTCGGCGAAAGCCGGGATGGCCGCCGGGGCCGCGCAGGCCGCGGCAATCAGCGCGCCCGACTGAACAAATCTGCGACGTGACATTTCCTGGTTCATAAACAAACCTCTCTTGAGGTGGTTGCCTCAATCCATTGGTTGGCCCGCGCGATTGTGGCGGAGGCCGGCTGCGTTTTAAACTTTGGGCGCCCAGCCGCTCTCGTATTCGCGACCCCACAACTTCATGGCCTCGGCGTCGTTCTTGATCTTGCCGTCCGATGGGTCCAGATGCAATTCGCGCTGTGTGATCCACGCGACGTTGGAGAGCTGCAGCATGGTTACCGCGACGTTGCCGACGGCAACCGGGGAGTTGAGTTTCTCTCCCTTCTGAACGGCGGCGATAAAGTTGGCAAAGTGCAGATCGGTCATTCCGTCATTGCCGGTCAGATCGGCAGACGAGGCGGCTTTTCCGGCCGATAGCTGGCTGATCATTTTGCCGTTCAGGTCATAGATATCATAGCCGCCACCATCGACGAAGACCGATCCGGTGGTGCCCATGACTGTGGTGCCGCGGTCGCGCCCGTAATACTTCATCCCATTGCAGCATTTGCCTTCCCACGAGATGAGCGCATCGTCGTACTCAAAGCTTGTGACCAGGGTGTCGTAGAACTGCCAGTCGTCCTTGAAGGCGTAGCGCCCACCGGAAGAGGTGACGCTGTTGGGCAGGTCGACGCCCAGCGCCCAGCGAGCCACATCGATCTCGTGCGTGCCGTTATTCAGCGTCTCGCCCGTGCCCCATCTCCGGAACCAGTGCCAGTTGTACGGCTGATAGTTGTCGTGGAAGGCAGTGCGCGGGGCAGGTCCCTGCCACAGATCCCAGTCCAGATGATCGGGTACAGGCGCTTCCTTGCCGAAGCCGATGGACTTGCGGACATTCGAATACCAGCCCTTGGCGTAGTAGGCCCTGCCGATCAGCCCGTTGTGAATCTTGTCGACGATCTCAATGATGTGCGGGGCAGACCGGCGCTGGTTGCCCATCTGCGCCAGCTTGCCGGTCTTCTTCTGCACCTCGACCAGCATGATGCCCTCGGCAGGGTTGTGGCTGCAGGGTTTTTCGACGTAGACGTGCTTGCCGGCCTGCATGGCTGCGATAGCCATCGGAGTGTGCCAGTGGTCGGGTGTGGCGATACTGACGGCGTCAACGTCCTTGAGCGCGAGGACGTCGCGAAAGTCCTTGTGCGTGGCGACGGGATAGCCGAGCTTCTGCTCCGCGCGGTCGGCAAAGCGCTTCAGGATGATGGAGTCCACATCGCAAACGTGTGCCAGGCGCGAGGTTGCTTTGTTGGCGTTCAGGGAGTCAAGGTGGGCGTAGGCGCGGCCGTTGAGCCCGAAGGTCGCGAAGGTCACGCGATCATTGGAGCCGAGGATCTGGCCGTAGGACTTGGCTGAGGAGGCAATCGCCAAACCGGCTGTGCCGACTGAAAGAGTTTCGATGAATTCACGTCGTGTAACCAATTCTGATCTCCATGCTGCCCGTGAAGGGCGACTATCTCTCGTTGATTGTGCGGCTGGCGGGGTGCTTGCTCCGCGAGCCTTAAAGGGTCCCCGAATCCTTGAGTGCCTGCTTCATGCCGGCCCAGCTTACCCGCGTTGACTCTTCGGGTGTTCCGGCTCCGCGCCAGTGAGTTTCCAGGCTTACGGCGTCGCGGAAGCCTGCCTTGTGGAGCGCTTTGAACTGTGCGGTCCAGTCAATGAATCCCTTGTCAACGGGCGACCACTGGATCTTGCCGGCGTCGTCTTTCACGGCGTTCTTGCAGTGGCAATGATGGATGCGGTGTTTGGGCAAAAGCTCCCACGCCGCGGGAAATGCGTCAAGCTCTCCGCGCATCACTGCATTGGCGGGATCCCAGTTGAGCGCCAGGTGTGGGGTTTTCACGGCGTTGAGCGTGCGGGCAGCTTCGCGGCCGGTGGCGGTGTTGCACTCGAACTCGTTCTCGAGTAACAGCAGAATGCCTTGCTTGCCGGCAGTCTCCGCCGCGCTGCGCAACTTGTCGTCTATCGCTGCGCGATAGGGGACCTGATCGTCGAGCCGCCAGAAGTCGAAACCCCGGACCTTCTGCGTCTTGAACCGCTTGGCCAGGTCGATGGATTTTTGCAGGATTTCGTCTTGCTCCTTGAATGTAGTCTCAGCGGCGAGGTGCAAATCGTCTTTGCCGCCGTATTGCGACTTCGGCGCGCCTGGCCAGTGGGTCTTGAACAGCGGGCTGGCGATGTCGGTCACCTGCAGTTTGTACTTTGCGAGGATATCTTCGGCCTTGGCTAGATCGGCGTCGGCCAGTGCCGTGGCATTTTTGTTCCACATCGATCGGATTTCGATCCAGCTCATGCCAAAATCGACTGCCGCTACGTGGCATGCGTGATCGAAGTCCTGGGAGATTTCGTCGTTGATGACTGCGATGCGGAATGGAGAAGTGGATTGCGAGTAGCTCCTGAGCGGGCGGATTGCGGTGGCCGCAACGGCCAACCCCGTACCGAAGAGAAAGCTCCGTCTGGAAGGATGCGACATGATGCTCCTTTGCGCAGAAGTCTTGCGGGGAATCGATGGAGCTGACGGAGGAATTCTAGAGCGAAATCAGATTAATTGTCATTGAGAGATTCGTGCAATGAGCCTATGAGACCCTCCTCTCCATAAGAATAGTCCTAGCGCCTGCCCCGAAGAGCAGGCGCTTAAGGAGGCTACACGGTCCGAGTTAAAATGTCAGCCGGCCACCCAACTGGATGACGCGCTGGGTGCCCGCGGCACCGGTGATGGTGCCCTGAGAGCCTGACGTGATGTTCCCGGAGGACGGCTGTCCGAGACTCACCCAGTTCATGACATTGGTGAATTCGGCACGGAACTGGAACACAGGACCCCGCTCGAAGTTAATGTTCCGGAGCAGGGCCGCATCCATATCCTTGAGGCCCGGTCCGTTCAGGGAGTCGCGTCCCACGTTGCCGTCTGCGCCGCCCGGGCCGATGCCCCCGGCAGCACCAGGCCCGTTGGCCGTGAACGCTGCGTTGTTGAACCATGCCGTTAATACGCTGGTTGGGCTCTGGCCACTCGCGCCGCATACACGGCAGCGGTGGGCGCCTAGCTTGGGGCTAACTCCAGGAAGAAGGTTGGGGCGGCTCGATCCTTGACTGTCGAAGTTCTTGTTGGATCCCGTGTTCACCGTAAACGGTGCGCCGCTGATGAGATAGACAACCGGTGAGATCTGCCAACCGTTCAGGACTTGTTTGAGGATATTGTTCGATCCGCGGAAGTAGTCGATGTTCCACATGCCTGAGATGACTGCATTGCTGTCATGGTTCTGATCCATGGGGCCATATTCTTCGCGAAGGCCACCGCCGATTGCGCCCATGGAGTTGTTGGTTGGGGTGAAGGGATTGCCGAGGACGCCGAAATCCTGCGCGCTCATTGCTCCATTTTCAACTGGGTTTGAGCTTTCCAGCGCGCGGCTCCAGACATAGAAACCGCTGACAGAGAAGCTCTTTGACATCGACTTGGTAGCTGAGACCTGGAGCCCGTTATAGTTGGAGTTCTGGTCTGAGATCAGGTAGGTAATCCCGCTCACGGTGCCAGGCGCAAGGTTGATGCCGGCATCGTATTGACGACGTTGCTCGGTGCTTGCCGATGAGGTGGCGAGTGCGCCGACTAATGCGCCCCCGGAAGAGTTTACAGTTGCGTAAGGCGCGTAGTTGGCGTCGAGGAAGGAGGACAGATGACGGCCGAGGGTGCCGACATAGGCTGCAGTCAAGGTGACCTTGTATGGCAATTGCCGCTGCACGCTGATGTTGAACTGGTAGACGGACGAATCTTTGAAACTCGTGGGGATGGCTTCGATACTTTGGCTCGGGTAGAATTTCGGAGCAGCTGGCGTATAGGTGTACGGGAAGATTCCGCCACCCGGAGAAGTGCTTGGGAAACCGACGTTGTAAATGTTGGTGATGGAAGTTTCGTTGCCAAAGCCGTTGCGAAGGGAGAACGGCATCGCGTTGCCCGGCTGGTTCCACTCATTGCCGCTGGGAGAACCCCAGAAGATGCCCGCTGCGGCGCGAACCGAGGTTTTGCCGTCGCCAAACGGATCCCATGCGAAACCGAGACGAGGCGAAATGTGGTTGAACGGGGTGGAGATGATGCCGCGACCGACGCCTTTGTCCCCAGCGAACAGCTGGCCGAGTGGCGCGGACGGAGTAATGGTGGATTGCTGGCCGGGAGCAAATGACGCCGTTCTGTTATGGGCATCCACATTAGGCGTATCAATGTCCCACCGCAGCCCGAGATTCGCTGTTAAACGGGGTGTAATGCGGTAGTTATCCTGCGCAAACACCGCAGTGTGCCAGGTGCTCAGATGCGTGATATAGGTCGAGTCCTGCTCAAATGAGTTGACTTGGCCGGTAATAAAGTCAGCAATCGCATTACCCGTGGTCGTAGGCGCGGAGGTTGAGAACCCCAGATCGCCGTAATTATTCAGATTTGCGGCGAACATGGTTTTGTCGAGAGCGAACTCACCGCCAAGGGAAAGGTTGTGTTTGCCCTTGGTCATGCTGACTACGTCGCGTAACTCATAATTGTCTGAACCAGTGACCGGGCCGGCGTTCGGGTTGCCGGTGCTGAAGCCAGCGCCGTTCAGGTAGGGCAGTCCGGCCGGTCCCTGGATTTGGAAGTTCGAACCGAAACTTCCGAGCGTTTGGTTGGCTGGGCCAGTCACCGGGATGAGAGCGCGTCCGCCCATTGCGCGTGTGAATGTTAACCAGGCTTGATTGGCGGTGGTACCGCTGAAGGAGTGAACATCAGCGAGGTTGAGATTCGTCTGAGCGGCAGCAGATTGATTTCCGGTCCAATTGATGTTGCCGCCTCCGCTGGGAGTTGACGCGGTCTTGACAAAAAAGTAGGTCCCAGTGACATGGTCTTTGTCGCCGATGTTCTCGTCATACTTTCCCAGATATTCATCTGAGTCCGTCGGAGTGGTGTACATGCCGGTGTAAATCCCTCCGCCCGTTTTTGCAACCCGGGCGCCGGTCGGCAACGGGATGGAGACGCCGATTTTGTTGCTTACGTTCAAGAAAGCTGCAGCGGTTGTGTCCAGAAGGTTGCTCGGAACGCAATACCCGGCGGTAGCTGCGGATGGGGTCTGGCACCCGGGGCCGGCGTTTGTTCCATTCACCAGCACCTTGGTAGTTTTTGCAGTGCCCGGCATGTAGATAGGGCTCGAAAGCGCTGCTGCGCCCCCCGGCATGTCCGCAGTAAAGTCGCCCATGCGCTCGGGCCCCGTAGGCACCACGCCGCCCGTGACCCCTCCTGCCTGTACCTGCCGCAGACCGGCATAGCTGAAAAAGAAGAATGCCCTGTCATGCTTGAGGGGGCCGCCGATGTCTCCGCCAAACTGGTTGCGGTGGTAGGGGCTCTTCATCAGTGCCCCGGTAAACGGGTTTTTGGTCGGGGTCCAACTAAAAGCGTTGAAGTCGGTGTTGCGGTTGAACTCGAACAATCCGCCATGGAATTTGTTGGTTCCCGACTTTGTAATCACCGTCACCACAGCGCCGGAGAATTGGCCGTATTGCGCCTCGAATGCGTTTGTCTCCACGCGGAACTCGTCCAGCGCGTCGGGGTTGGGAGCCGGGTTTCCGTAGTTGCGCATTCCGGTGATGTTGTTGCCGCCATCCAGATAAAATGCGACGGTTCCGTTGCCGGAGTCGAGCGAGCCGTTTACCTGGACAGCCGCGGAAGGCAGTCCAACGGTCATGTTCGGCGTGCCGGCGGGGTTGGTGGTGGGGCTCATGCTATTGGCCATCACGCCCGGTGTAAGCGAGAGCTCGGAGTAGGCGTTGCGATTGACCAGCGGGAGGCCAATGATCTCGTCCGATTCAACGGTCCGGCCCAATACTGCGTCGCTCGTATTGACCTGCGGCGGAGCCTCACTGACAGTAACGGTCTGGGCCTGCGAGCCCACCACCAGCTTGATGTCAAGCGACAGCGTCTGGTCAACGTCCAGGGCCAGATTCTCTTGCACATACCGCTCAAAGGTATTAGCGTCCGCCTGGACCTTGTACTTGCCGACCGGAAGGTAATCGATACGGAACTCGCCATATCCATTCACTGTTGCCGTGCGGCTGAACCCGGTGTTTACGTTGGTTGCTTTCACGACGGCCGTGTTGACGACCGCGCCTTGCTGATCTTTCACCGTACCCACGATGGTTCCGGTGGTTTGCTGCGCGTGCACTTGCAGGAAGCTCGCTAGCAGCAGGACCAATCCCAGCAGCGTCATCATCCTGCTCACGGCTTTTGGTGTTCTCATCATTCCGCTCGGAATGAGTTTCATCTCGATAGTGCTCTTAGTTCTGACCATGTACAGCCTCCGAAGTTTGGTTCAACGTTCAACGTTCAATGTGCGAACTGGATATTGTTTGAATATCGAACGAAAAGCTATGCCTCCCCCTGATTGGTTGTCAAGGAGAAAATTCGGAGTTTGAAGTAAATCGGTTTTTCTTGCCGGATAGCGGAGGATGCGATGCGGCAGCAGCGCCCGCCAGGGTCCTGTACCTGCCTGGGAGCCGGCCACCACAAGCGCGTCCGGTTGGGCCCGGTGGATGGTGGATCGGGCTCTAGAACAGCTCGATGGCCGGGCGGCTGTGATCGCCTGCCGAACCCACTCCGGCAACCGATCGATGGGTGACGGCCTGGCTGGCCATCCGATAGCGCCCCAGGTGATCGGCAAGGATCGTCTTAAAGGTCCGTTCGAGCTGGCCATCCCACGCCGGATCTCCCGGCTTTTCCGCCAGGAAGACCAGATGATCGCGCATCTCCCTGATCGCTTCCTGCACGTGCTCCATCCGCTGCCGCATTACGTCCTGGAACTGAATGTGGCCGAGCGCCTCGGACATACGGCGTACAGACTCCTCGTAACTGGAGTCCACTTCGGAGATCACATTCAGCAGCAATTTGCTGCTTGTTGCGAACTCCTCCTGCATCTCAGTCAGTTCGACTACCAGGTTACTCATCGAGCTGTTTTGCTCGTGCAATTCGAGCGAGGTTCGCGCCTCTTCCATCTCGCGATCGACCTTGGAGCAGGTGGCATTGATCTTGGTTGCGATATCCGTAGCCGCGTTGGTTGACAGCACAGCGAGTTTCCTCACTTCGTAGGCCACCACTGAGAAGCCTTTGCCGGCTTTCCCGGCGCGGGCGGCCTCAATCTCAGCATTCAGCGCCAGCAGGTTTGTCTGCTGGGCGATCGAAGTAATCACCTTGATAAGCGGGGTCAGGGCACATACATCCGAAGCCAGGTTCTGGATGCGTTCGAAGTTGTCGCGCAGGCCGTCGGTTTGCGCATGCAACTGCATCTCGATGGCGGCGATGATCTCCTTGTTGCTCTCCACACGCATGTGGGTGCTTTCGTTCAGCTCCTTGCCGCTGTGGATTGAAGTTGCGATGTGACTGCGCTGTTCGGTCGCGTGCTGGTTCAGAATTCCCATCTGCTCGATGACCTGAACGACTTCGCTCTCCGATTCAGAGAGGGAATCGCCGATGTGTCCGTGCAGGACATCGAGATATTGCCCGGAGTCGCCGAGTTCGTCTCTCATCGCGACGCGCCGAGCCTCGAGATGTGCCAGTTGGGATTTGTTGAGTCTTCCCGCCAGTCCCAGTTCGGCAATACCTTCCTTCGCCTTCATCCAGTTGATCCAGTTCACCATCAACAGAGGAACCACGTTGAACAGAACAAGGAGCCACACTGCCTCGCTTCGGAAGGGCGTCAGTGCCGGCCCCATGACATAAGACAGTGCGAGATAGAACGCCATGAAGGAGACGATTGCAAGCACTGTCTGGGTGAGCAGGCGAACGCGAACCCGCCCGATGCGCGAAGGGCGGCCGTACACGGTCTCCTCTCCGAGGCCCGTATCGCCTTCACCTTGGGAGAACAGTTGCGCGTCGTTGATAACCTGTGCGGACGCCATTTTCTTACGCTCCCGGCAGGACTTTTCTAATCACCTTGACCAGGTCGTCGCCTGACACTGGCTTGACCAGCCATCCCGTGGCTCCCAGGCGCTTGCCCTCTTCACGCTTTGACGCCTCGCTCTCCGTAGTCAGCGTCAAAATGGGAAGAAACCGATACGAGGGGAGAGCGCGGACTTTTCCGATCAGTTCCATGCCACCCATCACGGGCATGTTGATGTCGGTGAGGATCAGGTTGGGCTTGAATCCGGAGTTCAGTTTGCTAAGGGCATCCTGCCCGTTGTTGGCGGTTTCCACGGCGAAGCCATTCATCGACAGCGTGGTCTTTAGACTCAGCAGCATGGTGATCGAGTCGTCCACAACGAGGACTGACAAAGGCATGCAGCCCCTCCCCTGGTGCGATCGCACACCAAGCATGCGTGGTCACACACAGGGGACTCATCGGCGGAAACGGACCCCAGGTTTACTGAAAAGATTTGGGATGTCTTGGCTCGCAGGGATTCCGAAGGGTAGATCCGAGTGCAGCGGGCAGCCTTTGCACTCGGGAAATCTTCTGCAATGTGCTTTCCCGGCAGCAACCACGAGCGCATGTTGTTGGTTCAGGAGAGAAACCTGAGCCGCGCCGGGATCGGCTGCAAACGCCGCGCGAACCAGATCGGCAAGTTGCTTGTAGCCTTTGTGTCCGGCGGCTGGGGTTGCCAGGCCGTGGCGCACGGCGATGCGACGGAGATACTCGTCCACCACGGGCACGGGATGGGCTAAAGCGTAGAGCAGGATGGCATCGGCAGTCTCGGAACCGACTCCGGGGAGCGCCAGGAGGCGGATTCGGAGCGATGCTGTGGGTGTGGCAGCCAGCGCATCCAGTGAGCCACCGTACTCCGAGTCAAGCATGGCGACGAAGGCTTTGAGCGCAGGTGCTTTACGGGTCGCGAAGCCGGAAGGCCGTATCAGGGCCTTCAATTGCTCAATCGGGAGTTCGTGGATTGCCTGGGCCGTGAGCGCGTCGGCCGCCCGTAAGTTCGCTATCGATCTCGCGGCTGCAATCCATGATGTGTTTTGGGTAAGGTAGGCGCCAACTATGACTTCAAAGGGCGTTTCGGCAGGCCACCAGTGTTGCGGGCCGTAGGCCTCTTCGAGCAGATCGTGCAACCTGCGCAGCCGCTCAGGCGGGCTCAACTTGTGGCTGGCTGTCATGCGAGTGAACCCTCGTCGGGCGGAGCGTTCAACTGCGCCTTCCACTCCAGGATGCGTGCCCGCGCTGCTGCCGCCTCGGCCTGCGGCACGTAGCCGGCGGCCTGAAGCGAGATCGAGAGGGCCGTGTGGGCAAGCGGGTCTTCGGGCGTGAGGACTGTTAAAGCCATGGCAGCGGCCACCGATTGATTCAACTGGCCGGCGTCGCGCAGAGCGCGCACCAGGCCGTGATGAGCCTCAACATGGGCCGGCTCGGCGGCGATGGCCGTACGAAAGGCATGGGCTGCACCGGCTCCATTGCCTGCGCCGAGCAAATCGATGCCTGTTTCGCAAAGGGAGTTGGCTGAGTTGGGTTCAATCGAGGTCACGGCTATCCTTAGCATAAGTGCAGAGCCCGCTGACGTGCTTTTCTATCCGGCGTCCGTAACAGGAGAACATCGATGAAGAGTCATACGGAATACCTTGTCTTTGAAACCCGCAAACGTCGCGAGATGGTGCACATCACCGACCAGGTAGAACAGATTGTTCGGAGGAGCGGGGTGAAGGACGGTCTGTGCTTCGTTTCGCCCATGCACATAACCGCAGCAGTGTATGTGAATGACCATGAAAGCGGCTTGATTGAGGACATCGGCAAATGGCTTGAGGAACTTGCCCCGGCGCGCCCAGGCTACAAGCATCACCAGACTGGAGAAGACAACGGCGATGCGCATCTGAAGTCGCTGCTGCTGCACCACGAGACTACCCTGCCGGTGACCAACGGGAAGCTCGATCTGGGGACGTGGCAGCGGGTGTTCTATGCGGAGTTCGATGGGCAGCGGTCGAAGCGCGTGATCGTCAAGGTGCTGGGAATCGAGTGAAAGCGAGTCAGCAGGTTAGCGTGCCAGCGAGTCGGCCCTGCATCTTCCCTATCACCGATCTGGCACTGTTTGCCGTGACAACTCCGCCAACGCCGGCGTATGCTCTCGCGGGTTTTCAGCCAACCAGCTAACTCGCTGACTCGCTAATTCGCCGTCTCGCTCGTTTCATCCGTGATCTTCTGCCACGGGCCGGCCGCGGTGGCGGCACTGGGCACGCTGAAATTCATCCGCGTCCGTGGCAGCACGACCAGATCGACGCGGCGGTTCTGGGCGCGTCCCTCCGCCGTGTCGTTCGAGGCCACTGGATGGAACTCCGCATAGCCCGCGGCAGACAAGCGATCGGCTGACATCGTTTTCATGTCGAGAAAAATGCGGGCCATCCGCGTGGCGCGTGCCGAGGAGAGCTCCCAGTTGGAATCGAACTCGGCATTGTGGATTGGCACGTTGTCTGTGTGCCCCTCGATGCGAAGGTCGAAGGGCGAACGGCTCAGCGTTGCGACGAGCCGCCGGAGAGTGGGCAGCGTCTCTGCCCTGGGGGTCGCCGAACCGGAAGGGAAGAACCCAGCTTCGCGCAGGCTGATGACCAGCCCATCGCGGCCCATCTGGATGGAAACGGTGTGCGTGGCTACCTCATTGGATAGCGTCTGCTGCATCTCGCGGCGGAGTCCTTCGAGGTCCTCTTTCACGCGCGCTGGGGCAAGCACGTCTTCGCCCATCACGATGTTCATCGGCATGACGGCCTTTTCGCTGCCCCCGTCAGGGGCCGGGCTGAGATGCCGGCTCGAGCCGGGAAAGATCCCCAGCGACCGGAAGGCCTGGTCGACCGAAACGGTTATCTCCTGCTGCTTTTTCTGGTCGGAACGCGCAAATGCATAGAGGACGACGAAGAATGCGAACAAGAGCGTGATGAAGTCGGCGTAGGAGACCAGCCAGCGATCGTGGGTGACCCGGCTCCTTGGAACGCGGCTTCTCATGCGGCACGCTCCTTGGCCGACTGCGCGTCTTCATTCGCAAAACCGGCCAGCTTGATCTCCAACATGCGCGGATTGATCCCCTCAAGGATCGATGCCACGCCTTCCAGCATCATCTCGCGGCGCAGATTCTGCTCGCGAATACGAATCCGCATCTTGCCGGCAAAGGGCAGGAAGAAGAGGTTCGCCAGACCCACGCCATAGATGGTCGCGACAAACGCGACGGCAATGCCTTTCCCGACTTCTTGAATATTGTCCAGATGCTGCATTACCTGAATCAGGCCCAGTACCGCGCCGAGAATGCCAATCGTAGGCGAAAAGCCTCCTGCCGACTCGAAAACCGCAGGCAGCCGCTCGTCGCCTTCAGTGGATGAGTCCAGGCGGACATGCATGATCCTGCGCAACTCGGCCGGTTCGGTTCCATCCACTGCCAGCATCAAAGTCTGGCGCAGGAAGGGATCGTCAATGGATTGCAAGTCGCTGTCCAGCGAGACAACGCCCTGGCGCCGGGCTTTGTTGTCGAGAAGAACAAGGTGCTTGATCAACTGGCTGGTGTTTTGTTGCGGCTCAGTGAAGACCCTGCCCAGGCTGCGAAACGAGGCGATCACTGTGGAGAGCGGAAATTGCAGCAGCACTGCGCCCATGGTCCCGCCCAGCACAATCAGCGCCGCGGTGGGCTGCAGAATCTGGCTTAGGCTTCCCCCTTCAATGAGCAGTCCGGCAAGGATCCCCGCGACTGCGAGGATCACTCCGCCAATGCTCGACTTGTCCATGGCAGGACTCCTTCAGTAATCAGTACCAGGGCGCGTCAAAAGCGGTCACTTGCCCGGTTCAATTGAGGTTGGCTTTGGCGGCGATTTGGCGATTGGCGAGACCCCCAGGTCGAGACTGGCCAGCGAGGCCGCCGGTTGCAGCTCCTTCAGGCTGGGAAGGCGCCGTGCCACCAGCGTTAGCAACCGTGCTCGATACTCGAGCACGCGTTCCGTTACGTCCTCACAGGATTCGCGAACGATGAGCTTCTCGCCGTTGATGAGGGTGATCATCGTGTCCGGGCTGGACTCGGCGGTTTTGATGAGATCGCTGTTGAGCACGATGGGAATACCGTTGAGTCGAGTCAGTTGGATCATGGCCGCAAAGGCTCCTTGCAGAGGCTTATCGGCGGGGCGCGGGAAAGGTTAAAGAATTAGAATCTTCCAGCCTGGATTGTCCCGATTGAGACATTGGAGAGCCCTGAATAAAGTCGCGCACCCAAGGGCCGAAGAAGGGGCCAGATGCGGCGGCCACCGCCACGGAAGCAGCAACCCAGGGTTGAACAAAGAAATGGGGGCACTGCCGTGGAAGGCCCGTAAATCCACGCATCCAAAAGNNCTCTCCGCCGTCTACGCGGAGAATAACCTGAACAACACCAATAACAGCCTGAACACCGTGCTGCAGCAGTTGTCTTCCGGATCGAAGATCAACTCCGGCGCCGACGATGCAGCCGGCCTTTCGCTGGTCGACGGGTTGCAGGCAAACAACCAGGCGCTGATGCAGTCGCAGACGAACGCAAGTGAAGGCGTAGGGCTGTTGACCGTAGCCGATGGCGCACTCTCGCAAGTGACCAACCTGCTCAACCGGGCCGTGACGCTGGCTACCGAAGCCTCGAACGGCACCCTCAACCAATCGCAGGACACGGCCGCCAATCAGGAGTATCAGTCGATCCTTTCTGAGATCTCGAACATCGGCACCACGACCACGTACAACAACGAGCAGGTCTTCAACTCCAACACCAACATCTACACCGGCGACTCTTCCAATGTTGGCGCTTCGGTCGACTCTTTGAATATCCGCACGCTGTCGGCCGCGAATGTGGGCGACACGGGCGGCACCATGGCCTACAGCAGCGGCGCAACCGAAAGCAACGTGTTCATCGATCTTTCCAACGATGGGGTGAAAGCGCAGCTCGGGGATAGCCTCGGAGCATCCGGCACCAGCACTTCGATTCAGGTCAACTATCTGACGCAGGGTGCTGACGGCGCTCCGACAACCAATACCGCAACCGTAACTGTCGGCCAGGGCACCGCCTACTCGAATACCGTGCAAGGCATGATCAGCGCCATCAACGGTTCGGGCCTTGGCCTCACTGCCTCCCTGGGAACGGCGCAGCAAGCTGGAGCAGGCGCCGTCGCGGCGGCCAACTCCGCCAACTTCGGCGGCGGCGGCGCCAGCGATACGGGCATCATCATCTCCGGCGTCGGGGTCGGAACCGGCAGCAACACCGTGGGCGAAGTCGGACAAATCGTCGTCGGGGCTACAACCGGCGATACGCTCACCGGTGGCACCCTCAACATCGTTGGCTCCAATGGCCAGAGTCACTCCATCACTCTGGGCACGGCTGGCTCTACCGACAACCTCGCCGACCTCGCGGCAACCATCAACGCTGCGGGCTATGGAGTTTCTGCCGCAGTCAATGCCGCGGAAACATCTCTCGGCCAGGGCGCTGGCACGGTTCTGACTTTCACCTCGGCAAACCCCGCGGTGACTGTCTCCGGGACGGGCGTGACATCCGCGATTGCAGCCGCCAACGCTACCATCTCGGTAACCGATGGTGAGCTCTCTACCACTGGGGCCGCTGCCGCCGGGGCGGGCGCCTATATGGGCTCGATCACCTTCAACTCGGCCAGCGATCTCGTTACCGTATCGAAGGCGCAGCTGATCACGATGGGGTTCGCCGGGGCCGGCGGTAACCAAACCGCTGATTCGCTGACAGCTTTGGCGGCATACATGACGGGGACAGGCGACGGGATCACTGCCACCGTCAAAGGCAACCAGATCCTCTTGACCCAGACAAGCGGCACTGCACCGTCGACGCTGGTCAATACCTCACCAGTCGGTACGGACGCCATCCAGGCGGCGACGCCCAGTCTGACTCTGACTGGAACTCCGACGCCGGGCGCTCAATTCCAGAGCACGGTGGGCACGTTGGCCATCGGAGCCGCAGGCGCATACTCCGATACCCTTACTGCCGGGAAGGAACTGACAATCGGCAGCCAAACCATCACCATCGGCGCGGCAGACAACACTCTTTCCACGTTGGCGTCGACGATCAACGCCGGCGACTACGGGGTAACGGCGACCTACAGCCAGGCCAACAAGGACATCGTCTTTACCTCCTCCAACTCGGGGATAGTGATAACCGACGGTAGCGCCACAGGAGCAAACCCACTGGCGGATACGACCAACGCCGGCGCCGGCCCAACCCTGACGGGGCAGAACACCACACTCAGCTCCCTGGGCGTGGCCGCGGAACCGGGCAATCAATCCACGGACTCCTCTGCGTACTATAAAGTGGGCATCTCCTCGACGACCGGTATTGTGGACTACAGCACGGTGGTGAATACGGGCACCGTCGCCAGTCCAACATTGACCTACGGCGGCACGGGCGTGTATGCGGCATCCGGCGCTGTCGAGGCGAATTCGGGGATGGTTTCCGACCTGAGCGGAAGCAACGGCACGGCGACCATCAGCTATACCGACGCGGCCGGGCAGTCTTTGAGTGCAAGCGATCTGTCCAACCAGGCAGACGCGCAGTCAGCGCTCACTGACCTCAACGCGGCGATCACCGACGTGGCCGCGCAGGATGGCTACATCGGCGCGCAAATCAACACCCTCAATGCGGTCAGCTCCGTTCTCAGCACCCAGTCAGAGAACGTAACCTCGGCGCAGAACGCGGTGCAGGCCACCGACTATGCGTCGGCAACCTCCAACATGTCCAAATACGAAATCCTCAGCCAGACCGGCATCTCGGCCCTGGCCCAGGCCAACAGCATGCAGCAGGAAGTGACGAAGCTGTTGCAGTAAGCAAAACGCCGGCGACGAGCCGGTGACATGAAGCACCAGCCAGAAGAAGGGCGTTCGCAAAGACGGACGCCCTTCTCTGCGCCGGGCGCGGAGAAATGAACAGATCACAATGAGTCAATTCCAATGCGCGACAACCGGTGTTGGTCCGGTGGCTGCAGGGTGTTGACGAGGAGAGTCAGGATGGGCACAGTTGGGCTGAGTTTTGGGTCGCCGACGAGCGGCGCGGGATTCGATGTGAGCTCAACGGTCGCGGAGATTGTGGGCAATCTTCAAAACGTGGAGACCCCGTGGAAGAACCAGCTGACTTCGCTGCAGTCTCAGGACACGGCGATTTCCAGCCTGGGAACATTGTTCTCCAATCTCTCAAACGACGTCAGCAACCTTACGGACTTTCAGGGGGTGCTGGCGGAGAAGGAGGGATCCAGCTCAGACCAGAATGTTCTGACATTGACCGCAGCTACGCCGTCGGCGATCGCCGGAACACACGCGGTGACGGTGTCGAACCTGGCGCAGACTTCGAGCGGGTATTTGACCGCGATCACGAACGTGAACGATACGTTGTCGGGTTCGATCACAATCAAGGCGGGAAGCGGAACCGCCCAGACCATCACCCTCAACTCTTCCAACAACACGCTTGCTGGGCTTGCTTCGGCCATCAACGCGTCCGGGGCCGGCGTGACGGCGAGTGTGCTGACCGATTCGTCGGGATCGCGGCTGAGCCTGGTTTCGAGCACTTCGGGTGCAGCGGGCGAGATTGCGATCAGCGGGAACTCGATCGTCGACACGTCCAACTCCGGCGCAGCTCTGACCTACACCGACGCCGTGGATGGCAAGGACGCCAACCTTACCGTGGATGGCGTTTCGCTGACCAGTTCGTCGAATACTGTGGCCAACCTGATTCCCGGGGTTACGTTTCAACTGCTCGCGCCGAGCGCGACGGAGTCCGACGGCAGCCTTGAACCGGTGCAGGTGGTGATTGCCAATGACAACGCCGG
>PMXB01000277.1:178-2979 GCA_003165935.1 Acidobacteriaceae bacterium | reverse complement strand
GGCGACATTCCCACCGCCTTCAGTGCGATTCCTTACGAGGGCGCCGACGCTTATTCGCTCAGCGAGTTCTATGGCTCGGCGCGCCAGTCGCGCGCCACACTGATGGCCGAGGGCAAGACCAGCTGGGGCACCCTGCGCGGCTACTACGAGGCTGACTGGCTGGGTACCGGCATCACTTCGAACAACAACCAGTCGAACAGCTATGTGCTGCGTCAGCGCGTCATCTGGGGACAGGCTGAAACCAACAACCACTGGGCGTTCACCGGCGGCCAGCTCTGGTCGATGGCAACGGAAGATAAGAAGGGCATCTCCAACCTGTCGGGCGACATCATGACCCCGCAGACCATCGACCCGAACTACGTTGCGGGCTTCGTTTGGACTCGTCAGTATGGGTTCCGCGTGACCAAGACATTCAACCACGTGGCCTTCGGCGTGGCGGCTGAGAATCCGCAGTTGCTCTATTCGGCTGCGCTGGCCGGCGACACGCCTTATGCGATCCTGGGCTCGGCGGGCGCCAACGGCGGCAACTATAACGCCGCGATCAGCGGCTTGAGCGGCCTTAGCACTTACGTCCAGAGCTACACCGGCTTGACTACGGAAGACAGCGCCGGCAACTCAGTCTATAGCTATGTTCGGAACTACAACACTGTGTCAGCGAACAGCAATATCGCCAACATCTCCTTCAACCAGGCACCGGATTTGATCGCGAAGATTGCTATCGATCCCGGCTGGGGCCACTACGAAATCCTCGGCATCGCCGGCTTCGCGCACGAGACCGTGTACCCCGGCGTGACGCAGAACTCAGTCAAGTACGGCGGAATCACGGATATCCAAGGCTTCGCCGGAGCGGCTCCTGGAACTGCTGTGGTGGCCAAGTCATCGACCGCCGGCTACTACGTCAACAGCATCGTCCTGGGCGGGTTTGGCGCGAGCTTGCGCGTTCCTATTATCAAGGACAAGCTGACCTTTGGCGCAAAGGGCCTGTACGGCCCCGGCATGGGCCGCTATGGCGACAGTACGCTCTCTGACGTCACCAACGATGCGAGCGGCAACCTGGCTCCAATCCACAACGGTTCCGGCCTGTTCACTTTGGAAGCGAACCCCACCCCGCGGCTCACTCTCTACCTCAACTACGGCGGAGACTATGCGGGACGCGCTGACTTCGCAACCAAGGCACTCACGCTCAGCGATCCGACGGCCACCTTCTGCGAAACCGGCGTAACCGCCGCGAACGCTTCCACCTTCTGCTCGGCCAAGCCGACTGCGGCGATGTTTGCCACCGGCGGCAGCTGGGGCTCACACTTCACCGCTGCTCCCGCGATCGCGGCGGTCGGATACGGCTCGCGCTACGCCAGCGTCTCTCCGACCTGCTCTGCCGTGGGTAACCCAGGCCTTGCTTCCGGCTCGGTGGGCTATCAGCCGGGCGGCTCCGGATGCGGTAACAACACCCGCAACGTGCAAGAGATGACGGGCGGATACTGGTATGACATCTTCAAGGGCGACCACGGCCGCCTGCGTCAGGGCATCCAGTACGGCTATGCGGTTCGCGAGGGTTGGTCTGGTACCGGCACTGCCGGCGCTCTGAGCTCTCCTTTGAATGGCGCAAGGGGCATCGACAATATGTTCTGGACCAGTTTCCGCTACTACCTGCCGTAGATACCGAGTTGGAACACAAGCCGAACAACTTTAGGGCAGCCCTCCTTCGGGCTGCCCTTTCTGCTTTGAATCGAAGCGAGCTTCCCACTGCGTTCGGAGGATTGAGCCAAATGGGAGCTCGGAGATGACTGCCCATGTCCACCTCAAGTCGTTGCTCCGACAAAAGTTCGACAAAACCGCCCTAAATGGGAGTTTGACATTGCCCGGGGCCCTCAAATACCCTAGACCGAGTCAATACAACCATGCAGACCCCTTTGAGCCAATTCGCGTGTTGTTGTTGCCGCTAGCGCCCGCTGGCCGTCCCGCGTTTTGCTGTTCTAATCCAGCTCTCTAGACCGCTGGCTTCCGTACCCCTGTAACTCGTTCAGGGGTTTCCGGTCCCGACACATCCAGACTTGTAAAAACTGAATAGGAGAACCCAAAGTGCCAAGAGCTCTTTTTGCTGTTTTTTCTGTTTCTCTTCGCCGGCTGCCGCTATCGATCTCTGCTGTGCTGTCCCTGTTTGCAGTAGCGGCGGCACTGCCCCTCGCCGCGCAGGACGACATAACCACGCGAAACGCAACGTCTGGGTACAACGGCGCATTCATCACAGGGCCTGCGTCGAACCCGTTGAGCTTTTTGAACGGCACGGCCTTTCGTACTACCGCGAATCCGGCGCCCTACGACTTTCATGACTTTGCCCCGGCGACTTACCTTGACGAAAAACTGCCCAAATGGATCGATGTGCAGGCCGAGGAGCGTTTCCGGTATGAAGCGTACGACAACAATAACCTCAAAGCGAAGGTTGATGACTCGTACATTTTGAATCGTTTCCGGTTCCAGGTAGACTTGCATACGGCCAGTTGGCTGCGGGTTACGGCGCAGGTGCAGGATGCTCGTTCGGGCTTCCAAAACCCGCCAATCGGGCCGCCAAATACGGTCCGCTGGGATCTGAAGCTGGCGTATGTTGAGGTTGGCGCCCCGGAGGAACACTGGTTTAGCCTGCGTGTGGGGCGGCAACTCATCAACTATAACAACACCATCATCTCCAACTCAGAGTGGCGCAATCAGGCACGTTCCTACGATGCGGCGGTGCTGAACCTGGACGCAAAGCGCGAGCACCTGGGCCTGTTTGCCGCCTCTGCTGTGGTGCCGCAGGCCTATGG
>PMXB01000277.1:0-141 GCA_003165935.1 Acidobacteriaceae bacterium | reverse complement strand
AGGCGCGGCATACCAGTTCCTCAGTGTGGCGGCGAAGCCGCGCATTTTTACTCAGTGGGACTACGCGACCGGCAACAAAAATCCGGCGACGAGCGCATCGCACACCACCTTCGATACCATCTACCCGTCAGCCCACGACCG
>PMXB01000402.1 GCA_003165935.1 Acidobacteriaceae bacterium | reverse complement strand
ACGTGACTCGAAAGTGTTAAAAATTATTGTTGATGCAATTCCCGAAAAGATGCTTATAATACGGGAACAGTTCCGAGATGCCGATTGGTGTCTCCTAATTAGAAGGTTCCAGCACTGCGAGATCCCCCATCTCAATGCGCCGGACACCTGATTATCAGCCGTTGGAATATTGGTCTCGTTGCAATGCTTGGGGTGGCGTTGCTGATTCGTCGAGTGCCGGCCGGACCGAAAAGCTGCAACAATGGTCTGGGAAACAGGACAGTTCATAGCTGAAAGCACAGACAGCGTGGATAAGATAAAGAGATGAGCCAGTATTCAGGAGGAAGCATGAAGAAGTTCGCAGTAGCCTTGCTCAGTTTGGCGGGAGTCCTCGCCATCACCCCGGTTGCGTCTGCAGATTCCTATACCTTCGCCTTCTCCGGACCAGTCAACACGACCTACGGGGCGAATCCAGGAAACATTTCGTTCAATGCCGTTTTCACCACGACCCCCGCCGCAGGGGATTCGCTGAACATCACGGGGGTTACCGGGACGTACAGCAATAGCGGTGACGGGCTCGCCGGGACCCTGGGCCTGTATGACGGCAACGCCACGAATGCATCCCCGAACTCTGATGCCGATGGGACTGCCGTCTACGACAACGTGTTCTATCCGAATAACGACGCACCGAGTGACACTGGTTCTGCTTCTCCGTTCCCGAAGACCTATGTGGGTGGCTATTTCGATAACAATGGGTTGCTGATGACGCTGACCGACGGGTCCACGGAATATTTGATCAACTTCTGGGCGAACGAAAACATCAGCAACGGTTCGGCTGACTACAACCTGGTCGAAATCATGACTAACTGCAATCCGAGCAACAGCCAGTGCTTCCTCGATGAAGGGAACGGCAACTCGCAGCTCTATTCGCCGGGTAGTGGCGAGATTTCGAGCACACCGGAGCCGTCGTCCTTGCTCTTGCTCGGATCTGGTCTTCTCGGACTGGCATTCATTGTTTATCGCAAACAGATCAGGAACGAGCAGTAAAGTTCCGATCGAAGGAAGTTTCCGAGCAATTGGATATGCAATACTTTGCACTTTGCATGGTTTCCCCAGCGCAAGTTGTTGATAACAAAAAATAAAACTTTGGCGCTGAGTTTGCTTTAAGGTGAGTGGAGACCCTCCGGGGTAACCTGTGAGATCCTCGCACAGGCCGGTGAGGGTAGCTGAATTACTGAGACCCATGAATTTGGGCCAGGGCCAGCAAGCTTCAGCCTCACTAGAACTTCTCGATACGACTGCAGCAAATCGGCGTCGAATTATTTATCGGGATTGATAATTGACTAAAAATGCAGTAATTTGGTCTGGAAGCTGGGCACGTAAGCAAAGTGTTTCCAGCGGCTTCCTTATCCAGGCAGAGCAGTCAGCAGCAATCGAGATGTGGCAGAAGGGACAAAGCCCGAAGCAAAAAGGGTTTCCCTTACCGGCAGAAGCTTCTCAAAACTTTGGTTTTCCATTTTCGGAAGGAGATTCGGAATGAACGCAACTTGGGTTAAGAAACTTGCATTTTCGGCACTCGGCTGCGCTATGGCATCAGGAACGTTCGCCATGGCCAACTCTATACCTGTCAGCGTTGACTTCAGCTGCAGCGACGGCCAGGGCGTCAAGTCCGCCGGCGGCAACCTATGTTCTGGCGGCTCTGGGCCGGTCGGAGTTACGCCCATCTCAGAGTGGACACAGGGATTCACCGGTGGTTCAGGTACAGGAACCATCAACGTAGCCACTTCCTCAACGAGTTCCTATGGCTCCGATTGGATCGAGGAAAAGGGCAATCCGGCATCCGCTCTGGGATCGACTGGGGGAACGAACACCCTGACGGTCAGCGAAAGCGGAACTAGCTATCTCTTCTCGTTCCAGGGAATCGATTTCGGCTTGACCACCAACAGCACGGTACATTACACCGTTACCGGCTACGATGAGGGCGTTCAGGAGTTTTCCTACATCGGCATAGCCACTTCAGGCGCTACCTGCTCCAATTGCAGCACGGGCTTGAGCTGGGTTACCGCCGACGATACGCTCTACAACGGTGATGCGCTTACGCTGCTGGTAATCCAGGCAACGAGCAGCAGCACAGTATACGAGGATAACCTCAACCTCGATGTCACTCCCACTCCCGAGCCCGGATCGCTGATCCTGCTTGGAACCGGACTGTTCGGACTGGCATTCATTGCCTACCGCAAGTCTCGGGCCGCAAGCGTGTCTCTACACTCGTAGACCGCAACTGCGTTCAGGGATCTTCATTCCGTTGAACTAAGAAACGGGGCATCCACAACGGGTGCCCCTCTCTTTCTCTGACCTCCCAATCGCCCGCTCAGCGCTTCTCTTGCGCTCGCGGGTGTTTTCGTCTTTGTCGGGGCTTGCCTTTCCGCATCAATCCACCCATCGAATCGCGCCCTTTGGTGCCGGTTCGTAACCTCTCCTTCAGTACCGCCGGCGGGGCACGCTCTTCTGCGTCTAATCTCCCACAAGTTCTCTGAGCTAAAATGGAATTAACGGATGTCTCTCGCCAATCCAGGGTCCGCCAGCCCAATAGCCCGGTTTGATCGGGAAACCACACTGCGGCCCGATCTGCGGCACGATTCACTCTCAAGCGGTTCATTCCGCTCCGCCACTACCCCCCTCATCCAAGTCCAGGGCCTTGCCAAGACCTACCGCACTGCGCGCGGTGACCTGACCTTGTTTCAGAACCTGAACCTGGAAGTTCATGCAGGTGAGATGGTTGCGGTTGTTGGCCAGTCAGGGGCGGGAAAGAGCACACTTTTGCACATTCTGGGCGCCCTTGATGCGCCCTCCGCGGGAACTGTATACTGCGCCTCAACCAACGTAGCCAAACTGTCTGCTCGGGAGGCAGCAGTGTTTCGCAACAGAGAGATTGGCTATGTGTGGCAGTTCCATTACCTGCTGCCGGAGTTCAACGCCCTTGAAAATGTCGCAATGCCGTTGCTGGCTCGCGGCCAACAGAAACATGAGGCTCTCGCTGTGGCGACAAAATGGCTCTCAGAAGTCGGTCTTCAGGATCGCGCTGATCATCGGCCCGGCGAACTATCAGGCGGCGAGCAGCAGCGTGTGGCGCTTGCGCGTGCGCTGGTGAACAACCCGCGACTTCTGCTTGCCGATGAGCCGACCGGCGATCTGGACGAGACCACGGCCGGTCAGGTTTTCTCGCTCATAGAGAGACTCCATCAAACGCACAACCTTACCTCGCTCTTAGTGACACATAACCTCGAACTTGCCGCCCGCTGTACTAGGGTGCTAAGGCTCGAGAACGGACGACTCGCCTCAGCAACCGCAACGCACTAGCTGAACCGCCAACACTCCGGTACCTGGTCGAAATTGCACCATTTCAGATGGTTTTGGAGTCTTAAATAGTAGGCAGCCTGGAAGCCGAAGCATGTGGTCGCTTCCAGATACACCAAAAGCGATAGGATGGCACCCCAGGAGCAGCTTGATCGCTCGCTGATAATCGAAACAGAGGAACGCTTCGATCCATCTCCAAGGGCTGTTCGGGGGCAGGGAAGCATTTTCCAGGGGCCTTCGGCGGCGCAGTCAAAAGAAGGGCACGTGGTGCCAGGGCCGAGGCCGGCAACGGAGCGGACGGTTACTACCCACGCAAGCCTGCTCGAAAAGGGAGAGCATCATGTTCGAACGCTATACGGAGAAGGCACGGCGCGTGATTTTCTTCGCGCGATACGAGGCTAGCCAGTTCGGTTCGCCGTACATCGAGACCGAGCACCTGTTGCTCGGCCTGCTGCGCGAGGACAAGGCATTAACCAATCGCTTCCTTCGCTCGCATGCTTCGGTGGAGTCNNGTCGACCTGCCTCTCTCCAACGAATGCAAGCGCGTGCTCGCCTATGCTGCCGAAGAAGCTGAGCGGCTGGGGCACAAGCATATTGGTACGGAACACCTGCTGCTCGGCCTTTTGCGCGAAGAGAAATGCTTCGCAGCGGAGATCCTCCAGGAGCGCGGCCTCAAGCTGGCGCAAATCCGCGACGAACTCGCACGCGTTACGCAGGAGAAGGCTCCGCCGCAACAGCGGCAACGCGAATCGAGCCTGCTTGCCGAGTTCAGCCGCGACCTGACGCAGGCTGCCATGGACGGGCAGCTCGATCCCCTTGTGGGCCGGGACGGAGAACTCGAGCGCGTGATTCAGATTCTTTGCCGCCGCACCAAGAACAACCCGGTGCTGATCGGCGAGCCCGGCGTTGGCAAGACGGCCATCGTCGAGGGCTTGGCTCAGCGCATCTCAGACGGCGAGGTGCCGAGCTTCCTTGCCGACAAAAAGGTACTCGGCCTCGACCTATCGCTTATCGTGGCCGGAACCAAGTATCGTGGCCAGTTTGAAGAGCGGCTCAAGACCATCATGAAAGAGCTGAT
>PMXB01000164.1 GCA_003165935.1 Acidobacteriaceae bacterium | reverse complement strand
CCGCGATCTGGCTCTTCAATCGCGCCGCCCACCCCGTCAAAGCATTCCTCTCTTCCTGCCTCTATCTCTTCTTCATGCTCGCCGGGGCCTGCTGGGGACTCTATCCCACTCTGCTCCCCGCCACCACCGGCCAGGACCGCGACATCACCCTCGCCAAAGCCCTCTCCGGCCCCCACACCCTCTCCGTCGGCCTCGTCTGGTGGGCCTTCGGCATGACGCTAGCCGTCGCCTACATCGTCTTCGTCTACACCAAATTCAAAGGCAAAGTCGACCTCGAATCCGCCGGGCATTAGCAGACTGCGGAGATTTCCGAAGAGGAGAGGTTTTGAAAGGGCACGACTTCAGTCGTGCCGACAGTCCAGCCCAAACTCTGGGTGCCCCATCCTAAACGCGNNGAGTCCATTGCAGCCAACCTGCCACATGCCTTGTATCAGCGCACGACTTTAGTGCCTGCTGAAAAACTCAATTGAGGTGCTTTGTATCAGGGCACGACTTTGCAGGGGTCCCCGGCGACAGGTCTCCGTCGCTGGGGTGGCTTCAGTCGTGCCAATGAGACCCAAAAACTCCACGGGCTTTAGCCCCTGCGTGACCCTGAACCGCACAACTCCAAACAACCCGGCGAAAGCGGCCCAACATCGCCACTCCCCGCTTCAATCTTCCCGCGAATTCGTGTTGCCCGCCTTGGCATCTCCCGTCTCTTTCGTTTCGTCGGTGCCGGTCGAGTCAGCGCTATCGGTTGTTCCCAGGGAATCGTTCACAATCTGTTTCTTGACCTCATCGTCAGTAAACGTAGGCGCCTTCGCTTCGGGGTTCACGGGTATCCTCATAAATATTTGGATGCCGAATGCAGCCGCGGCGCCATTCTCCACCGTGGGCAATGACCCACCGACAATACCCGTCCCGCAACATCACCCCTCACCCACAGGAGTGTCATCCTGACGCTGAGCCCCGCGAAGCGGAAGGATCCGCAGTTGTCTTTGAGAGTTCCCAATTGGCGTCACTTCCGGATCGCCGAAAACACGTCCGGAACGCCACTTTCCGTCGTGTCTTCTCGCCCTTGGGCGCGTCTAGCAGTAAACTTGTGGCCTATGAGCGGGGATGCAGGGAAGCTGATTGAGAAAGCCGTTCAGGCCGAGGATTGGATCGGTGCACGCAAGTTAATCGCGATTGAACTGCAGCGCGATCCGAAAGATCATTGGCTTCTGAGCCGTTTGGGTCTGACGTTCTATGAGCAGGGGAAGTACGAGCAAGCGCTCTTTTGGGAGGCAAAGGCGCTGCAGGAAGCTCCCTACTGCCCGCTTGCGATCTGGGGCTATGCAGGGTCGCTGGAGATGCTAGGCCGTAAACGGGAATCCCTTGCACTCTATCGCTGGCTCTTGAGTTGGGGTGTGAAGGAACTGGCATACGGGGACTGCGGTGAAGGCTTACGCAGAGCGCGGAGCCTAATGGCGGATTGCCACTATCGCATTGCGTTAATTTGGGAAGAGAAACGCCAGTGGAAGAGGGCAGCAGCCGAATATGACATCTATCTATCAAGGCGGAAAGATGGATGGGGCAGCATCTATCCAATTCGAGATGTAAAGACCAGGTACGCCAAAGTTCTCGCCAAGGTGCGGCGCTAGGCGGCTGTAAGTCCTGAACTACCCGCTAACCGGACATTACACTTTCGTTCCCGAGCGAATGGCCTCCCATCCGAGACTAATCCGACGGTGACTTCAATGCGCCCCGCCTCCAACGAATGCCGCTCACCGCTCCACCCGCACTCGTGCAACTGAACGCCAGAAACACATCAGGCGCATGTTGCTCCTTCCAGAGCTCCACGCGCCCGCGCTTACACATGAGTTGAACCTGCCTACAGCTTCACCAGCACTTCATTCGGCTCCAAATGCCGAAACGCCTCAGCCTTCTGCTCCACGTCCGGATCCCAATTCCTCGGCTGGTAAATGCAGCATGGCTCCTGCGCCAGCGGATTCCCGGTGATCGCATAAGACCGCGCCCGCGACCCACCGCAAATCTCCTTGTACTCGCAAGCCCCGCACTTGCCCTCAAGCTTGCTCGTGTCGCGGAGGCTCTTGAAAATCGGCGCTTCCCGATAAATCTCCGCCACCGGCGTCTCGCGAATGTTCCCCGCATGAATCGGCAAAAAGCCGCTCGGATAAACATTCCCCACATGCGAGATGAACATGAATCCCTTGCCGTCGTTCACCCGCCGCGTCGCCCAGCTTGCCGTCCGCGTCTTCGCATCCGTCGTCGGAGCGCCCGGCTCATAGCCCAGCGCNNTCTTCCAGGTTGTGCTGCAGCAGGTAGCGCCGATAGTGCATCGCTTCGGTCGTCTTGATCTGGAAGCTCACCCGGTGCGACAGTTCGTAAATCTTGCCGAATACCTTCTCAAAGTCCTCGCCGCTCAGCAGATCCGCCTGTTGTCCGCGGCCCACCGGAACCAGGAAGAACACATTCCACATCACGATCGCCAGCTTCTCAAACAGTGCGCAGAGGTTGTCCAGATCGTGTGCATTGTGCCGGCTGATCGTCGTGTGCACTTGGATCGGCAGTCCCACTTCATTGGCCCACTCAATCGCCTGAATCGTCCGCGCCCACGCTCCCGGCAGTCCCCTGAATGCATCGTGAATCTCCGGCGTCGANNGCTGCCGCGCGGCAGTGTTTGCAGGCCAGATCGCACGATTGCGTGATCTCCCAGATCGCCAGAAAAGGCGTCTCGTCATAATTCAACCCGCCACGCGCGGGAATATTGTGCATCGGTTGCATTGGCTGCATAAGGCCTCCTTACGAAATCGGAAATCGCCGAATAACCGGATCTGGGTGCCCTGAGAGGATCCGGAACTGGGGGAAGCACCTCAGGAATGCCTTGGACTGTCTCCTCATTCCAGCTCTGATTCCTCAATCCAGTGCTAGGAGACACCCCTCTCGCCGGGTCGGGCTGTGATCAGGATCACTTTACCTCGCCACTTTCTCGCATTTTTGCCCTCACGCTGGACATTTCGCTCCGAACTGGCGCACAATCCACCCAACTGAGTACGAATCGCGCGGAGCCGCGTCATTCTTAATGAACGGATGATCGTAGCCGGTTCAGAAACCATCGCCAGTGCGCAGTTTGCGTGATTTAAATCACTTCAACCTGTGCGGCCACGCACTGCGCACCCACCAACCTTATTGCTATCGTCTTTTCCGCACCTCAAGGAGGTTCCCATGGCAGCCTTCATCAGGCCAGGTTGGAGCAAACCCTCCACCATCCTCTTCGCGTCCGAGATTCCCGCCAACGAAAAGGCCTTCGCTTTTGCCCTCGCGCAAGCCACTGAGTTTCGCGCCAGTCTCATCGTCTTTCACGCGTACGACACACTCGTTGTGGCAGCGTCTGAAACCTCAGGCATCCGCTACTACGATTACGCCGCCGCTGCTCGCAGCGAAATGAAAAGCCTTGAGCCGCTTGCCCGGCGGGCTGAGCAGGCGGGTATCCATTGCGAGATCGTCGTCCGTCCCGGTCTTCCCGCCGACCAGATCCTCGCCTTCCTGCGCGAGCGTTCAATCGACCGCGTCGTGATGGCAACCCACTCGCCCGGACCCATCGGAAAGCTCTTGGTCGGCTCCGTTGCCGAAGCCGTTCTTCGCACTTCTTCTGTGCCCGTGTACATCGTCGGCCCAGAAACCGTTGAGGGCGCCTACCGCAACTTCGCCACCCGCAACATTCTCTGTGCCGTCAGCCTTCAGGAAGCAAGCTACATCGTCGCCGCTTTTGCCGCGGAGCTCGCCGCCCAGCACAATGCCCGCCTTATCCTCCAGCATGTGATTCGGCCGCAGGAACGCGCCGAAGTCCTCGCCGGCCGCTCAATCGACCAGATCGAAGCTGAGCTCCTTGGCCTGGTTCCTCCGGAACTGCATGACAAAATCACCGTGCAAACCATCGTTGTTCCCGGCGATCCCACTGAGGAACTGCTCTATCAGGGCCGCGCTCAACTGGCCGATCTCATTGTTCTTGGCGCACAGGGCGCATCGGCGTTCGCTGCCATCACCCGCCATGGCGTTGTCTACAAGGTGCTGGCGCACGCTCACTGCCCGGTGATCACGCTCTCGCCCATCGTGCTCGAAGCATGCGGTCTCAAGTCCGAGGCTCATCACCCCGCCGAGGTCTACATGGCAGGCGTCTTCTAGTGTCCTGAGTCAAAGGCTCCTTCCATAGTTTTCGAACTCCCGGCGCATGTCTTTCGACTCAATCGCTGCCTGGCAGAAGCTTCTGGCAAGATGACGCCCTCGCTGTCAGCCTCCGCGCCAACCGTGTGATCGTGCCATGCAGCAATCCAGCCGCTTCAAGTTCATTCTGGATGGTCGCTGCATGATCTGGCAGCGAAGCCGCCATTGCTCGGATGCGCTCGATAAG
>PMXB01000321.1 GCA_003165935.1 Acidobacteriaceae bacterium | reverse complement strand
GAATCCCCCTCTCTCCGCCAGCATTCCATCGAGCTGTTGCTCGCTTTCGTTCGCAGGGGGGTCCTGCTTGAGCGTAAAACTCCAGAAATTTTGGGACCGTCCGCCGCTTGTAGAGATCTCTGCTTGAGCCTCGGACGTGGTCATTGTCACGCCCGAACCAATGCAATTGGATGTGCGACCGCTCTCTCAGTGCTTGAGAATCGGTGACAGTTGAATTCACAATGACGGAATTACGATGAGTGTTGTCGCCAGCAACCGCCAGCGGCGATTTCGTTGCTTCTGGCGCTGATCTGACTCACAATGGCCGTCTATCTGGTTTCGATTCGAGGCCAGGCGCGGCCGTCGCGTTGGCAAGCGATAAGGAGGTATCTGTGGCGACGAGCAACGAGAAAGGCATTGTCGGTCTCGCGAGCAATCACACGGTCGATGAGACTGTGGCGCGACTGATGAGCATCCTGGAAGCAAAAGGGATCACTCTGTTTGCTGTGATCGACCACAGCGGAGAGGCGGAAAAGGCGGGAATGAAGATGCCTCCTACAAAGCTTCTAATATTTGGCAGCCCCAAGGCCGGTACGCCAATCATGCAGGCTGCGCCGAGCGCTGCGATCGACCTGCCACTCAAGATTCTGGTCTGGGAAGACAGCCAGCAGAAGGTCTGGCTCTCATGGAACTCCCCATTCTATCTGCAAGACCGTCATGGCTTTCCGCCTGAGTTGATCCAGAACATCGCGGTGATCGAGCAACTGGCGGTGAAAGCAGGCGAATAGTCCTCAGGGCAATTCTGGTGGCGCGCTGTGAAAGCTGAAAACGTCAGCTCCATCTCTCGTGCTCCGGCCCGGGTGATACCGATCACAGCAATTCCCACCTGCGGGGTTGAAGCTATTTCGGGCCACTAGAGCGGAATGCACCTGTGGGGTGGGCACGGCTGAAAGTCGGGCAAAGCATCTAGGTGGACCGGGCAAAGCGGCGAATCTGGCCGGATGAGGCCGGGAGCACGTTATGGAAGATCGAATCGCAACCAAGAGCGAAATACAGAGTGCTGGGAACGCCAAAGCAGACAACGGGAACGCAAAGGCGGGGAACGCCAAATGCGACCGGGGGCTGCTGCGCGTAGACCAGAACGAGTGCAAGGGGTGCGGACTCTGCGTTGAGGCCTGCCCGCCCAAGGTCATCCGGATGGGCGAACAACTGAATCACTATGGCTACCGAACAGCCGGCTACGCGGGGTCCGGGTGCACAGCGTGCGGAATCTGCTTCATGGTCTGCCCTGAGCCGGGGGCGATTACAGTGATGCGGGCAATACAGGCCGGCGCTCGGGCTGCTGCCGGGCAGGCCGGAACCACACAGATCGGATCTGGAACGACTGGGAATGTTGCGAGGGCAAACTGATGCGCAAGCAACTGATGAAGGGCAACGAGGCGATTGTAAAGAGCGCAATTCTAGCGGGGTGCCGCGCGTTCTACGGGTATCCAATTACTCCGGCGAGCGAGATCGCTGAGGCAGCGGCGCTCTACATGCCGCAGGCGGGCGGGACATTCCTGCAGGCGGAGAGCGAGGTCGCGGCGATCAACATGCTCTACGGCGCGTCGTCAGCGGGGGTGCGGTGCATGACGGCGTCGAGCGGGCCGGGAATTAGCCTGATGCAGGAAGGCATCAGCTACATGGCTGGTGCGGAGTTGCCGTGCGTAATTGCGGATATCAGCCGCAGCGGGCCGGGGTTGGGCAACCTGGGGTCGGAGCAGAGCGACTATAACCAAGTGGTGAAGGGCGGCGGCAATGGCAGCTATCACACGATTGTGCTGGCGCCGCACTCAGCGCAGGAGATGGCCGACCTGACGGCGCTGGCCTTTGAGCTGGCCGACCGGTACCGCGGCCCGGTGGTGCTGCTGGCGGATGGGTTTGTGGGGCAAATGATGGAGCCGGTGGAGTTTCCGCAGGCAGCGGTTCAGCCCCAGGTTCCGGATTGGGCAGTGACCGGGACTGCGGAGTCGCGGGGCAATATGATCACGTCTCTCCATATGGACTTCAACGACATGGAAGTGCATTTGCGAGGGCTGGAAGCGAAGTTCAAGCGCGCGCGGCAACTGGAGACGCGGGCCGAAGACTGGTATGCGGAGGATGCGGAGATTGTGTTGGTGGGTTACGGCATTGTGGGGCGGATTCTGAAAGCGGTAACGATGGAGGCGCGAGCTGAGGGGCTGCCGGTCGGGCTGCTTCGGCCGATCACCCTATCGCCTTTCCCTACCACCCAGTTGTACCGGCTGGCAGAGCGAGCGCGGGTGTTTCTGGTGGTGGAAATGAGCAACGGCCAGATGGTGGAAGACGTGAGGCTGGCGGTGAATGGCGCACGGCCGGTGGAATTCCTGAACCGGATGGGCGGAAATGTTCCGTCGCACGATGAGGTGCTGGCGGTGGTGAGACAACTGGCTCGGAAACATACGCCGGTGACGCAGCCGGAGGAGGAGCAGGTGGCCCATGTCTAGCCCGTTGCTTACTGAATACGAGGTTACCCACTCCAGGGCGGACTCTTTCTACTCGACGTACGAGCGGAAGCCTGAACTGCAGCACCAGACGCACTACTGCCCCGGGTGCGGCCACGGCAACATCCACAAGATGCTGGCGCAGGCGATTGACTCGCTCGAGATCAAGGATCGAACGATCCTGATCAGCCCGGTGGGATGCGGGGTGTTTGCCTACTACTACTTCGATGTGGGAAACATTCAGGCGGCGCACGGGCGCGCGCCCGCTGTGGCTACGGCGGTGAAGCGCAGCCGTCCGGGGAGCATCGTGATCAGCTACCAGGGCGACGGCGACCTGGCGGCGATCGGCTCGGCGGAGATTCTGCACGCGGCCAATCGCGGCGAAAACATCACCGTAATCTTTGTAAACAATGCCATCTACAGCATGACGGGCGGGCAGTTTGCGCCGACCACGCTGCTGGGGCAAAAGAGTTCGACTTGCCCTGAGGGCCGCGATGCCATCAATGAGGGCTACCCGCTGCATGTGAGCGAGCTGCTGGCCACGCTGGAGGCACCGGTCTATATCGAACGCGTAGCACTGGGCGACAACAAGCAGATTGCCGGGGCGGCGCGGGCGATCCGCAAGGGCGTGGAGAACCAGGTGCGCGGCCTGGGATTCTCGCTGATTGAGGTACTCACGCCCTGCCCAACCATCTGGAAGATGACGCCGGTGGATGCGCAGCGGTGGGTCAAGGAGACAATGGAAAAGACGTTTCCGCTGGGCGTCTTCCGCGACCGCACGAAGCAGACGCAGCCTCGCCTGGCGGCCAAGCCTGCTCCAGCGCTCGAGGAGCTGCGGCGAATTCTGGAGATTGAGAGCGACGACGCGAAAGCCGGAGGGGTCGTGGGTGCAGTCGCCAGGAACGTGGATCTGCGGGTGCGCGTGGCAGGATTTGGGGGCCAGGGTGTTCTGCTTCTGGGCGAGGTGCTGGCCGAGGCCGGCCTAGACGCGGGGCTTGAGGTTTCGTGGCTGCCTTCGTATGGGCCGGAGATGCGCTCGGGGACGTCGAACTGCCAGGTGAGGATCGCCAGCGAGCTCATAGACTCGCCGCTCGTGCCCGTGCCAAATATCCTGATCGCAATGAACGAGCCGTCGCTGAGGAAGTTT
>PMXB01000294.1 GCA_003165935.1 Acidobacteriaceae bacterium | reverse complement strand
TGCCCTTTCAAAACATCGACTCAGCTCTATCGGCACCCTTCGGCTCCGCTCAGGGCAGGCTCTGAAGTCGTGCCTTTTTTCAAGACGCCAGCCCACTGGAGTTTTCCCGTAAACAGCGGCAACAAATCCGGGCGAGAATTCTCATCGTTCCTTTGGTGAGGCGCATCGGATGGTTATGGCAACCGAATTGACGGCAACAGACCCGATGGCTGAGTTACACGTTCAAGTTTTTCTGCGGCTTGAGGGGTTAGCGGTCGCTGTGGTTTCAGCATTGTTCTATGCGCGCACGGGGGCGAGCTGGTGGTTGTTTGCCGCGTTGTGGTTGCTGCCCGACCTGAGCATGCTTGGATACCTGGGCGGGCCGAAGCTGGGCGCGCGCATCTATAACGCGATTCACAGCTATGTGACACCGGGGACTCTGGTAGCGATGTCGATACTGCTGAAAAGTCCTGGGTTGTTGCCGTATGCGTTTGTGTGGATCTTCCACATTGGCGTGGACCGGCTGATGGGGTATGGGCTGAAGTATCCGCAAGGCTTTGGATGGACGCACCTGGGGCGGCTGGGGAAGCGCCGCGCGGAGACTATTCCGGCGAGCCAGGCTGAGGGCTAGTGGGCTTGGCGGCTTTGGGCATGATGGCGCGGGCCACCAGGGAAACGCCGAACACGACCAGGATGGTTCGGACCATGAGCATGTGGTCGAACCTCCAGGAGACGACGGCGATCGCGATAAAAACTCCAATCGGCGTAAGTTCGGTGAGGAATGCGCGTATCCACTGCGGCTTTGCCGTCGAGGGGGGCAGTGTGGTGCGGAGGCGGGGGATGAGGCGGGGAACGGCGCGCAGATAGTCCTGGTAGGGCTGTCCGATTTGGCCGGCAAGGAAGGCTTCTTCGCCGAGAATGAGGCGGAACTGAAAGAACGTGATCAGGAGCATGGTGACGAGCGCGCCGATGGGGGTCATGAGGAACGCGAGGGCCGCGACCATGCACCAGACGCCGATGTAGAGCGGGTTGCGAACGTANNCACTGCAGGCACGGCGGCGGTAAAAGAGACGAGGCCGGCGCGGCTGAGCTCGAGTGGCAGCCACTCTATGAGGGAGACCTGGCGCGGTGTTCCAGTAATAGCGCTCCACGCCGGGCTGCCCGGTGCATTGAAACCAAAAACAATGATGATCATATTGATCAGCATGCGCAGACGAAACTCGATGGCCGTTGCCTTCATAGATTGCTCCCCGCAGGCGGAGTGTAGCATTTTGGCTGCTGGGGGTGCGGAATCGGATCGTTCGAGGCACGACTGATTCGGCACCCTGTGTGTTTCGGGGGCTGTGGTAGGCTGGCGCGTAGATTCGTGATGAACAATAGGCTTGGAGGCTTCGCGATGATGCTGCGGTGGATGGGCATTTCGATTTTGATTGGCGCGGCATTGCCGGTAGGTGCGCAGAGTGCGGGATCAGCAGACTTGAATGCTGCGGCGGAGAGGCAGTTGCCGGCGCTGGTGGAGGTCTACAAGCATTTGCATGAGAATCCAGAGCTTTCGGGGCACGAGGTGAAGACAGCGGCGTTTATGGCGGGCGAGCTGCGCAAGGAACCGCGGTTAGGATGGGGGCACCCGGCGATGGCGCTGGGCCTGCTGAAATGAGCACCTAGTGTGCGGCGGACGTGGCTGCGCGGCCAGAGGAGATTCTGGCTTCCCAACCTAACCGCAAGGAACCGCGGTTAGGATGGGGCACCCGGNNGAGGGCACCGTAGACGGCGCTGCGGCTGAGGTATTGGAGGTTGGGTTGGCCGGGACCGCCGGAGCGCTGGATCATTCCGATGAAGACGACATCGTTGGTTGGATCGACCCAGAACCAGGTTCCGGCAGCGCCATCCCAGAAGAAGGTTCCCTTGCCTTCAGGGAGATTGGCCTCGGGCGGGTCGAAGACGACGGCGCAGTTGTATCCATATCCGAAGCCTGGACGCATGACCTGGGAGCCGATCTTGAACTGGCCGGTGAGGAGCTGGGTGGGGACGTGGTTGGAGGTCATGAGATGGACGGTTGCGGGGGCGAGGATGCGCTTGCCATCGAGCTCGCCGCGATTAGCCATCATCTGGGCAAAGCGGTAGTAGTCTTCGGCGGTGGAGACGAGGCCGCCGCCACCGGAGGGCGCAGTGGGTTGCTTGGTGAAGTCGCGCTCGACGGTGCCGGGGTTTGTGGCGGCAACGAGCTCGCCTTTTTCGTTGCCCCTGTACATGGTGGCAAAGCGGGCGAGCTTGTCGGCGGGGACAAAGAAGCCTGCGTCGCGCATATGAAGCGGCTGGGTGATGTGGTCGCGGACGAAGTCGGGGAGAGACTGGCCGGAGAGCTTCTCGACGATGTAGCCTTCGATGTCCATGGAGACGGAGTAGGTCCAGCCTTTGCCGGGCTGATAGAGGAGCGGGATNNGCGGTGTGGCTCATGAGCTCGTGCATGGTGGGGGCGTGGTCAGGGTCGACGAGGATCATTTTTCCGTCGGCATCGACGCCGTTGTAGACCTTGAGATGGGCGAACTCGGGGATGTATTTGGAGATGGGATCGGACGGGAGCCACTTGCCCTGCTCGTAGAGGATCATCATGGCCACGCCAGTGATGGGTTTGGTCATGGAAAAGTCGCGGAAGATGGTGTCTTTGGTCATGGGGGTGTTGCTGGCGATGTCGCGCAGGCCGTAGGTGCGATAGTCGACGATTTTTCCGTGGCGGGCGAGGATGGTGACGATGCCGGCGATCTGTTTCTTGTCGACGGCCTGCTGCATGATGGCGTGGAGGTTCTCGAGTCGCTGGCTGGAGAAGCCGACAGACTCGGGCTTGACGACGTTGAGGTCGAGGGCGTGATGCGCGGCGGCCACTGGGGCGGCAGGCTTAGGTTGCTGGGCGTGGGCCATGTTGAGGCCTAGGGCCAGGACAAAGGCGGCAAGCATCAAGCGAAATAGGCGGGCGTGGTGGAGAGATTTCATGGGACTCCCTCGTGATTCGGAGCGGCTCAAGTGGCCCCGGAGTGGAACAGACTTTATAGCACTCGGCGGTGAGGGTTGACACGACGGTTATTTCGATAGACTCAGCGATAGGGAGTATCGATGGCCGGGAACGAAGCTGTGGCTAGATGGCAGGCGGTTCTTCTGTGGACAATGGTTGCGCTATATATGGGGGGGCGAGTGTGCCAACAGTATCCCGGGCCGGTTCCGGTGCTGGTAATTGTTGCGTTGCAGGTTGTTCCGCCGGCGGTTTTCGCATGGGTTCACGGGGGCATCGTCTACGGGGTGCGAGGGATGGTGGTGTTCACCGCGTTTTGCATGGGAGTGGGTGGCTTGTCAGAGAGCCTGAGCCTTCGAACAGGGTTTCCTTTCGGGCACTATTTCTTCACGAGCCTGATGGGCCCCAAGTTTCTGCAGGTGCCTGTTTTGCTGGTGCTGGCGTACGTGGGAATTGGGTATTGCTCGTGGGTGGTTGCTTTTTTGATTCTCGGATATCGTGATAAGCCGCTCGTGGGCTGGCGAGTCGTCGCGCTGCCGTTGCTGGCGAGCGCAGTGATGGTGGCATGGGATGTGTCGATGGATTCGATTTGGGCGACACTTGACCGGGCATGGATCTGGCGGGATGGGGGGATCTACTTTGGCGTGCCGGTCAGTAACTTTATCGGGTGGTATCTGACTGCTTTTCTTTTCTATCTTGGCTTCGCGGTATATCTCAGGGCTAACTCGGACCTAATGAAGCCAGTAAGTTTGAGGTTTTGGCGACTGGCCATTCTGATTTACGGAATCTGCGCGCTGGGAAATCTGCTGGTTTTTCGGAAGGGGCTGTTTCCGGCTTCGGCTGCGGACGCGACAGGAAGAGTATGGGCGACGACGGACATTCTGATCGCTTCGGTGCTGGTGTCTCTGCTTGCGATGACGCCGTTTGCGGTGGTGGCGTGGATGCGGAGCGGAGGCGTTCAGGAGCCTCTGCAGAAGTAGAATTTTGGCTGGGAGAAGATTTGCAGGGGCTGAAGCCCAAGCTTTTTGCAGGCATTATTGGCACGACTGAAGTCGTGCCCTGTTACAGGGCCGCCTTGCGCAGAGGTTTCTTAATAGATGAGCTTGAGGGAGAACTGAATCTGGCGGGAGTTGCCGGCGGTCTTTGAGATCTGGCCGAAGCCGGAGCCAGTGAGGGTGTTGGCGGGCAGGCCCATGTTGACGATGTTGAAGAGGTTGAAGAACTCGGAGCGGAACTGGAGGTCCATGAACTCGGCGCCGGATTTGCGATGGCCGAAGGCGGTGGTTTTGATGAGGGCGAAGTCGTAGTCGTAATAGGCAGGGCCGCGGAAGCTGTTGCGGCCGAGAGTGCCGAAGAAGCCGCTGTTGGGTCCACTTCCGCCGGGGCGATTGATGGGGATGGAAAAGAAGTTGGCGGCGTTGGCGGCACCCTGACCGAAGTAGTCCTGGCGGTTCTGGCGAGCGGTGGATAGGTGGGGTATGGCGACCTGGTTGGGGCGATCAGAGCCAGCGGAGCCATAGCCGGTCTGCTGGATGCCCGAGTAGATGGTGAAGGGCGCGCCTGAGCTGATGCTTGAGATGGAGAGGAGCTCCCATCCGGCAGTGGCTTTGTGGCCAAGTGGGGCAAGCCAGGAAGCCTTGTCGAGATGAAGATCCTGAGCAAGGCTGAGGCCAAAGCCGTTTGTGACATCGAAGGACGAGGGGCCTTTTTCGGGGTGAGTGTCAAAGGGATTCTGCGGAGAGGGTATAGAGACCGCGCCCGTGGAGCCCGTTCCACCTCCCAGGCCACTGAGATCATCAATCGACTTACTCCAGGTGTAACTGGCCTGAATACCAGGACCGCCGTGGCCCATAGTTCCTGAGAGGGACGCCTGCATCGCGTGATAGCTGGAGTGCGATGTTGCGGTGATTACGTTCTCCACGCCGAAGCCGCCGATGACGTTTCCTGCATTGTCAAAGGTGGAGTAGGGAGCAAAGCCGTTGACCGCTCCGGAAAATGCATTGGGATAGCTGATGTGCGGCAGTTTGGTTGCAGCGGTTCCCACGTAGCCGAGATCGCCGGTGAGATTGCCGAATTTGCGCTCGAGGCCGAGGGACCAGTTGTAGAGCGTGGCGTTGTCGAACTTGGCGTCGATCCCGCTAAGGTTGAGGTCACTGACGCCGTGGCCGGGGGTGAGGGCGGCCATCTGCTGCTCGTAGCGGTTTACGTCCATGATGGTGTTTGGGGCGACGGCTTTGGGATTTCCATCAGGGAAGATGTTGGCTCCGGCCAGGGTGTAGACGGTGGGCAACTCGGCGGGCGTGATTTGAAAGCCGTAGTTGACCGGTGCGCCGGGAGCTGCCACAAGCCGCGGGTAGATGACAAAGGGCGTCGAGCCGGTAAGGAAGTTATCCTGCCAGATATTTGGGGGAATGGTCATAACGCTGCCGCCGGCACGGATGAGCAACTTGGCCGGGGCCTGCCAGGAGAGTTGAATGCGCGGCTGCCACGCGTTCCAGTTGGTGGCATAACCCGGCTGTGGGTTAACAACGAACTGCTGGACGCCGTTGATGGTGCGAAAAGAGGAGGTGCGGCGAGCGCGCTCGGAGATGGGGGTGTAAAGGTCCCAGCGGACGCCGTAGTCGAGAGTCAGGCTGGGGTTGATCTTCCATGTGTCCTGGAGGAAGAAGCTCAAGTTCTCGCGGTTGATGGCAGCGGGGCCGATGTGCGCGCCGTTGGAGAATGGCGGAGCGGCGATGGCGACGATATAGGTAAACGAACTTCCGGAGAGAAGACTGGAGAGGGTATCGGGCAATGGATCGCCGGGTTTGAGGTTGTGCTTTCCTGTTTGCGAAGAGATCGGGGTTGTGGCGTAGGCGGTGCCGCCGCCGAAGTCGTATTCGCCGTTGGGGCTGATGCCGAAGTAAGTGGTGTCGCGATTGAGGCGCGCCTCAAATCCGGCTTTGAATGCGTGGTTCGCCGTGGTGAAGGAGACATTCTCGCGGCCCTGGAAGAGATTGCCATAGGCCTGCATTACAGAACCGGCGGCGGAGTTGAAGGCCTCGAACAATCCGTCGTTGAATTTAACGGCAGGGTCGGTGTAGTCGGTGGTGGGAAAGCCGGGCGTGGTGCGCTCGATGGAGATTGAGGACTCGAACATGAGTCGAGGCGTTGCATTGCGGGTCCAGGTGCCGACGACATTGCGCTGGTGGTCGATGTATACAACGCCGAAGGATGGATCGATGGCGGTCTGGTCAGGATTGGTGGTGGGGCCGTTGAGATCGTCGATGTTGAAGCGGGCGAAGAACTGGTCTTTGGAAGAGATCTTGTGGTCGAGGCGGAGGGAGAACTGGTTGGCATTGGTGTCGACCTTGGAGGCGGTGGCGTAGGTACGCGCGCCGAAGGGGCCGGTGGGGTTATTGGGCTGAGGATAACGGGCGAGGATGGCGGCGATCTGGGCGTTAACGGGAACGGTGAGCGTATCCGTGGATCCGTCGGCGTAAGTGACAGGGTCAATGCCTGCGCGCTCGTCTGGAGTGGGAACAGGCATGACCTGAGTGGTACCCAGCACCTGGCGGAAGCCCTGGAACTGGACGAAGTAGTAAGTTGACTTGCGGCCGTCGAAGACGTGGGGGATGTAGATGGGACCGCCGTTGGTAAAGCCGAACTCGTTGCGGCGGAAGGGCGGGATGCGGCCTGGATAGGGGATGGAGGGGTGGTCAAAGTAGTTGCGGGCGTCGAGGGCTGAGTTGCGCAGGAACTCGAAGAATGAGCCGTGGAAGCCGCTGATGCCGGAGCGGGTGTGGATGTTTGTGTAGCCGGAGGCGCCGCTGCCGATTTCGGCGGGCATCCAGCCGGAGCTGGAGTCTATGCTTTCGACGGCATCGACGTTGAAGTTGGAGAAGGTGCTGCCGCCCATTTCGGGATCGCTGATGTCAGCGCCGTCCATGGCAAAGGTGGCTTCAACGCCGCGCTGGCCGTTGATGGCGAATTGAGCGGTGAAGTTGGTGGCTCCGTTGGCGTCGGTCATGGTTCCGGCGGCAAGGAGAAGAAGGGAGCTGAAGTCGCGTTTGTTGAGCGGTAGCTCGCTGACGGCCTGGCTGGAGAGCTCTTCGCCGCCAGCGGCCTTTTTGGGCGTTTCCTGGGTGAGGGTGAGCTCGCCACGATCGGAAAGGGTGAGCGCTACGGGAAAGTCTCCGGCTGCGAGGGCGAGGGGCTGCGCGTAGGCGGCCTTCAATCCGTTGACTTCTACGGTGAGGCGGTATTGGCCGGGCGCAGGAGCGGTGAGCTGGAAGGTGCCGTCGGAGCTGGTGGTCGTGTCGAGCGTGGCGGCCGGAGAAGCAAGACGAATCCTGGCGTTCGGAATTGGAGCGTTTCCAGGGTTGCGCAGAACGCCCGAGACAATGGCCTGCGAGGATTGCCGCGGAGACGGCTGGGCCGAAGCGAGAAGCGAGAGGAAGAATCCTGCAACGAAGAGGACCAGAGTGGAGAGAGCGCAAACACGAGGTTGAGGACAGACAAACTTCAGGGGACCCAGGTACAGATTCATCGCCGGTACTTTACTTTCCAATTCTGGTTAGAGGGAGGGCACGGGCTGATTGCCGGGTGGGCGCAAGGCAATGGACTTAGAAGAGGCCCCCGCACTCACAATTCTATTCGTCTGCATTGGGGAGAGAAAGTGTCAGCGGGCACAAGAACTTCTACACTGGGAGGGACCATGAGCGAGCAGACGGGCACCCACGACACGATTGCCGCGATATCGACGCCGCCGGGACGTGGCGGGATCGGGATCGTGCGGCTGAGCGGGGCGGAGGCGGCGCGGATTGCCGAGGATCTTGTGCGGCTGAAGAGGGCGCTGGAGCCCGGGCGAGCGCAACTGGCGGACGTGGTGGACCGGGAATTCGACGAGGCGGCGCGCGGCGAGACAGAAGGGCAAGCGGCCGAGCGGATCGACGAGGCCGTGGTGACCTTCTTCAAGGGGCCGCACTCGTATACGGGCGAGGACGTGGTGGAGATTGCGGCGCATGGGTCGCCGGTGGTGCTGGAGCTGCTGCTGAGGCGGGCAATTGGGCTGGGCGCGCGGCTGGCTGAGCCGGGAGAGTTTACGCAGAGGGCATTTTTGGCTGGACGGCTGGACCTGACGCAGGCGGAGGCGGTGCGCGACCTGATTGAGGCGCAGACACTGACGCAGGCACGGCAGGCGGCGAGCCAGATGGGCGGGTCGCTGAGCCGTCGCGTTGGTCCGGTGAAGCAGGGGCTGGCGGAGCTGATTGCGCTGCTCGAGGCCGGCATCGACTTTGCCGAAGACGACGTGGAAGTAACGCCCGCCGAAGAGATTGCGCGGAGGATTGGGGAGATACGGCCAGAGCTGGCAGCGATGGAGGCGAGCTTTCGGCGGGGGCGGGTGGTCCACGATGGGCTGACGCTGGCGATTGTGGGCAGGCCGAACGTGGGGAAGAGCTCTCTGTTCAACCGGCTGGTGGAACGGGAGAGGGCGATTGTGACGGCTGCGCCGGGAACGACGCGGGACACAGTGTCGGAGAGGATTGCGCTGGACGGGATTCCGCTTGAGCTGGTGGATACGGCAGGGCTGCGCGAGGGGGTGGAAGAGGCCGAGCAGCTGGGGATCGCGCGGAGCCGCGAAGCGCTGGCAGACGCGGCGCTGGTGGTGGTGGTGGTGGACGCAACCGAGAAGCTGAGCGACGAAGAGCAGGAGCTGCTGGAGTCGGTTGCGGGGCGGCCGGCGGTGGTTGCGGTGAATAAGTGCGACCTGGCTGAGCTTGAATGGAAATCTGGCGAGGTGGAGGGGATTCCGGCGGTTAGGACTTCGGCGCTGACGGGCGAAGGGATTGCGGCGCTGAAGGAGCGGATTCTGGCTCTGGCGACGGGCGGTGCAGCGGCGGAGCCTGGGATGCTTACGAGCCTAAGGCACCACCAGGCGGTGACGACCGCGTTGGAGGCGCTGGATGTGGGGGCCAAAGCGAGTGAGGAGGGGACACCGCACGAGATGATCCTGATCGACCTTTATCGAGGACTGTGGGCGCTTGATTCGCTAACCGGCCAAACCACGGCTGACGATGTGCTTAACCTGATCTTTTCGAGGTTTTGTATCGGGAAGTAGATCGGTCTATTTGGCGCCGGTCATGTTGCGGATGATCTCGATTTCGCGCGGACGGTAGGGCGTGCCGTCCGGGTGGAAGATGTCGTGCTGCCAGAGCATGGGCTGGTCGTGGATGTACGGATGTTGCCACGAGTCCCAGGGGATCCAGGTTTGGCTCTTGCCGGCGACGAGGCCCCAGTTGATGGCGCCGACGTGGTACTGGCGGGCGAGGGGCAGGATGGCATCGAAGGTGCTGCCGATGTTGCGCGCCATGTACTCAGTGCAGATGAGCGGACGGTGGTACTGCTGGAGCAGCTTGACGTGGGCTTCGAAGTCTTCGGGCCAGCCGTAGTTGTGGAAACTGATGATGTCGGATTGCTCGATCTGGATGCGACCGACGGGGGTCATGGTGTCAAGCGATGACCAGTCGCCCTGCCAGACGCCGCTGGTGAGTGGCTGAGTGGGATGGGCCGAGCGGGCCCAGGCGAAGACCTGCGGCAGCAGGCCNNTGTAGGCCTCGAGCTTGGGATATTGCGATGGGTCGTTGAGGACCTCAGTGCCCGGGGCCTGGACCCAGCCGGAATTGTGGACGCCGGGGACGGGCGGGTGCTGGCGGCCGAGCTTGGGGTGCGGATCCCAGCAGGAGTCGAAGAGGACAAAGACGGGGCGGATGTGATGGCGGGCGCAGATAGCGAGGAACTTGTCGAGGCGCTGCGTGAAGCCTTTGGGGTCCTGCTCCCAGAGCAGGTTGTG